>NZ_CP194337.1:1541193-1849432 GCF_051903265.1 Curtobacterium sp. SP.BCo
ACGACGCCGGTGTCCTCCGGATCAGCCCCGAAGACGGCGATCGAGAGGCCGCGGCCGGGCTCGAGCCGACGGACCCCGAGCGGCGGGCAGTACCCGTTGCCGAGGTGGGTGAGGGTGAGCCCGTCGACCGGCTCGTCACCGGAGTTCACCAGGTCGTAGCGGCGCGGAGCGAGGGAACGGTCGATCGTGAACGGGACTGCGTAGGCCGGTGTCGGGTGGTGCATGCCGTCACGGTAGGGGGAGGGTCCGACGTTCGGGGGTCGGGGTCGGCTCGTGGGGCGTCGGCTGTGGAGAGGGCCCCGGGGGAGTCGGGTTGTGGAGGGGGAGTGCGCCCGTCAGACGCCGTAGTCGGCCGAGTAGCGGGCGAGCGCTTCCTCGATCGTGCCGTCGAGCTGCAGGAGCCCCTTGTCGAGGTAGAGCCCACGATCACAGAACCGTCGGAGGTCCTTGTCGCTGTGCGACACGAAGAAGAGCGTCCGGCCACCGGCGAGGAGCTCCTCGATCCGCTTGTAGCACTTCTCGCGGAACGCCTTGTCGCCGACCGCGAGCACCTCGTCCACGAGGATGACCGGTTCGTCGAGCCGCGAGATCACCGCGAACGCGATGCGGACCTTCATGCCGCTCGACAGGTGCTTGTACGGGGTGTCGACGAAGTCGCCGATCTCGGCGAAGTCGATGATCTCGTCGAAGGCATCGCGGATCTCGGCGCGCGACATGCCGTGCAGGCCGGCGGTCAGGTAGACGTTGTCGCGCACGGACAGGTCGCCGACGAACCCGCCGGTGATCTCGATCAGGGGCGCCACGCCGGCGCCGACGTGGACCCGGCCCTCGTCGGGGAGCATGACCTGGGCGACGAGCTTGAGCAGCGTCGACTTGCCCTGCCCGTTCCGGCCGACGACACCGATCGCCTCGCCCGGACGGACGTCGAAGGTGACGCCCCGCAGCGCCCAGAACTCGTCGGCACGCTTCCGGCGGTTGCTGCCCGCGAAGAGGTCCTTGAAGCTCCGGCTGGCACGTCGGTTGCGCTTGAACCGGATGCCGGCGTCACGCACCGAGATCACGGGGGCGACGGTCGCGGTGCGCCCGGTCTGCTCGGTGGCCGTCATCACAGCTCCTTCAGGACACGGTGCTCGCTGCGGCGGAACACGACCGTACCGATCACCAGGACGACCACGGTCACGACGACGGACACGGCGACCTCGAACCAATCGAGCTGCGAGGGGAAGAACGCCGAGCGGTAGATGCCGAAGATGCCGCTCAGGGGGTTGAACGCCGCCAGGTCGTGCAGCTTGTCGGGCAACGCCTGCGTGCTGTAGATGATCGGCGATGCGTAGAAGAGGAACCGCAGGACGAGCTTCACGGCGCGCTCGAGGTCACGGAAGAACACGACGAGCGGCGCGACGATGAGCCCGATGCCGTAGACCAGACCGCACTGCAGGACGATGGCGAGCGGGTAGAGCGCGATCTCCCAGTGCAGTCGGGCGCCGGTGGAGATCGCGAACACGGCCAGCACCGGCAGGCTCAGCAGGAACTCGATCCCTTTGGATGCATCGACCCGCGCGACCCAGATGCTCCGCGGGATCGTCGTCGAGCGGATGAGCTTCGTCTCACTGACGAACGCCCGTGTGGAGTCCGACACCGCGCCGGTGAACCACATCCACGGCAGCAGCGCGGACAGGAGGAACACGATGTACGGCTCCTCGCCCACCTTGCCGCGGTGGAACACCTGTGTGAAGACGAACCAGTAGATGGCCGACATCACGAGCGGGTCGAGGATCGACCAGAAGTACCCGAGCGCCGAGGTCGAGTACCGGACGCGGAGGTCCCGGGCGGTCAGCAGCCAGAGGGCATGACGATAGCGCCGGACCGCGCTCCTGGACGCCATCGGGGTGGCAGCCACGGGCGCGGTCGGCGCACTCGCTGTGGTCACGGTTTCCCTTCGGACGGAACCGCCGAGGGGGTCCTGATGCTGGCTCAGGCGAACAGGTTGTTCGCGCGCTCGAGGTCCTCGGCGAAGTCGATCTCGACGGCGTACAGGTCGGAGATGTCGATCGGGCTCCAGAGTAGCCCGTCCTCGGCGATGGCAGCCTCGATGCCGCCCTCGAAGTACTCCTGGTCGTCGACGCGACCGAGCTGACGGATCAGCGCCTGCTTGTCGTGCGAGGAGACGTAGTTGATGCCGACTGCCTCGCCCAGGCCACCGACGACCTGCTTCGAGAGCTTGTGGATGAAGCCCTCGGCGTCGACGGTGTACTTGACCTCTTCGTCGGAGACCTTGTCGGTGTTGACGCTGACGAACGAGCGGTCCTCGTCGATCATGTCGGCCGCGCGCACCAGGGCCCGCGGGTCGAAGACGACGTCGCCGTTCATCCAGAGCACGCCGCCCTTGCCCGTCGCTTTCAGCGCACGGAGCAGGCTCTTCGAGGTGTTCGTGGAGTCGTAGGACTCGTTGTAGACGAAGTTCGCCTCGGGGAAGGCCTCGACGATGTACTCCGACTTGTAGCCGACGACGATCGTCACGCGGGCGCTCGAGCCGAACGCGGCGCGGATGTTGTCGAACTGCTGCTGCATGATGGTGCGGCCGTCGCTGAGTTCGGTCAGCGGCTTCGGCAGGCTGCGGCCGAGCCGGCTGCCCATCCCCGCTGCGAGGATCACGATCTGCGTGGTCATGCTGGTCCCTTCTGGTGTCCGCCCGCGCGCCATCGGGCACGGGCGGGCCTGGTCGAGTCTGCTCGCAGAACGTCCGGATTGCCCGTGAAGCACGCTGTCTCTGCGGTCTTTCGCAGGGAAGGGCGACACGGAAACGGCCGTACGAGCAGGTTTCCAAGTGGTGAACACTTCGTCGTGCCCTGGTGAATGATACGGAACGTCCCCCCGTCGGGGTACGCCCTCGACCGCTTCGTGCTCAATTCGTGACACTGCGACGGGCGGTCCGCCACTGTGCGGACAGCGTTGGTACGGTTGGGCCGTGGCAGCAGGAGCAACGGATGACGAGGACGTGTACAGCACGTCGGACGCTGCCTGGCTGACCGAGGCGGAGGACACCGACGCCGAGCAGGACGACGCCACCGCGGTGCAGGGAACCGCTGATGACGACATGGGGGACGGGGATGCGCGCGACGCCTCCGATGAGGACGCGATGACCGACGACACGACGGTCACGGACACGGACACCGGAACGGACACGGACACCGGGACGAGCACCGACGCTCGGGACGGCGCAGCGCCGACCGCGGCTCGGCCCGCCGCCGCGTCGACGGCGTCGACGACCACGGGCCGCCGCCCGGCCAAGCCGCGCGGCGGCAAGGGACGCGCCACCCGGCCGACGCAGACGGCCTCGACGGCCGGCACCGTGCCTCCCGGAAGCACCGGGACGGGCGCAGCCGGGACGACCGTGGCCGGGACGGACACGGCCGGGCCGACCGCGGCCGGGACGACCGCGGCCGGGACGGACGAGACCAGCAGGCCCAGCGCGACCACCAAGGCCAACGCGGACACGACCAGCGCGGACACGACCAGCACGACCGCCGCCGACGCGCCCAAGGCGACGAAGAAGCGCCCGACCGGCACGAAGCGCCCCGCGCCCGGCCAGAAGCAGCCGCAGCAGCCCGTCGTGCTGCGAGCGAGCGGGCTCGTCAAGCGCTACGGCCAGACCCTCGCCGTCGACGAGGTCGACCTCGAGATCCGGCAGGGTTCGATCTTCGGCGTCGTCGGACCGAACGGCGCCGGCAAGACGACGACCCTCTCGATCGTGACCGGCCTGCTCCGCCCCGACGCGGGCTCGGTCACCGTGCTCGACCACGACGTCTGGGCAGACCCGACCGCCGCGAAGCGCGACCTCGGTGTCCTGCCCGACCGCCTCCGGCTGTTCGACCGCCTCACCGGCGCGCAGCTGCTCTACTACTCGGCGACCCTCCGCGGGCTCGACGGTGCCACCGCGCGGAAGCGCAGCGCCGACCTCGCCGAGGCGTTCGGTCTCGGCGAGGCGCTCGGTCGCCAGGTCGCGGACTACTCCGTCGGCATGGCGAAGAAGATCGCCCTCGCAGCGACGCTCATCCACTCGCCGCGGGTGCTCGTGCTCGACGAGCCGTTCGAGTCGGTCGACCCGGTGAGCGCCGCGACCATCACCGAGATCCTCCGTCGCTACACGCGCGGGGGCGGCACGGTGGTGCTCTCCAGCCACTCGATGGAGCTCGTGCAGCGCACCTGTGACTCCGTCGCCATCATCGTCGGCGGGCGGGTCCTCGCCTCCGGCACGATGGCGCAGGTCCGCGGGCGCAAGAGCCTCGAGGACAAGTTCGTCGAACTCGCGGGCGGCCGCGTCGTGGCAGAGAGCATGGAATGGTTGCACAGCTTCTCCGGCTGAGGGCCGACCTGCTCGCGGGCGAGGTCCGCGGCAGCGCCCGCCGGTCCGTGCTCGTCGTGCTCGGCAGCCTCGCCGGTCTGGTCGCCGCGGTGTTCGTCGCGATCGAGGTCGTGGGCCTCCGTGCCGCGACGCCCGACGTCGCGCGTGCGGTCATCGTGCCGGTCGGCACCCTCATCGCCTTCGCCTTCACGGTGGTCCCGCTCGTCGTCGGGCGCAGCGACCAGTTCGACCCGCGCCGCTTCACCGTGTTCGGGATCGACCGCCGTGACCTGGCGGTGGGTCTCGGTGTCGCCGGACTCGTCGGGGTCCCCGTGGTCGCGGTCGCGATCGTGGCCGTGGCGCAGTCCGTCGCGTGGATGCGTGGCGCGGGCTCCGGGGTGCTCGGTGTGGTCGGCGGACTCCTCGCCCTCGCCACCTGCGCGCTGCTCATCCGGGTCGGTTGCGCGGTCGGCGCGGCGTTGATCGGGCCGCACCGGTCCCGGGACGCCGGCTGGCTCGTCGCCCTGGTGATCGTGGTGCTCGGCATCCCGACGCTGTCGCTGCTGCTCCGTGTCGACTGGCTCGACCCCTCCGGCGCCGAGATGCAGCGCATCGCGGACGTCGCCGGTTGGACCCCGTGGGGTGCGGCGTGGGCGGTCCCCGCCGACGTGGCCGCAGGGCTGGTCGGCGAGGGCATCGTGAAGCTGCTGATCGCGGTCGTGGTGGTGGCGCTGCTCGGCTGGGCGTGGTGGGCGGTCGTCGGGCGTGCGCTCGAGAGCGTGGACGGTCGTGCCACCGCTCGCCGGTACCGCGGGCTCGGCTGGTTCGACCGGCTCGGGTCCACCCCGGTCGGCGCCGTCGCGGCCCGGGCCCTCACCTACTGGGTGCGGGACCCGCGGTACCGCGCGTCGTACCTCATCATCGTGTTCGTCCCCGTGGTCGTCATCCCGCTCGGCGTCGCCGGCGTCCCGTGGCACTGGACGGCCCTGGTGCCGCTGCCGCTGATGGCGCTCATCGCCGGGTTCCTGCCGCACAACGACGTCTCGTACGACAACACCGCCGTGTGGCTGCACGTCGCCTCGGGAGCTCCGGGCTGGAGCGACCGTCTGGGCCGCCTCGTGCCGGTGCTCGCCGTCGGCGTGCCCGCGATCGTCCTCGGGTCGTGGCTGTCCGCGTGGTTGTTCGGCGACTCGACGGCGTTCCCGTTGCTGATCGGCGTCAGTGCGAGTGCGCTGTTGTCCGGGCTCGGCCTGTCCAGCGTGGTGTCCGTGCTCCTGCCGTACCCGACCGTCCGCCCGGGCGACCACCCGTTCCAGCAGCCGCAGGCCGCCGGTGCGCTGGCGTCGGTCGCGCAGTCCGTGATGGTCCTCGGGATCCTGGTCTGCTCGGTGCCGGCCGCGTGGCTCGCCGTCCTCGCGTTCACGGACGGACCCGAGCCGTGGAACGTCCTGACGCTGGTCATCGGCGTGCTGGTGGGAGTCGTGGTGCTCGCTGCGGGCGTGGTCGTCGGCGGTCGGCTGTTCGACCGGCACGGACCGGACCTGCTGGCGGCGGCACAGCGCAACTGACGCGACCCGACCCGACCGCCGCGAGGCGCGCGCACCGGGCGCCACCGCAGAAGGCCCGGAGGCGCGTGGCGGCCCCGTCCCGCGCCTCCAGGCCGTCGCGGCGCACGCCGCATCGTCGTACCCTGGACCCATGAGCATGACGGAACCCGGTGGCGGCCTCGACGTGATGGACCGCGAGCTCGAGAAGCTCCTCGAAGAGGAAGCGATCGAGCCCGGCGACCACGAGCGGTTCTCGCACTACGTCAAGAAGGACAAGATCCTGCAGTCCGCCCTCACCGGCAAGCCCGTGAAGGCGCTGTGCGGCAAGAAGTGGATCCCCGGTCGTGACCCCGAGAAGTTCCCGGTGTGCCCAGACTGCAAGGCGATCTACGAGAAGATGAAGGCCGAGTGACCCGGGTCAGATGACCAGCGTCGGGATCGCGGGGTCTCCGCGGCCGATGCGCGCCGCGTCCGCCGGCAACTCCGCCTTCGCGAGCTTGTGGTGTGCGCGAGCGGCCTCGACGCCGTGCGCCCCGAGGAACGCCGGATCGACCTCGCCGTTCGACACCACCGGGACGAGCAGGGGACGCTCGTCCGGGCCGACCTGACCGGTGGTGAGGACCACCTCGGCCGTCGCGATGCCGTTCCGGAGCCGACGGCCGGCTTCCTTCCGCCCGCCCAGCGACGCCTTGTCGGCCGACTTCTTCGCGACCGGGACCCAGTCGCCGCCGTCCTCCTTGTGCGCGACGAGCTTGAAGACCATGCCGGCGGCGGGGTGCCCCGAGCCCGAGACCACGCTCGTGCCGACGCCGTAGGAGTCGACCGGCGCCGCCCGCAGTGCCGCGATCGTGTACTCGTCGAGGTCGTTCGTCACCGTGATCTTGGTGCCGGTCGCACCGAGCCGGTCGAGCTGCGCCCGCACGCTCGCCACGACCGACGGCAGGTCACCGGAGTCGATGCGGACGGCGCCGAGCCTGCCGTCCGTCAGACGCACGGCGGTGTCCACCGCGGCCTCGATGTCGTACGTGTCGACGAGCAACGTGGTGCCCGTGCCGAGCGCGTCGAGCTGCGACCGGAACGCCGCCTCCTCCGAGTCGTGCAGCAGCGTGAAGGCGTGCGCGGCGGTCCCCATCGTCGGGATGCCCCAGGTGCGGCCGGCCTCGAGGTTGCTCGTCGCGCCGAAGCCGGCGATGTACGCCGCCCGTGCGGCGGCCACCGCGTTCCACTCGCCCGTGCGGCGCGATCCCATCTCGGCGAGCGGGCGCTTGTCCGCCGCCGAGACCATGCGCGCAGCGGCGCTCGCGATGGCGGAGTCGGCGTTGAAGATGCTCAGTGCGAGGGTCTCGAGGACGACGGCTTCGGCGAAGGTGCCCTCGATCTGGAGCACGGGGGAGTTCGGGAAGAAGACCTCGCCCTCGCGGTAGGCGCGGACGTCGCCGGTGAAGCGGTAGTCGGCCAGGTAGGCGGCCGTCCCGGCGTCGATGACGTCGCGGTCCCGGAGGAAGCCGATCTCCTCGTCGCCGAAGCGGAAGTCCGTGAGGGCCGTGAGGAACCGGCCGAGGCCGGCGGCCACCCCGTAGCGGCGGCCGTCGGGGAGCCGCCGGGCGAAGACCTCGAAGACGCACCGGCGGTCGGCGGTGCCGTCCTTGAGTGCGGCGTCGACCATGGTCAGTTCGTACTGGTCCGTGAGGAGCGCGCTGGTCACCTCTCCGACACTACTGTCGCGGCGGTGCCGGGGTGCGGATTGCGGTGGGGTGCGGTGCGCGGGCGGGCGGGCGCGGGTGCGGGTTTTGTGGGTGGGTGCGGGTGTTGTGGGTGGGTGCGGGGGCGGGTGTTGTGGGTGGGTGGTTGCGTGCGTGCGTGCGTGCGTGCGGGTGCGGGCTGGGCGTCGTCGCTTCGCGAGCGGGCGATTCCTGCTGCGCGCACGGCCCGTGCTTCCCCGTTTTCGCCCGCTCGGGCACGGGGGCGCTGGAGGCGACCGCCTGGAGGAGCCGCGCCCACTCCTGTGGCCGCCCCGTGCCTCCAGGCGGTCGCGACGAACCTCACCTGACGCGAGCGGGCGGAATCGGCCGCGCGGACGCGCCGTGGGCGACAGATTCCGTTCGCTCGGTGCGATGGGCGTCGAGCACTGCGGGACGGGCGGCGCCGGACGGCGCCGAGCGGGCGGATCTGGTCCCTTGCTCGGCCCGGGTGCATCCGGTTTCGCCCGCTCGCGGCCACGGTGACGGACTGGAGGCGTGGCGCTGCTTTCGGGCCCGGGTCGCGCCTCCAGGCGGTCGGCGCCGACCCCCTTGACGCGAGCGGGCGGAATCGGTCGGCAGACGGAGCCGAGCGGGACGGGTTTCGCCCGCTCGCGGCCACCATGACGGACTGGAGGCGCGGCGCCACTCCTAGGGCTGGGTCGCCCCTCCAGGCGGTCGCCGGGGACACGACGCGTCCGAGCGGGCGGAATCGGCTGGATCGCGGAGCTGGGCGGCACGGGTTCCGCCCGCTCGCGAGCGGGTGGCTGGTCGGCGCGGACCCCTGACGCGAGCGGGCGGAATCGGCTGGCTGGCCGGGGCGAGCGGCACGGGTTCCGCCCGCTCGCGGCCACGATGACGGACTGGAGGCGCGGCGTCACTCCCAGGGACCGGGTCGCGTCTCCAAGCTGGTCGGCGTGGACCCACCTGCCGCGAGCGGGCGGAATCGGCTGGGTCGAGGGGCTGGGCGCGACGGGTTCCGCCCGCTCGCGGACGGACGTGCCCACAGAGGGCTGCTACCAGCCAGCACCGGCACGCACCCGCACCCGCACGGGCGGACGCCACGGGCGGCGGGCGTCGGTACGCTTGGGGGCGTGACGGATGCACCGATCGGAGTCTTCGACAGCGGGGTCGGCGGACTCACGGTGGCCCGCGCGATCATCGACCAGCTGCCGCGGGAGAGCATCCGGTACGTCGGGGACACCCTGCACTCGCCGTACGGCCCGAAGCCCATCGCCGACGTCCGCCGGTACGCGCTCGAGGTGATGGACGACCTCGTCGAGCAGGGGGTCAAGGCCCTCGTGATCGCGTGCAACACCGCCTCGAGTGCGGTGCTCCGGGACGCCCGGGAACGGTACGAGCAGGCGTACGGCATCCCCGTCGTCGAGGTCATCCAGCCGGCCGCCCGCGCCGCCGTGAAGCAGACGCGCACGGGCCGCATCGGCGTGATCGGCACGGTCGGCACGATCGCGTCCCGCTCGTACGAGGACGCCTTCGCGGTGGCGTCGGACGTCACCCTGACCCTCGCGGCGTGCCCGCGCTTCGTCGAGTTCGTCGAGGCCGGCGACACCTCCTCGCCGGAGCTCCGCACCGTCGCCGAGCAGTACCTGGCGCCGGTGCGCGCAGCCGACGTCGACACCCTGGTGCTCGGCTGCACCCACTACCCGCTCATGTCCGCAGCCGTCCAGTACGTGATGGGCCCGGACGTCACCCTCGTCTCCAGCGCCGAGGAGACCGCGAACGACGTGTACCGGCGCCTCGTCGAGCACGGACTCGAACGCACCGCCCCCGAACCGCCGACCTACGCGTTCGAGGCGACCGGCGACGACAAGAACGGTTTCATCCGACTCGCCCGACGCTTCCTCGGCCCCGAGGTCTCCAGCGTCGGCCACCTCCAGACCGGGGCCATCACGCTGCCCCGCATCGAAAGGACCCCATGAGCGACACGCTCCGCACCGACGGCCGCACCGCGACCGACCACCGTCCCGTCACGATCGAGCGGGGGTGGAGCACGCAGGCCGAGGGCAGCGCGCTCATCTCGTTCGGCAACACCAAGGTGCTCTGCACCGCGTCGTTCACGAACGGCGTCCCACGCTGGCTCGCCGGCAAGGGCACCGGGTGGGTCACCGCCGAGTACTCGATGCTGCCCCGGTCCACGAACGAGCGCATGCAGCGCGAGTCGATCAAGGGCAAGGTCGGCGGTCGCACGCACGAGATCTCCCGCTTGATCGGCCGGTCGCTCCGCGCCGTGGTGGACACCAAGGCGCTCGGCGAGAACACCCTCGTCATCGACTGCGACGTCCTGCAGGCCGACGGCGGCACCCGCACGGCGTCGATCACGGGCGCGTACGTGGCGATGGCCGACGCGATCGAGTGGGGCCGCGACAAGGGCTTCATCGCGAAGAAGGCGACCCCGCTCACCGACAGCGTGCAGGCGATCTCGGTCGGCATCGTCAAGGGTGAGCCGATGCTCGACCTGGCCTACACCGAGGACTCGGCGGCCGACACCGACATGAACATCGTCACGACCGGGTCGGGCACGTTCATCGAGGTGCAGGGCACGGCGGAGCACGCGCCGTTCGACCGCGACGAGCTGAACACGCTGCTCGACCTCGGTCTGGCCGGCAACCGGTCCCTCGCCGCGATCCAGAAGACCGCGCTGGGGCTGGCGTGACCTCCGGCACCGTCGTCCTCGCGACCCACAACCAGGGCAAGGTCGTCGAGCTCCGCGAGATCCTCGGCGATGCCCTCGGCGGCGTGGAGCTGCAGGCGTACGACGGTCCTGAGCCGGTCGAGGACGGCGACACCTACGCCGCGAACGCCCTCATCAAGGCCCGCGCAGCCGTCGCGCACACGGGACTGCCCGCGCTCGCCGACGACTCCGGCATCGCGGTGGACGCCCTCGACGGTGCGCCCGGCATCCACTCGGCCCGGTACGCCGGCACCCGCGTGGACGCGGACAACATCGCCTTGCTGCTGCGGAACCTCGAGGGCATGGTCGAGCGCACGGCGGCCTTCGTCTGCGCTGCGGCGTTCGTGACGCCCGACGGTACGGAGCACGTGTTCGAGGCGGTGTGGAACGGCGAGGTGACGACCGAGCCGATCGGGGACGGCGGGCACGGGTACGACCCGGTGTTCCGGCCGGACGACGCCGACCGGACCTCGGCGGAGCTCACCCGTGACGAGAAGAACGCGCTGAGCCACCGGTCGAAGGCCTTCCGGGGGATCGCACCGATCGTGCGGGAGTACTTCGGCGCCTGACGCGGCGATCCGCGGGCTGCGACGCGCGGCCTGCGGCCCGGCGTCCGCCGCGGGCTGCGGGCTGCGGGCTGCGGGGTGCGAGCGAGGCTCGGCGTACGCGGCGAACGGACGGGAGGCGCGGTGCCAGCTGGCACCGCGCCTCCCGTCCGTCGGTAGGACCGGACCGGTCAGCGGAGCGGTTCGGTCCCCGTCCCGGCTTCCTCCGCGCGCTTCGCCTTGCGCGCGTTCCGGAAGTAGGTCAGCGCCATCGGCACCACCGTGACGACGACCGCGGCGAGCAGGATGATGTCGATGTACTCGCGGACGATGTGCGCCACGAAGGGGATGTGGCCGATGAAGTACCCGAGGAACGTCACGCCGACGCCCCAGATCACGGCGCCGATCGCGTTGTACAGCGAGTACTTCTTGTAGTTCATGCGCCCGACGCCCGCCGCGATCGGCAGGAACGTCCGGACCACCGGCACGAAGCGGGCGAGGATGACCGCGAGGGGACCGAACCGGTGGAAGAAGGCGTTGGTGCGGTCGACGTTCGCCTTGGAGAACAGCCCGCTCTCCTTGCGTTCGAAGATCGGCGGGCCGGCCTTCTTGCCGATGTAGTAGCCGAGTTCGCCACCGAGGAACGCGGACGCGGCGATCATCAGCGCCGCGATCCAGACCGGGATGCCGCCGATCTCGCCGCCCCGGTCGAAGGCGAAGAGGCCCGTGATCACGAGCAGGCTGTCGCCCGGGAAGATGAACCCGACGAGCAGCCCGGTCTCGGCGAAGATGATGGCGCACACCACGAACACGGCGATCGCGCCGAAGTTGTCGAGGATGTACTGCGGATCCAGCCAGGGGATCAGGGCGAGTGCGACGGAGTGCATGGTTCTTCCGGTCGTGGTGGCGGGGTCACGGGGAGGACTCCCGCGTGTCGAGGGTACCGTCCGCGGGTTGCGGCCCCATCCCTCGCGGGTATGACTTCGCCGGAGGGTGCGGGCATCGTGCGGTGAACCGTGCGGAAGGAGGGACTCGAACCCTCACGCCTGGGGCACAGGAACCTAAATCCTGCGTGTCTACCGATTCCACCACTCCCGCGAGCAGCGGCAGTCTACCGAGCGTGGGTCGACGGACCGACGTGACCCGTGCCTCCCGGCCGGCGCACCGACGCGCGTCAGCGCAACCGGCGGGGGAGGTACCGCGGGACGTAGCGCAGCAGGATGCCGGCACCGACCAGCCCGAGGACCCCCATAACGCCGCTGGCCACCGCGATCGACGCGACGGCCGTCACCCCGGAGATGAGGAGCGGCGCGGCTGCCTGCCCGAAGTCGCCGGTGAACCGCCACGCACCGAGGAACGGCGCCGGGTGGTCCCGTGGCGCCAGGTCGGCACCGAGCGTCATGAGGATCCCGGAACCGACGCCGTTCGCGAGGGACATCCCCATCGCGATCGCGACGAACCAGCCGACCCGCGCGTCGAGGTGGCCGCTCCAGGCGAGGAGGAAGTAGCTGACGCTCAGCCCGAGCATGCACGGCAGCGCGCTCGCCAGTCGACCCCAGCGGTCCATGATCTGCCCGCTCGTGTAGAACAGCGCGAAGTCGATCGCGCCGGCGATGCCGATCACGAGGGCCGCGGTCGAGTCGTCGAGGCCGACGCTCACGGCCCAGAGCGGCAGGATGACCTGGCGTCCGGCGCGGAGTGCGCCGATCAGGCCGGCGCCGCTGCCGAGTCGCAGCAGGACGGCCCGGTTCGCGCGGATGGTGCGGAAGAGGCCGTGCGCCTCCTGCTGCACGAACTGCGCGCCGGTGTCGGTGGGCGGCTCGGTGGGGTGCGACGGGTGCGACGGTTTCGTTGCGTCCGGCGCGGTCGCGTTCGTCACGTCCGGTGCGTTCGTCGCGTCGTCCGTCGTCGGCCGGGAGGCGCGGGGCGGCCTGCGGAAGCCGCGTGCGCCCGTCGCGGGGTCGCGCAGGACGAGGAGCACCACGGCTGCCAGCAGGCAGCAGACGACGTGGATCCAGAAGGCGCTCTGCGTGGTGCCGGTCAGGTGCACGACGGCGGCGGCGATGAACGGACCGACGAAGTAGCCGAAGCGGAACACCCCGCCGAGGCTGGAGAGCGCGCGGGCCCGGATGTGCAGCGGGATCGCCGTCGTCATGTACGCGTGCCGGGCCAGAGCGAAGACCGCGGTGGAGACACCGACGAGGAACACCCCGAGCGCGAGGACCCAGGCGTTCGGCGCGACGGTGCAGACCAGCAGCCCGACGACGGACAGCACGGCGGCGCCGATCATCGCGTTCCGCTCCCCGATGCGCGCGACGACGACACCGGAGGGCACGTCGCCGATGAGCTCCCCGACGAGGATGAGCGCCGCGACGAACCCCGCGAACGCCAGGCTCGCACCGAGGGAGCTCGCCGCGATCGGGATGATCGGGATGATCGCGCCCTCACCGATCGCGAAGAGCGCCGCGGGCAGGAAGCCGGACAGCAGGACCGCCCGGAAGTCGAAGGCAGGGGTCTCGGAGGTCATCGCTCCGGCAACGCTACGCCTCGAGCCCGCGCGCGATGCGCTTACCCTGGAGGAATGCGAGTTCTTGCAGCGATGAGCGGTGGTGTCGACTCGGCGGTGGCCGCTGCCCGGGCCGTCGACGCCGGACACGACGTGGTCGGCGTGCACCTCGCCCTGAGTCGGATGCCCGGCACGCTCCGGACCGGCAGCCGCGGCTGCTGCACGATCGAGGACTCGATGGACGCCCAGCGCGCCGCGTCCGCGCTCGGCATCCCGTACTACGTGTGGGACTTCTCGGCCCGGTTCAAGGAGGACGTGGTCGACGACTTCGTGGCCGAGTACCAGGCCGGTCGCACCCCGAACCCGTGCATGCGGTGCAACGAGCGGATCAAGTTCGCGGCGCTGCTCGAGAAGGCGCTCGCCCTCGGGTTCGACGCCGTCTGCACCGGTCAC
The DNA here is from genome assembly GCF_051903265.1 of Curtobacterium sp. SP.BCo. Taxonomy (GTDB): domain Bacteria; phylum Actinomycetota; class Actinomycetes; order Actinomycetales; family Microbacteriaceae; genus Curtobacterium. The sequence continues at coordinate 1,555,021 of NZ_CP194337.1, forward strand.
TACGCGTCGATCGTCACCGGCCCGGACGGTGCCCGTGAGCTGCACCGGTCGGCCGCGTGGGCGAAGGACCAGTCCTACGTGCTCGGCGTCCTGACCGCCGAGCAGCTCCAGCACGCGATGTTCCCGCTCGGGGCCACCCCCTCGAAGGACGAGGTCCGGGCCGAGGCCGCCGCCCGTGGTCTCACGGTCGCGCAGAAGCCGGACTCGTACGACATCTGCTTCATCCCGGACGGCGACACCCGGGGCTGGCTCGCCGACCGGGTCGGCACCGCTCCCGGCGACGTGGTCGAGCGGGACGGCACGGTCGTCGGCGCGCACGAGGGCGCGACGGGCTTCACCGTGGGGCAGCGCCGCGGGCTCGCGCTCGGCCGCCCGGCGCCGGACGGCAAGCCCCGATTCGTGCTCGAGATCCGTCCGAAGGAGAACACCGTCGTGGTGGGTCCGAAGGAAGCGCTCGACGTGACGTCGATGTCGGGGTCACGGTTCACCTGGGCCGGTACCGCCCCGGCCGACGCGTCCGTGCCGTTCGCGTGCGACGTGCAGATCCGGGCGCACGCCGACCCCGTCCCCGCCACCGCACGCGTCGCGGACGGACAGCTCGTCATCGACGTCGACGAGCCGCTCTCGGGCGTCGCGCCCGGCCAGACCGCGGTGGTCTACGTCGGCACCCGGGTGCTCGGGCAGTGCACGATCGACGCGACGGTGTCGGCGGTGCCCTCCACCGTCTGACGTTGTGGGTCGGTGGTTCACGGTAGAACTGATGCCATGAGCGACACGACGTTCGAGACCCTGGCCCCGTCCGATCTCGACGCGGCCCAGGCGCAGCGGGAGGTCGACCGGCTGCGGACCCGGATCAACGAGCTCCGCGACCAGTACTACGAGGGCAACGGCTCGACGGCGTCCGACGGTGACTACGACGCCCTCGTGCACCGACTCGACGCGATCGAGCAGCGCTTCCCGGACCTCCTCACCGACGACAGCCCGACGCAGACGGTCGGCGGCCAGGCACAGACGGTCCAGTTCGCGCCGGTCGAGCACGCCGAGCGGATGCTGAGCCTCGACAACGTCTTCAGCCCCGAAGAACTCACCGACTGGGCGATCAAGGTCCAGCGCGACGCCGGTGCCGAACGCGTCCGGTTCCTCACCGAGCTGAAGATCGACGGACTCGCGATCAACCTGCGCTACGAGAACGGCCGGCTCGTGTCGGCGGCGACCCGTGGTGACGGTGTGGTGGGCGAGGACGTCACCGGCAACGTCCGCACGATGGGCACGATCCCGGACCGGCTGTCGGGAACGGGCCACCCGCCCCTGGTCGAGGTCCGCGGCGAGATCTTCTTCCCGGTCGAGCAGTTCGACGAGCTCAACGCCAAGCAGCGCGACGCGGGGGAGCGTGTCTTCGCGAACCCGCGGAACGCCGCCGCCGGGTCCCTCCGGCAGAAGGAGGAGGGCAAGTCCGAGGCGAAGCGCGAGCTCATGGTGGACCGGCTGCGTCGTCTCCGGATGCTCGTGCACGGGATCGGCGCCTGGCCGGTCCGCGAGCTCGAGCGCGACACCGACGTCCACGCCCAGTCCGAGGTGTACGAGCTGCTGCAGTCGTGGGGCCTGCCGACGAGTTCGCACTACCGGGTGTTCGACTCCATCGACGAGGTCCTCGGCTTCGTGCGGGACTACGGCGAGCGGCGCGCGTCCGTCGAGCACCAGATCGACGGCATCGTCATCAAGGTCGACGACCTCGCCCTCCACGAGGAACTCGGGTCGACCTCGCGCGCTCCCCGCTGGGCGATCGCCTACAAGTACCCGCCGGAAGAGGTCCACACGAAGCTCCTCGACGTGGTCGTCAGCGTCGGTCGCACCGGCCGGGCGACCCCGTTCGCGGTGATGGCCCCGGCCGAGGTCGCCGGATCGGTCGTGCGGCAGGCGACCCTGCACAACCAGCAGGTCGTCAAGGCGAAGGGCGTCCTCATCGGCGACACCGTCGTCCTCCGCAAGGCCGGCGACGTCATCCCCGAGGTCCTCGGCCCGGTCGTCGACCTCCGCGACGGCAGCGAGCGCGAGTTCGTCATGCCGGTCGACTGCCCGGAGTGCGGCACCCCGCTCGCCCCGGCGAAGGAGGGCGACATCGACCTCCGCTGCCCGAACGCGGAGAGCTGCCCGGCGCAGGTCCGTGGGCGGGTCGAGCACATCGCGTCCCGGGGTTCGCTCGACATCGAGGGGCTCGGCGAGGTCGCCGCGGCCGCGCTCACCCAGCCGCTGCACCCCGAGCAGCCGCCGCTCCAGACCGAGGCCGGACTGTTCGACCTGACGATGGAGGACATCGTCCCGATCGAGGTGATCGTCCGCGACGCCGAGACCGGGATGGAGAAGACCACCGACGACGGCGCCCCGAAGCGGGTCACCCCGTTCAGCAGGGCACGCAAGAAGACCGACCCGCCGTTCGACGCGGACGCCCGTGGTGCGGCGTACACCGGCGAGCCGAGCCGTTACCCGTCGAAGAACGCCTTCGAGATGCTCGCGAACATCGACGCCGCGAAGACCAAGCCGCTGTGGCGGATCATGGTCGGTCTGAGCATCCGGCACGTCGGCCCGGTCGCGGCCCGTGCGCTGGCGAACCACTTCGGCTCGCTGGACGCGATCCGATCCGCGTCGCGGGAGGAACTCGCAGCTGTCGACGGCGTCGGCGGCATCATCGCCGACGCCCTGCTCGCCTGGTTCGAGGTGGACTGGCACCGCGAGATCATCGACCGCTGGACGGCGGCGGGCGTGCAGTTCACGACCCCCGGCCACCCCGGCCCCGGCGCCGCGAGTGACGACGGCGGGGTCCTCAGCGGGCTCACCGTGGTCGCGACCGGCTCACTCGAGGGGTACAGCCGCGAGGGTGCGCAGGAGGCGATCATCGCCGCGGGGGGCAAGGCGGCCTCGAGCGTGAGCAAGAAGACCGACTTCGTGGCGGCCGGTCCCGGTGCCGGGTCGAAGCTGACGAAGGCAGAGCAACTCGGCGTGCGGATCATCGACGCCGAGCAGTTCCGGCTGCTCGTGACCGAGGGTCCCGGGGCACTCGGCGAGCCCGAGGCCGACACGCCCGAGAGCTGAGGAGTACTCCGGAGCACGTCGAGCGCCCGTCCGCACGCCGCGGCGCGCCTGTCGACGCACCCAGTTCAGGGGTCAAGTTGCATCCCGCACACCCTCGGAGGGCCATTCTCCTTACACTCGACAGAGCATCACCTGTCGCCTGCAGGGAGACGACAGGACGGCCTTCCCGGGGGAGACCCGATTGCTGCTCATCGCCGCGGCTCTGCTCACCGCCTCGATGCACTCGTTCGGAGTGGTCGAGGCCCCTGTGGTGCCCGCCTCCCACCCGGTCGTCGTCGCGTCGGCGGTCACGACCGTCCCTGAGGATGTGTCGGTGCTGCGGCCGGTCATGACCGGGGTACAGGGGACGGTCGACGAGGTCGCCGCGGCCCACGGTGCGACGTTCCTCGCGGACCTCGCCCACCTCGGCCGTGCCGAACTCCTGCGCGCGGGCGCGGACGGACGGGTGCTCGCCGCCGCCCAGGACACCCCGCCGTCGACCGCCACGGTCGCCGCGTGGTGGGCCGGACTCGGCGACGACGAGCGCGACGCACTCGTGACGGACGCACCCTCCGTCGTCGGCAACCTCGACGGCGTCCCGTACGCCGTCCGGGACCGGGCGAACCGTGCCGTGCTCGCGGCGGGCCTGGCGGACGGTGCCACCTCGGCTGCCCGGACGGCGATGCTCGGGCAGGTCGACCGGGCGCTCGACCACGAGGCCGGCGCCCCCGACCGCTTCCTCATCACGCTCGACACCCGCGGATCGGGTCGTGCGGCGATCGCGATCGGTGACCTCGCCACCGCGGCCGACGTCACCGTGGTCGTGCCGGGGATGTTCTTCACGGTCACCGGGCAGATGGCCGACTTCACGAACACCGCGAACGACCTGTACAGCGAGCAGGCCACCCTCGCCGGGGTCGCCGCGCCGGGCTCGGGGAGCGGCGTCGCCGTCGTGGCCTGGATGGGCTACCGGACGCCGGACCTGTCGAACATCCTGTCGCTCCAGCTCGCGAAGACCGGAGCCGCGCGACTCGAACGGGCCGTCGACGGGATCCGGCAGCTCCGACCCGGCACCGAACCGCGGCTCAACATCGTCGCGCACTCCTACGGGTCGACCACCGCGCTGATGGCGCTGTCCTCCGGTCGGATGCGCGCAGACACCCTCACGGTGCTCGGCTCGCCGGGGAGCGACGTGGCGAACGCGACGCAGTTGGCGGTCAGCTCCGGGCAGGTGTTCGTGGGCGACGCGCACAGCGACCCGATCGCCGGGTCCGGCTACTTCGGCACCGATCCGGGGTCCGCCTCGTTCGGCTCGACCGTCCTCGACCTCGCCGGCGGGACGGACGCGCAGGACGCGGACGACGTCTTCCGCCGGCCGGTCGGGCACAACGACTACCTCAAGCCGGGGACGGCGTCGCTCCACGACGTGGCGCTCATCGCGGTGGGGCGCGGCGACCTCGTCCGCGAGGAGATCCGCCGTGGCGAGGGTGGTCGGGACGGTCTGCCGCAGGCGTCACCGGACATGTACCTCGTGCGCCCGCAGGACCTCCAGCCGCGCGACTGAGCCTCCGGGTCACGTCCGGGCGTCCGGTCGGCCGGGCGTCTGGGCGTCTGGGCGTCCGGGCGTCTGGGCGTCCGGCCACCGGGGCCGGTCCGGTCCCGTCGGGCCGGAGCCTGGACGGCAACCTGAACGCCGACGCAGCCCCGACTCGTTCCACGGCAGAACGAGTACAGCACGCTCTCGTACGGTGCCGACATGCGTGTGGTGCGATGGCCTGGTGCTCTCCTGACGTTCGTCGCGATGTCGGCGCTCGCCGGCATGCTCGTGGCCGTGGCGGTCACCCCGGCGGTGGCGGTGGCCGGCGAGGGGACGTCCGGGGCGGTCTCCTTCTTCGAGGACCTGCCGAGCTACCTCGACATCCAGACGCCGCAGCAGGTGTCGTCGGTGTACGCCGAGAAGGGCGGCCAGCAGGTCAAGATCGCGTCCTTCTACGCCGAGAACCGGACGACCGTCGCGTCGAGCGCGATGGCGGCGTCGCTCAAGCAGGCCGCCATCGACACGGAGGACCCGCGCTTCCGTGACGAGGGCGGCATCGACGTCGTCGGCACCCTGCGCGGGGCGGCGGCGACCGTCGTCGGCGGTGACGTGCAGGGCGGGTCGAGCATCACCCAGCAGTACGTGAAGAACGTGCTCGTCCAACAGTGCGAGGAGCTGACGGGCAAGAACGCCGCCGACACCGCGAAGAAGATCGCGGCGTGCTACCAGGACGCCGCCGGGGTCACCCCGCAGCGCAAGCTCCAGGAGATGCGGTACGCGATCGCCGTCAACAAGAAGTACTCGAAGGACCAGATCCTGACCGGGTACCTCAACCTCGTCGGACTCGGTGGGCGGGTCTACGGCGCCGAGGCGGGGGCCGAGTACTACTTCGGCGTGCACGCGAAGGACCTCTCGCTCGTGCAGTCCGCGACCCTCGTGGCGATCCTGAACAACCCGTCGAACCTGCGCATCGACCAGCCGAAGGACACCGACAACGGCGCGGCGAACGGGTACAAGGCGACGAAGGACCGCCGCGACTACGTGCTCGAGCGGATGTTCGTGCACCACGACATCACGAAGGCGCAACTCGACCAGGCCACGGCGACCCCGGTCACGCCGAAGATCACCGCCACCGCCAACGGCTGCTCGTCGGCCGCGACCGGGTACGACGCCGGGTACTTCTGCGACTACGTGCGCGACCAGGTGCTGCAGGACCCGGCATTCGGCAAGACCGCCGCCGAACGCATCGCGACGCTCGACACCAAGGGGCTGGAGATCCACACGTCGCTGGACCTCGACCTGCAGGCGCAGGCGCAGTCCGCGCTGTCGGCGTACGTCCCGGCGACGATGGCCGGGGTCGACGTCGGCGGCTCGAACGTCACCGTGGAGCCGGGGACCGGACGGATCCTGTCGATGGTCCAGAACACGGCGTACACGCAGGGCGACAACGGCGGTCCGGGCGCCACGGCGGTCAACTACAGCGCCGACAGCGGCTACGGCAACTCCGGTGGCTTCCAGACGGGATCGACGTACAAGGTGTTCACCCTGGCGGAGTGGCTCGCGAGCGGGCACACGCTGTCCGAGTCGGTCTCGACGACGGAGCACACGTTCGAGAACGCCGAGTTCACGAACTCCTGCCAGGACGTCAGCGGCGGGACGTGGCCGGTGTCCAACGCCGAGAGCGTCCCGGGGTCGATGACCGTCCAGGCGGCGACCTCGGAGTCGATCAACACGGCGTACGCACAGATGGGCAAGCAGCTCGACCTGTGCAAGATCGCCGAGCTGGCCAAGTCGATGGGCATCCACCCGGCCTCCGGCGGCGACCTCTCGCAGGTGCCCTCGTCGATCCTCGGCGTGAACGACCTGTCGCCGATCGACCTCGCGGAGGCCTACGCGGGCTTCGCCAACGGCGGCGTCGTCTGCACCCCGACCGCCATCGACTCGGTGACGGAGTCGGACGGCACGAAGATCACCCCGACCCCGTCGTCGTGCACGCAGGGGGTCGCGGCGGACGTCGCCGGCACCGTGGACTACGCATTGCAGGGCGTCCTGACCGGCGCCGGCACGGCCGCGAGCGCGAACCCGGGCGACCCCGTCCCGAAGTTCGCGAAGACCGGCACCACCGACGGTGACGTGCAGAACTGGCTCGTGGCCTCGTCGACGAAGTACACGAACGCGACGTGGATCGGGAACGTCCAGGGCGGGGTGGGCCTGGCGAACTGGCCGTTCCTGCAGGGCACCACTGGGTACAGCGCGAAGTTCGGCGTCGGCAAGTCGATGATGAGCTACCTCGACCAGACGGTGGGCGGGGACGCGCTGCCGACCCCGGACCCCGCGATGATCGGGCAGACGAGCCACACGTCGACCCAGTCGTCGTCGCAGCCCGGCGGCCAGACGGACCAGACGCAGTCGGACCCGCAGACCCAGACGCAGTCGGACCCGCAGACCCAGTCGGATCCGCAGACGCAGTCGGACCCGCAGACCACGCAGACCCAGCAGCCCCAGCAGACGACCCCGCCGACCCCGTAGGACCAGCCGGGGCAGCAGCAGAACGGGCACGACCAGACGCACCAATAGACTGGTGGGCATTCCACGAACCGATCGACGGAGCACCATGCCTGACATCACGAGCGAGCAGGTCGCCCACCTGGCGAACCTCGCGCGTATCGCACTCACGCCCGACGAGATCGAGAAGCTGACCGGGGAGCTGTCGCACATCGTCGAGAGCGTCGCCAAGGTCGCCGAGGTCGCGACCCCGGACGTCCCCGCGACGAGCCACCCGGTGCCGCTCGGCAACGTCACCCGGCCCGACGTCGTCGGGCAGACGCTGACGCAGGAGCAGGCGCTCTCCGGTGCGCCCGACTCCGACGGCGAGCGGTTCCGCGTGACGGCCATCCTCGGCGAAGAACAGTAAGGGGCGACGAGCCGTGACCGACGACATCACCCGCCTCAGCGCCGCAGCGCTCGCCGACGCCCTCGTGGCGCGCGACGTCTCGAGCGTCGAGGCCACCCAGGCCCACCTCGACCGCATCCAGGCGGTGGACGGCGACGTCCACGCCTTCCTGCACGTGAACCAGAACGCCGTCGCGACGGCGAAGTCGATCGACTCCCGCCGTGCCGCGGGCGACGACCTCGGCCCGCTCGCCGGCGTGCCGATCGCGGTGAAGGACGTCCTGTGCACGCAGGACATGCCCACCACCGCCGGCTCGAAGATCCTCGAGGGCTGGGTGCCGCCGTACGACGCCACCCCGGTCGCGAAGCTCCGCGCCGCCGGCCTCGTGCCGCTCGGCAAGACCAACATGGACGAGTTCGCGATGGGCTCGACGACCGAGTTCTCGGCGTACGGCCCGACGCACAACCCGTGGGACCTCGACCGGATCCCCGGCGGTTCCGGTGGTGGCTCCGCCGCCGCCGTCGCCGCGCACGAGGCGCCGCTCGCCCTCGGTTCCGACACCGGTGGTTCGATCCGCCAGCCCGGTGCGGTCACCGGCACCGTCGGTGTGAAGCCGACCTACGGCGGGGTCAGCCGCTACGGGGCGATCGCCCTGGCGTCCAGCCTCGACCAGATCGGTCCGGTGTCGCGCACCGTCCTCGACGCCGCGCTCCTGCACGACGTCATCGGCGGGCACGACCCGAAGGACTCGACGAGCATCCCCGACGCCTGGCCCTCGATGGCCGCCGCCGCGCGCGAGGGCCTGCAGGCGGACACGCTGCGCGGCCTGAAGGTCGGCGTCGTGAAGGAGCTCGCCGGGGGCGAGGGCTTCCAGGCCGGCGTCACCCAGCGCTTCCAGGAGACGGTCGCGATCCTCGAGGCCGCGGGGGCCGAGGTCGTCGAGGTCGACGCGCCGTCGTTCGCCTACGCGATCAGCGCCTACTACCTGATCCTCCCGGCCGAGGCGTCGTCGAACCTCGCGAAGTTCGACTCGGTGCGCTTCGGCCTCCGCGTCACCCCGGAGCACGGTGCGACGGTCGAGGACGTCATGGCCGCCACGCGCGAGGCCGGGTTCGGCCCGGAGGTCAAGCGCCGCATCATCCTCGGCACGTACGCCCTGAGCGCCGGCTACTACGACGCGTACTACGGCTCGGCGCAGAAGGTCCGCACGCTCGTGCAGCGCGACTTCGCGGCGGCGTTCGAGCAGGTCGACCTGCTCGTCAGCCCCTCCGCGCCGACGACCGCGTTCCCGATCGGTGAGCGCATCGACGACCCGCTCGCGATGTACCTCAACGACCTCACCACGATCCCGGCGAACCTCGCCGGTGTCCCCGGCATGAGCATCCCGAACGGCCTCGCGCCGGAGGACGGCCTGCCGACCGGCGTGCAGCTCATGGCGCCGCAGCGCGAGGACGCCCGTCTGTACCGGTACGGCGCCGCCCTCGAGCGCCTGCTCGAGCAGCAGTGGGGCCGACCGCTCATCGACGGCATCCCGGACCTCGACCAGTCTCAGCAGTCCGCTGCGCAGGAAGGTGTGATCTGATGGCGCAGAAGGACGCGCTGATGGACTTCGACGAGGCACTCCGGCTGTACGAGCCGGTCCTCGGGTTCGAGGTCCACGTCGAACTCGCGACGAAGACCAAGATGTTCTCGGACGCGCCGAACTTCTTCGGCGGCGAACCGAACACGAACGTGACCCCGGTCGACCTCGGTCTGCCCGGGTCGCTGCCCGTGGTGAACGCCCAGGCCGTGCGCTACTCGATCCAGCTCGGGCTCGCGCTCGGCTGCTCGATCGCCGAGTCCTCGCGGTTCGCCCGGAAGAACTACTACTACCCGGACAACCCGAAGAACTACCAGGTCTCCCAGTACGACGAGCCGATCGCGTACGAGGGCGAGGTCGAGGTCGAGCTGGCGGACGGCACGATCTTCCAGGTGCCGATCGAGCGCGCGCACATGGAGGAGGACGCCGGCAAGCTCACCCACGTGGGCGGTGCGACCGGTCGCATCCAGGGTGCCGAGTACTCGCTCGTCGACTACAACCGCGCTGGTGTCCCGCTCGTCGAGATCGTCACGAAGCCGATCTTCGGTGCCGAGGAGCGCGCACCGGAGCTCGGCGCCGCGTACGTGCAGGTCATCCGTGACCTCGTCCGGGCCCTCGGTGTGTCGGAGGCCCGCATGGAGCGCGGCAATCTGCGCTGCGACGCGAACATCTCGCTCCGTCCGCGGGGTCAAGAGAAGCTCGGCACCCGCACCGAGACGAAGAACGTGAACTCGTTCCGCGCCGTCGAGCGCGCCATCCGCTACGAGATCCAGCGGCAGGCGGCGATCCTCGCGGCCGGCGGTTCGATCACGCAGGAGACCCGGCACTGGCACGAGGACACCGGTCGCACCTCGGCCGGCCGTCCGAAGTCGGACGCCGACGACTACCGCTACTTCCCCGAGCCGGACCTGCTCCCCGTGGTGCCCGACCCGGCCGTGATCGAGGAGCTCCGGGCGTCGCTGCCGGAGGCCCCGGTGGCGCGCCGCCGTCGGCTCAAGGGCGAGTGGGGGTTCGCCGACCTGGAGTTCCAGGACGTCGTGAACGGCGGGCTGCTCGACGAGGTCGAGGGCACCGTCGCCGCCGGAGCGGCACCGCAGGCGGCCCGCAAGTGGTGGACCGGCGAGATCAGCCGCGTCGCCAACGCGCAGGACGCCGCGCCCGGTGACCTCGTGTCGCCGCAGCACGTCGCCGAGGTCATCGCGCTCGTCGAGTCCGGCGACCTCACCGACCGCCTGGCCCGCCAGGTGCTCGAGGGCGTCATCGCCGGCGAGGGCTCGCCTGCCCAGGTCGTCGAGACCCGTGGACTCAAGGTCGTCTCGGACGACTCGGCGCTCACCGCAGCGGTCGACGAGGCCCTGGCGGCCCAGCCCGACGTGCTGGCGAAGATCCAGGACGGCAAGGTCCAGGCCGCCGGTGCGATCATCGGTGCCGTCATGAAGGCCATGCAGGGCCAGGCGGACGCTGCCCGCGTCCGCGAGCTGGTCCTGGAGCGCGCGCAGCAGTCGTAGCGCGACCACCGGACGGGAGGCACGGTGCCAGCTGGTACCGCGCCTCCCGTCCGTCGTCGGTCCGGCCCAGGGCGACAACCTGGGGACGCGTCAGCGACCCGGTGACAAGATGGGTCGTGACCGCAACGATCCGCGCCATCGGTACCGCCGTCCCCGCGACGACGCTCGACCAGGGCCGCGTGCGCGACCTCTTCTCCGCCCAACCCGGCCTCGGCCGGCTCGGCAGCCGCCTCGTCCCGGCGGCGTTCGACGCGTCCGCCGTCGACCACCGGCACACCGTGCTCGACGAGCTCGACCCGTCGCAGCCGGGTGGCGCCTTCCGGGACGGCGACGGCACCCTGCGGTCCCCGTCCACGGGCGCCCGGAACGACCGGTACCGGGAGCTCGCGCCGCCGCTGTTCGTCGCCGCCGCCCGCGACGCCGTCGAACGCGCGGGGGTCGACCCGACCGCGATCACCCACCTCGTGACCGTGTCGTGCACCGGGTTCACGCAGCCCGGGCCCGACATCGACGTGGTCGACCGGCTCGGTCTGCCCGCCGGGGTCTTCCGTCACCACATCGGCTTCATGGGGTGCTGCGCGGCCTTCCCGGCGCTGCGGATCGCGGCCGCGTTCGCCGAGGCCGACCCGGACGCCGTCGTGCTCGTCGTCTGCGCGGAGCTCTGCACGCTGCACGTCCGGGCCTCCGACGACCCCGACCAGATCGTCGCGAACAGCGTCTTCGGTGACGGGGCCGCGGCCGCCGTGGTGGCGTCCGACGGCGCCGGGCTCCGACTCGAGGGGTTCGCCACGGCGGTCGTGCCGGACGGAGCGTCCGAGATGGCGTGGAACATCGGTGACGAGGGCTTCGAGATGGTGCTCTCCACCGCGGTCCCGAAGCTCGTCGGCGTGCACGTCCCCGACGCCGTGGCACCGCTGCTCGAGCACGTCGGCACGCCCGCCGACGTCCCGGTGTGGGCGGTCCACCCCGGCGGGCGGGCGATCCTCGACCGGGCGCAGGAGGCCCTCGCGCTGCCGGACACCGCGATGGCGTCGAGCCGTCGGGTCCTCCGCGAGCACGGCAACATGTCGAGCGCGACCGTGCTGTTCGTGCTGCGCGACGCCGTCGACACCGGTCTCGAGGACGGCAGTGCCGTCGTGGCCCTCGCCTTCGGGCCCGGGCTCACCGTGGAGTCCGCCCGGCTGACGGCCGTCCGGACCGAGGCCTCGCCCGCGGTCGAACCGCAGCGGGTGCCGGCCGCGACCACGGGAGCGGCGTGAGCCGGCGGGACCCCCTCGGGTCGCGCCTCCCGGCGGTCGACCTGCGCTCCCGCGCACTCGACCTGACCGAACTCATGGACGATCCCGACTGCGACCCGCGCGCCCTCGCGCGCACCTTCCGTCGGTTCGCGGTGGTCAACGCGCTCGTCAGTGGATGGCGCGCAGCGTGGCGGACGCACGTCGCCCCCGCGCTGCCGGCGAACGGCCGCGGTCGGATCCTCGACCTCGGGTGCGGCGGCGGCGACCTCGCCCGGGCACTCGTGCGGTGGGCCGCGGCGGACGGGTTCGAGGTCGAGGTCGTCGGCGCCGACCCGGACATCCGGGCCATCGACGCCGCGACGCGCTCCACCCCGCGCGGCGTGACCTTCCGCCAGCAGTCCAGCGCCGAACTCGTCGCCGCGGGGGAGCGGTTCGACGTCGTCGTGTCGAACCACGTGCTGCACCACCTCGGCGAGGACGAACGGCACGGGTTCCTCGCCGACTCCGCGGCGCTGGCGACGAGTCGCAGCCTGCACTCCGACATCCGCCGGTCGCCGTCGGCCTACCGGGCGTACGCCGTCGGCTCGACGCTCGTCGCCGCGGGCACCTTCGTGCGGGTCGACGGGCTGCGCTCGATCCGTCGTTCGTTCACCCTGCCCGAGCTCCGGGACGCCCTGCCGACCGGGTGGCGGGCGGAAGGGGCAGCCCCGCACCGGGTGCTCGCGATCCGCGACGCCTGACTCAGTGGCCGTGGGCGCTCTGGAGGAGCTCCGCGTGCAGCGCCGCGGCCGCCGACGGATCGAGGTCGAGGATGCGCTCCTCGGGGACGTCGAGATCGCGCAACGCCCGGACCAGGTACAGCGGCAGGGCGTTCGACGGCGCACGTCGTGCCGGCCCACCGCGGTCGGGGAGGACGCCGTCCTCGACGCACGCCCAGAAGGCCGGGGAGTCCACCGCGAGCTGCTCCCGCAGGATGTGCGCCCACATCCGCGGTGGGTACGTGGACCGGTCGACGGGCTCGGAGATGCGGGTCCGGAGGATGCGCGCGTCCCAGCGCGTGAGCTCGTAGGTGCGGTGGTGCCGCACCGGGCGTCCTGTCGCGCCTCGGACGAGCTGCCAGTCCTCGGTGGTGCAGAAGGCGTCGTGGTGCTCGCGCGACGGCGCCGGCGGCTTCGTGCTACTCACCGCCACGCTCCAGCCAATCGACGAGTTCCGCGTCGGTGGAGAGCTTGACGAGTTGCACGAGCCCCCAGGCGTCGTGGTGGTTCGGCGCGTGCTGCAGGCGGTCTTCCCAGTCTGCGGCGTACTCGCGGAGCGATTCGACGAGATCCGCGAGGGCGCCGTCGACGTCGGTCCCCTCGGACACGAACGGTCGTCCCTCCATGAGCGCGACGACCGAGTCGTCCTCCCGGAAGACGCTCACCCGAGGAGACACCGTGCGGAAGAAGTACGCCCGCAGCGGGTCGACCGGGAGCATCGCGGAGATCGCCCCGTCACGGGCGATCGTCACGGTGCGCCCGGTCGCGGTGGCGTCGAGCATGTCCTTGAGGTGCTCTCGAGCGCGCGAGTAGGTCGGGTAGTCGGCTGCGATGGGCACCAGTGCCTCCACTGAGTACGTCACGTACGGAGCGTACGTGACGTACTCATCCTACCGGGGCGGGGCGACGCGATCTGTGGAGAACTCGGTCCGCGCCGTCTCGGCTAGCGTCGACCGCATGCCCCGGACCCCGCTGCACCGTGTCGTGGTGCTCGTGCTCGACGGTGCGAAGCCGTTGGACGTCGGCATCCCCGCACAGGTGTTCTCGAACCGGCCGAGCATGCCGTACGAGCTCCGGGTGTGTGGGCCGCGCGTCGGCAGGGTCACGGGCGGGGACGGTCTCGCCTACGCGGTGGACCACGGGCTCGACGCGCTCGACTGGGCACAGACCGTGTTCGTGCCCGGCTACCGGTTCCCCGCCGACACGCCACCCCCGGCGGACGTCGTGGCGGCGCTCGCCCGCGCACACGAGCGGGGTGTCCGGATCGCGGCGATCTCAACGGGGGCGTTCGCGCTCGCGGCCGCCGGGCTGCTCGACGGGCGGCGGGCGACGACGCACTGGCACTACACACGCGTCCTGCGGGACCGGTACCCCGGGGTGGACGTCGACGAGGACGTCCTCTTCGTCGACGCCGGCTCGGTGCTGACGAGCGCCGGGGCCGCGAGCGGCATCGACCTGTGCCTGCACATCGTGCGGCGGGACCACGGCGTCGCCCTGTCGAACCACGTCGCACGGCGGCTCGTGAGCGCGCCGTACCGGAGCGGCGGGCAGGCGCAGTACGTCCCCCGGAGCATGCCGGAGCCGCTCGGTGACGTGTTCGCCGGGACGCGGGAGTGGGCGCTCCGGCACCTCGCCGACCCGCTGACGCTGGAGGTGCTCGCGCGGAACGCCACCGTCTCGCCGCGGACGTTCTCGCGACGCTTCGTGGAGGACACCGGGTACACCCCGATGCAGTGGGTGCTCCGCGCCCGGGTCGACCTGGCGCGGGAACTCCTCGAGCGCTCGGACCTGTCGGTCGACCAGGTCGCCGAGCGGGCCGGGCTCGGGTCGGACGCGAACCTGCGGACGCACTTCCGGCGGATCCTCGGGACGTCGCCGACCGCGTACCGGCGGACGTTCCAGGACTGACCGGGCTTGGCGCGATCCTTCCGGACACTGGCTTCCCTGCCACTGGAGCCGCGCCTCCAGGCCGATGAGCATGGACCGCGGAACGAAAGGACGTCCACATGACCCGCATCGCCATCAACGGCTTCGGCCGCATCGGCCGCAACACCCTCCGCGCGCTCCTCGCACGCGGTGGCGACGACCTCGAGGTCGTCGCCGTCAACGACCTCACCGCACCGGACACGCTCGCCCACCTGTTCCGGTACGACTCCGCACTCGGCCCGTTCGACGGCACCGTCGAGGTCGACGGGGACACGCTCGTCATCGACGGGCGGCGTGTCCGGGTGCTGGCCTCGCGCGAGCCGGCGGAGCTGCCGTGGGCCGACCTCGGCGTCGAGGTCGTCCTCGAGTCCACCGGCCGGTTCACCGCGCGCGACGCCGCGGCCGGACACCTCACCGCCGGTGCCCGACGCGTCCTCATCAGCGCACCCGCGACCGGCGCCGACGCGACCATCGCCTACGGCGTGAACACCGACGCGTTCGACCCCGCCGTGCACACGGTCGTCTCGAACGCGTCCTGCACCACGAACGCGCTCGCCCCGCTGGCGTCGGTCCTGGACGACCTCGCCGGCATCGAGCACGGCTTCATGACGACCGTGCACGCCTACACGCAGGAGCAGAACCTGCAGGACGGACCCCACCGGGACCTCCGTCGCGCCCGCGCCGCCGGCGTGAACATCGTGCCCACGTCCACGGGCGCCGCGAAGGCCATCGGGCTCGTCCTGCCGCGGCTCGAGGGCAAGCTCTCCGGGGACGCCATCCGCGTGCCGGTCCCGGTCGGGTCGATCGTCGAACTGAACACCGTGGTGTCGCGGTCCGTGACGGTCGACGAGGTCAACGAGGCCTACCGTGCGGCCGCGACCGGGCCGCTCGCCGGGGTGCTGGCGTACACGGCGGACCCGCTCGTGTCGACGGACATCACGGGGCGGCCGGAGTCCAGCGTGTTCGACTCGCTGCTCACCCGCGTCGACGAGGGCCGGCACGTGAAGGTGGTCGCCTGGTACGACAACGAGTGGGGTTTCTCGAACCGCGTGGTCGACACGCTCGGGATGCTGGCGCGCGCGTAGCGCGTGCGCGCCGCGCGGGTGCGGCCGCGGGCGCGTGTCGGATCGCGACCACGGGCTGGACGGGAGGCGCGGGGCGGACCCGCACCGCGCCTCCCGTCCGGTGGGTGGGCAGCCGAGCGCGTCAGCGGATGAGGGCCGCCGTGCTCGCGAACGATCGGGAACGGACGGCCTCGCGGTAGCGGTCCAGCGCGGCAGCGTCCGCCCCGACCGACTCCAGCGCCGCCAACCCCGCACCGAGCACCGGGGGATCGGTGACCCAGGTCGGCACGGCCCCGGGCACCCGCTCGGCGAGCCCCGTCACGACCTCGTCGACCAGCAACGGGTCCCGCGCCGCGAGCACACCGCCGCCGAGCACCACCGGGACCGGGGCCTCGGCGGCGTCGCCGAGCCCGAGTCGTCCGAGCGCGACCGAGGCGAGCAGGACGATCTCCTCCGCCTGCCGCTCGACGACGCTGCGCGCCACCGGGTCCCCGGCGCCGGCGACCTCGAACAACACCGGGCAGAGCCGGTTGAAGACGCGTTGGTCGAGCCGACCGAAGTGGATGGCCTCGGTGACCTCGCGCACCGAGTCCAACCCGAGCGCTGCCGGCACGGCATCGACCAACGCCGTCGCCGGCCCGCGTCCGTCGTCCGCGCGCGCCGCGTGCCAGAGCGCGCGGTTGCCCAGGTACGCGCCGCCACCCCAGTCGCCGGACACGTCGCCGATCGCCGGGAACCGTGCGGTCGCCCCGTCGGACCGCACCGCGAGGGCGTTGATGCCGGTGCCGCACACCACCGCCGCGGCGTCGGGCGACAGGGTGCCCGCGCGGAGCAACGCGAACAGGTCGTTGTCGAGGACGTCGGGCGCACCGCCGTCGTCCTGCCAGTGCGCCAGGGCGGCGGTCGCGGCGACGAGTTCGTCGTGCAGGTCGAGCCCCGCCAGGTACACGTGCGTCGTGATGATGTGTGCCTCGCCGATCGAGCGCACCACGTTGTCGCGCACCCCGTCGAGGATCGGCCCGGCGACCGCCCACCCGCGTGTCTGCGGGTTCGACCCCGGCCCGCGCGCGTGCCCGACGAGGGAGCCGTCGAGTCCGATCGCGACCACGTCGGTCTTGCTCCCGCCACCGTCGACCGCGAGCACCACGTCGGTGCCGCGCCGCGGGTCCGAGGTCGCGACGACCGGCGTCCCCGCTCCGCCGGCCCGGCTCAGCCCGCCCACGTCACCTGCTCCGATCGCGCCCACGGCAGGTGCTCCGCGTTCGCGGCCAGGAGCAGGTCGGTGAGCTTCTCAGCCTTGTCGACCTGTCCGACGAGCGGGTGCGCCCACATCGCACGGAGCACACGGTCGCGGCCACCGTGCACGGCGGCCTCGAGGGCGAGTCGCTCGTACCCGGCGACGTGCGACACGAGTCCGACCATGTCCCCGTCGAGCGGCGCGACGGGCAGTGGGGTGATCGCCTGTCGGGTCACCCGTGCCGGCACCTCGATCACGTGGTCGTCCGGCAGGAACGGGAAGGTGCCGTCGTTGCGCACGTTGAGGACCTGCACGTCGCCCCGGTCGCCGAGGATCGACGACAGCACGTCGATCGCCGCCTCGGAGTAGTACGCCCCGCCGCGCTGCTCGAGCTCGGCGGGCTTCGTGACGACGGACTCGTCGGCGTACTTCGCGAGCAGCGCTGCCTCGGTCTCCATCACGGCCTCGGCCCGGGTGCGCTCGTGGAGCTGCTCCTCGAGCACGACGTCGTGCGAGTAGAAGTACCGCAGGTAGTACGAGGGGATCGCGCGCTGCAGCCGGAGGAGGTCCGGGTGCATGTGCACGCTGTCCGCCGTGCGGTCGAGCTTCGCGCCCACGAGGTCGTCGATGACGTTCCGTTCGGTGCCGTCGGCGCCCCGCACGTGCACGCCGCGCTCCCAGGTGAGGTGGTTCAGGCCGACGTGGTCGAGCCGGACGTGGTCGGGGGCGACACCGTACTCGGCGGCGAAGCGGCGCTGGAACCCGATCGCCACGTTGCAGAGTCCGACCGCGCGGTGCCCGGCCTGGAGGAGCGCGCGCGTGACGATGCCGACCGGGTTCGTGAAGTCCACGATCCAGGCGTCCGGCTTGGCGTGCTTCCGGACGAGTTCCGCGGCTTCCAGGACGACCGGGACGGTGCGGAGCGCCTTCGCGAACCCACCGGGACCCGTGGTCTCCTGACCGATGCAGCACGCCTCGTGCGGCCAGGTCTCGTCCTGCTGTCGCGCTGCCTGCCCACCGATGCGGAGCTGGAACATGACGGCGTCGGCGTCGGTCACGCCCTCGACGATCGAGTCCGTCACGTGGATCGTGCCCGGGTGCCCGGCGTGCGCGAACATCCGGCGGGCGACACCGCCGACGAGTTCGCGGCGCACGGGGTCGGGGTCGACGAGCCAGAGTTCGTCGATCGGCAACTGGTCGCGGAGCCGGGCGAAGCCGTCCACGAGTTCGGGGGTGTAGGTGGATCCGCCACCGATGACTGCGAGTTTCACTGTGGTGCTATCCCTTCACGCCGGTGAGCGCGATGCCCTCGACGAATGCCTTCTGTGCGAAGAAGAAGATGACGACGACCGGGACCATGACGACGACGGTCATCGCCATCGTCATCGACCAGTCGGTGCCGTGCTGTCCGCGGAACGTGGCGAGCCCGTACGCCACCGGCCAGGCGGCCTGGTTCTCGGACGCGTAGAGGAGCGGGCCGTAGTAGTCGTTCCACGAATGGAAGAACATGAAGATCGCGGCGGACGCGATGCCCGGCCGGGCCATCGGCACGACGACCCGCCAGAGCACGCCCCACTCACTGCAACCGTCCATGCGGGCGGCGTCGCCGTACTCCTTCGGGATGGTCATGAAGAACTGCCGGAGCAGGAAGATGCTGAACGCGTCGCCGAGCAGGTTCGGCAGGATCAGCGGCCAGAGCGTGCCGGTCAGGTGCAGGTGCGACCACATCACGTAGACCGGCACCGCGGTGACCTGCGGCGGCAGCAGCATCGCGACGATGATGATCGTGAAGATCGCGTTCGCGCCCCGGAACTTGATCTGCGCGAGGGCGTACGCCGCCGGCACCGAGCTGATCAGCATGAACGCCGTGGCGAGCACCGCGTACAGCGACGAGTTGCCGAACCACTGCGCGAGCGGGAGCTCGGTGAAGACCCGCCCGTAGTTCGTGAAGTCGAACGGCTTCGGGATGATCGACGCGGTCAGGGACTGGTTGCTCGACATGAGCGAGGTCAGCACTACGAACACGATCGGCGCGATCGTCAGGACCCCGAGCGCCACGAGGGCGGCGTGTTCGGCGATCCAGACGAGCATGCTCCGCCGCGGTCCGCGAGCGGCCCCGGTGGCGGTGCCGCGCGGAGCCCGGGCGAGCGGGGACTGGGAGACGGCGGTCATCAGGACTCCTCCGGTCGGAACACGCTGATGCGGCGCATCGTGAACACGAGCACCACGGCGGTGACGACGAACAGGACCACGGCCATCGCCGAGGCGTAGCCGAACTGGAAGTTCGCGAACCCGTGCTGGTAGAGCAGCTCGGTGTAGGTGAGCAGCGAGGTGCCCGGGTAGCCGAGCTGGGCGGCCGTGCCACCGCCGATCGTCGCCTTGCCGCTCGCCACACCGGAGGCCACGGCGGCCTCGGTGAAGTACTGCAGCGCGGCGATCACCCCCGTGACGGCGGCGAACCCGATGACCGGCGCGATCGTCGGCAGGGTGATGTGGCGCACCTGCTGCACGCCGTTCGCCCCGTCGAGCGACGCGGCCTCGTACAGGTCACGCGGGACGTCGAGCAGCGACGCCAGGAAGATGATCATGATGTCGCCCATCACCCAGACGCCCATGATCACGAGCGAGGGCTTCGACCACGCCGGGTCGTTGAACCAGAGCGGGCCGTCGATGCCGAACACGCGGAGGATCTGGTTCACGGGTCCGGTGCCGGGGTTGAACAGGAACACGAAGGCCACGACGCTCGCGACCGGCGGTACCAGGGCGGGCAGGTAGAAGAGCGTCCGCCAGAACCCGGTCGCGGTCTTCGCGCGGCTGAGGAGCCCCGCCACGAGCAGACCGCAGACGATCCGGACCGGCACCAGGATGACGACGAACCACAGCGTGTTGACGACCGCGGGCCAGATCTGCGGGTCCTGCGTGAACAGGAACCTGTAGTTCAGCAGTCCGACGAACTCGGGCTCCTGCAGCTGGTTGTACCGCGCGAACGAGTAGAAGATCGACGCGACGAGCGGGTAGGCGAAGAAGATCACCAGGCCCGCCAGGGCCGGCGCCAGCATCGTCAGGGCGACCAGGCGGCGGCGGGACTCTGCGGACCGGCGCCGGCGTGCGGGGGCCGTCGGGGGTACCGGACCCGACGCCGTCGGGCCCGTGGGCCGGGAGGCGCGGGTGGGTCGCGCCTCCCGTCCGGCGGTCTTGGTGGGTGTCGTCATCACGGACCAGCCAGCTGGTTCGCGTTGTCGATGTCGGAGTCCAGCTTCTTGAGCTCGGCGCCGAGGTCACCGCCGTCCTCCTGGTACGCCTGCCAGAACTTCGTGAAGGTGCCGATGTAGGCGGCGCCGTCGGCCGTGCCGGGCGAGGTCATCGTGTCCTTGTTGCCCGCGACGTCGACGAAGGTCTTGTAGTTCTCGTCGACCTCGAGGTCCGGGGACTGCAGCGCGGTGGTGAGCGTCGGGATGTTCTTCAGGCCGTTGCCCATCGTGACCTGCGCGTCCGTGTTGGTGGACAGGTACTTGAGCAGCGCCCACGCGAGTTCGGGCTGCTTCGAACCCTTCGCGATCCCGGCGACGTTGCCCGCGATGTACGTCGACCCGTAGTTGCCGAGGCCGTCGATGACCGGGGTCGGTGCCGTGCCGTAGTCCAGGTCGGGCTTCTGGTCCTTGATGAACGCCGTGCGGTACTCGCCGTCGATCTGCATCGCGACCTGGCCGGTCTGGAACGCGTTGTCGGCGGAGAACTCCTGGCCGAGGCCCGAGGTGAAGGCCTTGAGCTTGTCGTAGCCGATCTCGTCGACGAAGCCCTTCTGCCAGGTGATGAGCTGCTTCCACGCGGCGGACGTGCCGATGACGCTGTTGCCCTTGCTGTCGAGCCAGGAACCGTCGATCATCGGCGCCCAGTGCTCCGGCGAGTTCTCGTAGAAGTCGATGAGCGGGTTGAAGCCGAGCTGCTTGATCGAGCCGTCGGCGTTGTAGGTCGTGAGCTTCAGCGCGTCGGCCTTCAGCTCGTCGAGGGTCTTCGGCGGCGTCGTGATGCCGGCCTTCGCGAGCAGCGGCTTGTTGTACATGAGCGCGCTGACGTCCGCGAGCGCCGGCAACGTGCACCGCGTGCCCTTGTACTGCGTGTACGACCGCACCGCCTTCGGGATGTCCGACAGGTCGACCTTGTCCCGCTTGATGTACGGCGAGAGGTCACGGAAGGCGCCGGAGGAGCAGAAACTGCCGACGATCGCCGTCGAGTAGGACAGGCCGACGTCGATGTTCTGTCCGGACGAGATCGCCTTCTGGAGCTTCTCGTCGTCCTGACCGGCGTGGATGTCGACGGTGACGCCGGGGTTCGCCTTCTCGAAGCCCGCGACGGCCTGCTTCACCACACCGGCTTCGCGGCCGGTGAAGAAGTGCCACAGCGACACGGTGCCCTTCAGCTCCTTCGGGGCGGTCTTGTCGACGGTGTCGGCGCTGCTGCCGGAGCTGCAGCCGGCGACGACGAGGGCACCGACGGCGGCGACGGCCGTTGCGGTGGCGATGCGGCGGAACGCGGCCCGGCGCGGGGCGTTCGGTTCGGGGAGGGACACTGCGGTACTCGCTCTCTGGTCTCGCTCCGACGCAGCCCGTTTCCGGGCGCGACGAAGAGCCCTGGGGCAGGGCTGGGTGATGGTGCCTCGAGTGGTGCGGGTGGGACGGTTCAGGGGCGCTCGGCGGGGTCCGGTGCGGGCGCATCGTCGCTGATGCGCTCGAGCCGGTCCGCGAGTGCGGTGCGGACGACGTCGATGAGGACGTGTCGTGCACCGTGCAGGACGGGGGTGTCGGGGACGCCGGGGGCCACGACGGCGGTGGACCAGCGGGTGCGGGTCCGGAGCCAGGCGGTCACGGCGGCGGCCAGGGCGGGGCCGCCCGCGATGCCGGTCGGGCCGTGCAGCACGACCGTCTCGGGATCGGCGACGGCGAGGGCGGGGAGCACGTTGTGCCCGACGCGCTCGCCGAGGGCGGTGGTGAACGGGTGCTGCTCGGGGAGGCCGGGCAGCTGGGGGAGCACCTGGCGCCAGTCGGCTGCGGTGCCGTCCGGTGCCGTGATCCCGTGCTCGGCGGCCAGGGCGACGATCGCGGACTCGGAGATGAGGTCCGCGACGATCGTGACCGTCGGGTCGATGGAGCGTGCGTCCGCGGGCACGCTGAGGTAACCGATCTCGCCCGCGGCACCGGACGCCCCGGTGTGCAGGTGGCCGCCGAGGTCGAGGGCCATGCCGAGGCCCTCCGCCATCCAGAACAGCGCGAACGATCCCGGGGTCCTGCCGGCACCCATGTTCCGCTCGGCGATCGCGGCGAGGTTGGCGTCGTTCTCGATCACGACGCGGACGCCGAGCGCGGCGGACAGGGTCGCGGAGACCTGGTCGCGGGGCCAGCCGGGCAGGCCGTCCGTGAAGATCAGCGTGTCGGTGGCGTGGTCGATGCTCGCCTGCACCCCCACGGCGACGGCGGTGACCAGGTCCGGGTCGACGCCGGCTGCGGCTGCGGCGCGGCTGACCGCCGCGGCGACGATGTCCTCGCCGGGGGAGCGCATCTCGTGCTCGTCCATCCGGTGCTCGGCGACGGGGTAGGTGCGGCCGGTCGCGTCGACGACGGTGGAGCGGACGTCGACGAGCTGTACGTCCACGGCGACGGCGAGGTCGCGGTCGGTCGTCGCCTCGTACACGACGGCGCTCGGGCCACGGCGGCCGACCTGTGTCGCGGTGCCGGCGTCGTGGATGAGGTCCGCCGCCTCGAGTCGACGGATTATCTCGGCAGCGGTCGGCTTACTGAGGCCGGTGCGCTGGGCGATCTCGTTGCGGGTGAGCGGGCCGTCGTCGAGGAGCAGCTCGAGCGCGGCCCGGTCGTTGAGCACGCGCAGCAGTCCGGGCTGGCCGGGGGTGCGTCCTCGTGTGGTCATGTCGAGGACTCTAACGGACAACCTTCTTTACTGAAAGGTTTGTTTACCGATTCGAAACACGCGTTCTGTTCTGCGAAACGCGCACGCTGCGGACGGGAGGCGCGGGGCGGGCCCGACCCGCGCCTCCCGTCCGGGACGTGGCCGGCCGGGCGCCGGGCCGAGCCTCGGCATCCGGCCGGCCGGACGCCGGGCCGAGCCTCGGCGTGACGGACGGTTTCGCGGTGCGCGCGGCGCAGGAGTGTCCGCCGAGCCGAGCTTCGGCCGGGCCGCGCCGGCGTGCGCGGCGCACGCGCGGCGGCACCGGCGTGCGCGCGGCGGCACCGGCCTGCGCGGCGCGGCACCTACGGGCGCAGCAGCACCTTGATCGCCCGGCGCTCGTCCATCGCGCGGTACGCCTCGGCGGTCTCGTCGAGGGGCAGCTCGAGGTCGAACACCCGACCGGGCTCGATCGCCCCCGAGAGCACGTCGGGCAGCAGCTCCGGGATGTACTTCCGCGCCGGGGCCATGCCGCCCGCGATCGTGATGTTCGTGTCGAAGAGGTAGCGCGTCCCGATCGTCGGCACCCCGTGCGGCACCCCGACGAACCCGAGGTTGCCGCCGGCCCGCACCGAGTGCAGCGCCTGGTCCATGCTCTCCTCGGTGCCGACGGCCTCGACGGCGCAGTCGGCCAGGTCGCCGCCGAGCAGCTCCCGGACCGCCGCGACACCCTCCGCGCCGCGGGCCTCCACGATGTCGGTCGCACCGAACTCGCGGGCGAGCGCCTGTCGGTCGGCGTGCCGGCTCATCGCGATGATCCGCTCGGCACCGAGGCGCTTCGAGGCGAGCACGGCGGACAGCCCGACCGCACCGTCACCCACGACGACGACGGTCTTGCCGGGGCCGACGGCTGCGGACACGGCGGCGTGGTGTCCGGTGGAGAACACGTCGGAGAGGGTCAGCAACGACGGCACGAGCGCGGGGGCGACCGGTCCGGGCACCGCGACCAGCGTCGCCGAGGCGTCCGGGATGCGGACGTACTCGGCCTGCGCGCCGCCGACCGGATCGCCGTAGGCGTCCTTCCCACCGAAGCCGGAGAGGTGGTCGCAGCCGGTCGTCATGCCGTTGCGGCACGCCTGGCAGGTGCCCTCGTTCATGGTGAAGGGGGAGATGACGAAGTCGCCGACGTGCAGGTCGGTCACCGCGTCGCCGACCGCGACGACCTCGCCGACGAGCTCGTGCCCGATCGGGTGCGGCTCCTTCGTCGTCGTCACGCCGCGGTACGGCCACAGGTCGGAGCCGCACACGCACGCCGCGACGACCTTGACGACGGCGTCCCCCGGCGTGATGAGGTCGGGCTGGTCGCGGTCCTCGACACGGATGTCGTTCGGGGCGTGGATGATCGCTGCGCGCAAGAGGGGAGCCTTCCGTCGAGATGGTGGGGATCGGCCGGTCGACGTCGTCCGGAGCCGACTCGACAGTACCCTCGTGCGGGTGGACGACGACCGGTACGGCGGGGATGTGCTCTCGGGGGACTGGCGCTCCCGTGGCGTGAAGAAGGTGCGGCAGGTGCCGCTCGAACGGGACATGGTGCTCGAGGACCCGGCGACCGGGTGGGCCGGCGCCGTCGTGCGGCTCGAGGCCGGCAACGTCGAGCTCGAGGACTGGAAGGGCCGCACCCGTTCGTTCCCGTTCAGCGGGCAGTTCCTGCTCGAGGGTGAGCTGGTGACGCTGGGTCGGCCGCAGGCGCCGGTCGGCCGTTCTGCCGCAGCCGCGCGGGGCGCGTCCGGTCAGGGTGCGCCGTCGTCCGGGAGGCCCGGGGCAGCGCCCGCCGTGCGGCACGCGTCCGACGGTGGTCGCCTCCGCACCGCGTCCGGATCGTTCGCGGTGGAGTCGCAGCGTGCCCGGGTGGCCCTGCCCTCCCGGATCATGGTCGAGGGCAAGCACGACGCCGAGCTCGTCGAGAAGGTCTGGGGTGCCGACCTCCGTGTCGAGGGTGTCGTCGTCGAGGAACTCTCCGGCGTCGACAACCTGGCCGCGGTGCTGGACGAGTTCCAGCCGTCGCGCGACCGCCGTGTGGGGGTACTCGTCGACCACCTCGTGCCCGGGTCGAAGGAGTCCCGCTTCGCGTCCTCGGTCATGCAGGGCAAGTGGGGCGCTCACGTCCTGGTCGTGGGGCACCCGTTCGTGGACGTCTGGCAGTCGGTGAAGCCCGGACGGCTCGGCCTCGAGTCGTGGCCGACGATCCCGCGGTCGATCGAGTGGAAGCAGGGCATCTGCCAGCACCTCGGCTGGCCGCACGCGGAGCAGGCCGACATCGCCCGGGCGTGGCAGCGGATCCTCGGGCAGGTGCGGACGTTCGCCGACCTGGAGCCGCAGCTGCTCGGCCGTGTCGAGGAGCTCATCGACTTCGTGACGGAACCGCGGGGCTGATGCGCCGGGCGCCGGGCGCCGGGCGCCGCGCCGCGCGCCGGGACGTGCGCGCCGCGCGCCGCCTCGCACCGTGCGACCCCCGCGCTGCTCGCTCACGCAGCGTGCGAGGTCCCGTGCAGCGTGGCACCCGCGGGGCCCCGCACACTGCGCCGCGCCTCGCACCCAGCGCGCGGCAGAGCGCCGCGTCGCACCGTGCGACCCCCGCGCTGCTCGCTCACGCAGCGTGCGAGGTCCCGTGCAGCGTGGGACCCGCGGGGCCTCGCACACTGCGCGGCACCTCCCACCGAGCGCGCCGCCAAGCGCGCGCCACCTCGCACCGTGCCAGGCGCCGACCGGCCCACATCCCCGCAAATCCGGGGCGAACACGGGCGTGGCGCATACCCTTGACGCATGGACGGCATCGACGGACGTGTGCGCAGCGCCGTCGACGTCTGGCTGCGCTGGCTGCCCCGGTGGCAGATCGGCACCGCTCGCCCCCGGACCCGCATCTGCCGCAAGTGCACCGGCTCGCCGATCGCCACCGCCGCCGGGTTCGGACCGGACGTCCCGCACGCGGTGCAGCACGCACTGATCGGCCGCATCTCGACCATCGTCGAGGACGCCGTCGACGACTACACGGCCCGGAACCTGCCGCTCCTGCAACGGGAACTCGAGCGGGCGGCAGCGCGGAAGCGGCACGCCGGCTATCAGCCCACCGAAGGCCTGCAGCCCGAGTTCCAGGGCCTGGACGTCGATCCGGAGCCGTCGCCGGGCGAGCCCTTCCTCTTCACGCTCGGGGAACTGACCGGGACGGGAGCCCAGGAGCAGGCCCCCCGCGAGCCGCTGTCGGATGAGGCGAAGTCGGCACTCCGCCACGAGATCGCACTGTCGGACGAGTGTGCGCAGTCCACCGGCGCGGCGGTCTGCCTCGCGCTGATCGACCACCGGCCGCGGATCGCCGAAGCCGTCGAACGTCTGGTCGAGCCGCAGATCGAGGCGTTGGTGTCCGACATGTTCCGCGGGTTCGACGGGCCGGAGGCCTCCCGCGACGGCCTGTTCTGACGAGCCGGTGAAGACGCGTCAGCGCAGACGCGTCGGCGCTCGGTGCGTCAGCGCCGGGTACGGCGGCTCGTTCCACGGAGGACCAGCCGGGCGATCCCGCGCCACCCGAGCAGGAACACCCCGAGCACGATCGTCGCGACGATCACGAACGAGATCGGCAGCGGGTTGCCGTCGACGTCGCCCTGCCCGGTGGCGACGCGGATGACCATGCCGCCGGCGACCGTCAGCACCCAGACGACCACACCGGTCGGCCAGAACCGCAGCGGGCGCCTCCACGCGACACTCACCAGGTACCCGACGGCCCAGCCGGCCAGGAAGGGGTAGGCGGTCGTCCACAACCCGAGCGCCGCGTTCGACTCACCGTGCGAGGAGCGCCCGATGAGGGCGAAGAGGACGATGAGCACGACGTCGATCACGGCTGCGAGCCAGGCCCAGGTGCGATTGGTCACCGGACCATTCTCGCAGCCGCGCGCTGCAGGCAATTCCCCGTAGCGAGCCTGTGGAGACATCGGGTCCGTCCACCGATCCGCCGAGGTCCCTCGCACCGTGCGCTCCCGCCCGGACGATCGTCGGATGACCGGATCGCCCGCCTTCCCCGCCGTCCCCGACTGCCCGTGGTTCGTCGTCAACGACGACCACCCCGACCTCGCTCGGCGCCTCCGCGCGCGCGCCCGGGCCGGAGAACTCCGACGGATCGCGCACGGCCGGTACGTCCCGGTGGATGCGTTCGATCGACTCCGACCAGAGCAACGACACCACGTCCTCGTCCGCTCCCTGGTCGATCGCATCCGTCCGCGGTTCGTCGTGTCCCACCTGTCCGCAGCCGCAGTGCTCGGCGTGCCGTTCCTCCGGGAGTGGCCGCGACGCGTGCACCTGGTCCGACCCCAGGAGGACGCGCGCACCACGAGTGCCACCTTCGTCGTGCACGCGGACCTCTCGCCGGAGATGCCGGGCATCTGGCGGTTCCGGACCGACGGCCTCCGGGTGACGAACTCGGAGCGGACCGCAGTGGACCTCGCGATGACGTTGCCGATGCTCGACGGCGTCGTGGCACTCGACCGGCTGCTCCGACTCGGGGCCGACGGGCAGCGCATCCGCGACGGCATCGAGCGGCGTTCGACCCGTGGGCGCCGGCGCGCCCTCCGTTCCCTGGAGTTCGCGGACCCGGCGGCCGACACCCCGGGGGAGTCGGTCGCGCGCGTGCGCCTCGACGAGTACGGCGCGCCCACACCCGTGACGCAGCACCGGTTCCAGGAGCGGGGACTCCCGGACATCGTCGTCGACCTCTGGCTGCCCGAGCTCGGGGTCGTCATCGAGTTCGACGGCGAGGTCAAGTACCGCGACCGCGCGATGCGAGCCGGGGCCTCAGCCGAGGACGTGGTGATCGCCGAGAAGCACCGCGAGGACCGCCTGCGGGCGTTCGACGAGGTCAGGCAGGTCATCCGGCTGGGTTGGTCGGACCTGTGGAACGAGGCGGCGTTCCGCGGCAAGCTCCGCCGTGCGCACGTCCCGATGCGGCACTGACCCGCGCGGCTTCGCCCCGCACGGTGCGAGGACGCCCCCGCGCGGTGAGCGGTACCGCGCAGTGTGCGAGGCGCCGCGGGTGCCACGCAACGTGGAACCTCGCACATTGCGGGAGCGACTGCGGGAGCGACCGCGCGCGCCGCAGCCGGGCGTTCACGATCGCGTCACCTGCGGTTCGCCCCGGCCCGGCAGGATGCCGCGATGACGCTCAGTCCGCACGCACCCGTCACGTCCGCCACGGCGCGGGACACGGCCGGGAGGCACGGCGTGCGTCCGCCACGCCTCGTCGCCCACCGCGGTGCGCCGCGCGTCCGGCGCGAGAACACGCTGCCCGCCGTCGCGGTCGCCGAGGCGCTCGGCGCGGACTGCATCGAGGTCGACGTCCGGCGGACCGCCGACGGTGTCGCGGTGCTGCTGCACGACGAGACCCTCGGGCGGATGTGGGGCGACGCACGCCGGGTGTCCGAGGTGGACTGGTGCGACGTCGCCCGCCTCGGGAACGGCCTCGACCGCATCCCGCGACTGGACGCCGTCCTGGAACGGCTCGACGGCTGCGCCGCGACGCTCGTCGTCGACCTGGCGGACCCGGCGGACGCACTCGTCGCGGCCCGCACCGTCGCCGGTTCCGGGGGGAACGTCGGGGTGGCCTTCTCCGGCACGCCGGCCGCGATGGCGACGGTGCGTTCGTCGCTGCCGCACGCCGACCTCTGGCTTGCGTGGGAGTCGCTCGAGCCCCCGACCGCCGCGGACCTCGAGTCGCTGCGCCCCTCGACGCTCCACCTCGACGTCGCGTTCCTCACCGCACGCACCGTCGAGACCGCGCACGCGCTCGGGCTCCGGGTCGCCGTGCGGACCGTCGACGACGCGGCGCCCGCACGCTGGGCGGCCCGTCTGGGCGTGGACTCGATCACCACGGACGACGTCGCATCCGTCCGGGCCGCACTCGCCGGGGCGGAGCTGGACGGCTCCGCGGAGCACGACCGGGAGCCGACCGAGGCGGAGATCGCCGCGCGCGCTCAGGCACTCGCGCACCGGATCGCGCACGAGGTGATCGCGTTCACCCGGGAGCACCCGGTCGGGACGGTCTCCGCGAAGGCCGACCCGGCCGACCTCGTCACCGACGTCGACCGGTCGGTCGAGCGACTCGTGCGGTCCCGGGTCCGGGCGGCCTTCCCGACCCACGGCTTCACGGGCGAGGAGTACGGCACAGCACCGGGGGACCGGAACCACTGGTTCCTCGATCCCGTGGACGGCACCACGAACCTGGTGAACGGGGTGCCCTGGACCGCGATGTCGCTGTGCCTCACGCGCGGCGGCCGGCCGCTCGTCGGCGTCGTCGCGGATCCGTGGCGCGGAGAGGTGCTCGAGGCCCGGCGTGACCGCGGAGCGACCCTGCGTGACCGCCCCCTCCGCCTCGACGACGCACCCCGACCGCTCGCCGGCGCGGTCGTCGGCACGGAGCTCGACGGGCACCGTCCGTGGCCGGGGTTCGGTACCTTCCTCGAGGCCCTCGCCGACCGGTCCTGCACGCTGCGGGTGCAGGGCTCGGGCACGCTCACGATCGCGCAGGTCGCCGCGGGGCGGGGCATCGGCGGCTGCGTGTCGGCGTTCGACCCGGTCGACCACGGCGCCGCGGTGCTGCTCGTGCACGAGGCCGGCGGTGTCGTGCTCACCCGGTCGGGTCCGGTCGACGGCTTCCCGGCGGTGGGGGAGCCGTTCCTCGTCGCGCACCCCGGGGCGGCCGACGAACTGCACGCCGTGTGGACGGCGGCGCTCGCCGCCGGCTGAGCCGGGACGGTGACGGAGCCGGGACGGTGACGGACTGGAGGCGCGTGGCGGCCCCGCCCCGCGCCTCCAGTCCGTCCGGTGGGTCGCCGGGGCGTCAGGCCTGCGCGATCCGCACCGTGTTGCCGGCGGGGTCGCGGACGGCCGCGTCGCGGACGCCCCAGAACTGGTCGGTGGGCTCCTGCAGGACCTCGGCGTCCGGACTGGCGGTGATCCGGTCGAACGTCGCGTCGAGGTCGCTCACCCGGAGCTGCAGCATCGAGAGCCCACCCTTCGCGAGCAGTGCCGCGATGGCCTCGCCGTCCTCCTGCGAGCGGCCGGCGTGCGGCTCGGACAGGACGAGTTCGAGGTCGGCGTGGTCCTCGCTCACCAGGGTCACCCAGCGGAACCCGCCGTTCTCGACAGTGTTCCGGACGGAGAAGCCGAGGACGTCGCCGTAGAACGCGACGGCGGCGTCGATGTCGTCGGCGAGCACGTGCACGCCACTGATCTGGATCGTCATGGCAGTGACCCTAGGACCGTCCGCCGCCCGCGCGCTTCTCCGTTCCTGCTCGGACCGGCCGGGTGACGGTCATCGTGTGGCAGCTCCACTGTCCGGCGAGGGCGTCGTGGTCGGCGGCGCGGTACTCCGTCGGCGTCATCCCGACGAGTTCGGTGAACCGGGACGAGAACGACCCGAGGCTCGTGGCGCCGACGGCCACGCAGACCTCGGTCACGCTGAGCGTCGTGCTCCGGAACAGTGCCTGCGCGCGCTCGATCCGCCGGGTCATCAGGCACGCGTACGGGGTCTCGCCGTAGGCGGCGCGGAAGCGGCGGCTGAAGTGCGCCGTCGACATGAACGCGGCGGCGGCCAGCCCGGGGACGTCGAGCGGCTCCGCGTGGTCGCGGTCCATCCGGCTGCGGGCGCGGCGCAGCCGTCGGAGTTCGTCGAGGTCCGCCGTCACGGGGCCATCCTGCACCGACCGGCTCACGGGTGACTCTGTGCGGGCGTACAGTCAGCGGACGTCCGTGCTCCCTACTGTGGCGGCATGGGATTCCTCGACCGCTTGCTCGGACGTCCGGAGCGCGACCAGAACGCCGCGCAGCAGAACCAGTGGAGCCAGCCGCAGGCGCCGCAGCAGCAGGGCTACCGGTACGGGCAGCAGTCGTACCAGCAGCCTGCCGCGGGCGCCCCGCAGTGGGGCGGTGGCGTCCCCGCCGCCGGCGGCCCGGGCGCTCCCGCTGCCTCGACCGATGACGAGCGCGCCGTCGAGCGGTACCGCTACCTCCTCCGCACCGCCCCGCCGGAGCGCATCGAGGAGGTCCACGCCGAGGCGTTCGCGACCCTGACCCCCGAGCAGCGCCGGATGGTCTACGACGAGTTCACCCGGACGGC
This sequence comes from Curtobacterium sp. SP.BCo, assembly GCF_051903265.1. GTDB lineage: Bacteria > Actinomycetota > Actinomycetes > Actinomycetales > Microbacteriaceae > Curtobacterium. The sequence continues at coordinate 1,585,886 of NZ_CP194337.1, forward strand.
GCCGACCGGCGAGGCGCCGCGAGGCGACGACCCGCGCTCCCTGGCCCAGGCGGCCACGCGCTCGGAGATCCGGCAGCCCGGGTTCATGGAGCGGTCGCTCGGCGGCATGGGCGGTGGCGGGATGGGCCAGCGCGCCGGAGGGCCGTCGTTCGGCCGGATGATCGGCGCGTCGATCCTCGGCACCGTGGCGGGCTACGTCATCGGTTCGGCCATCATGAGCGCGTTCCTGCCGGACCCCGGATCGTTCGACGGCGGTACCGATGCTGCGGGCGACGGTGGTTCGGAGGACACTGGAGCCGACTCCGCTGACGCCGGCGCGTCCGACGGCGGCGGGTTCGACAACGCGGGCTGGGGCGACGGCGGATCCGACTTCGGCGGTGGCTTCGGTGACTTCGGTGGCGACTTCGACGTGTGACGCGCCGCAGCTCCCACCGACCTACTGATATTCTCCTGGTCGACCAAGGAGCGACATGGCCATCATCGAAGCCTCCGGGCTGACGAAGACCTACCGTTCGAAGTCCGGGCCGGTCCACGCACTCGCGGGACTCGACCTCTCGGTGCCGCAGGGCACCGTGAAGGCACTGCTCGGGCCGAACGGTGCCGGCAAGACCACGACCGTCAAGGTCCTCACCACCCTCATCACGCCGGACACCGGCACCGCGACCATCGACGGGATCGACGTCATCGCGGACCCGCAGGCGACCCGACGGTCGATCGGGGTCTCCGGGCAGTACGCCGCCGTCGACGAGAACCTCACCGGGTTCGAGAACCTCGAGATGATCGGGCGGCTCTACCACCTCGGTCGCCGGACGGCCCGTGACCGGGCACGTGAGCTCATCGACGTGTTCGACCTGGCCGAGGCCGGGGACCGACCCGTCAAGGGCTTCTCCGGTGGCATGCGGCGGCGGATCGACCTCGCCGGGGCCCTCGTGATGAACCCCCGCGTGCTGTTCCTCGACGAACCGACCACCGGGCTCGACCCGCGCAGCCGGCTCGCCCTCTGGGGCATCATCGAGGGGCTCGTCGCCGACGGCACGACGGTGCTCCTCACCACCCAGTACCTCGAAGAAGCAGACCAGCTCGCCGACGACATCGCGGTGATCGACGGCGGGACCGTCATCGCCGAGGGCACGTCGGACCAGCTCAAGGCCCAGGTCGGCGGGCACCGGGTCGTCGTCACGCTCGTCGACGAGACCGACGGCGACGCCGCGACCACCGTGCTGCGGCGGTACGGCACCGGCGAGGTCGAGGTGTCCGGCGACGGTCGGACCCGGGCGGTCGCCGTCGACGCCGGACCGTCGGCACTCCAGCGCGTCCTCGCCGACCTCGGTGCGGCAGGCATCGAGCTGCACGACGCCGGGATGCGCCGGCCCACCCTCGACGACGTGTTCCTCCGGCTGACCGGCCACGCCGCGACCGACGACGACGGCGATCCGGACGCACCCGCGGCGGGGAAGCAGCAGGCCAAGCAGAAGGAGACGGCGCGATGACCGCCACCACCACGGCGCTCGGCCGGCAGCTGCCCGTCGTCGTCACCTCGCCCGCCGCGGTCTGGTTCGAGGACGGCTGGACCGTCACGAAGCGGAACCTCGTCAAGATCAAGCGCTCGCCGGACATGCTCGTGTTCGCGGTGCTGCAACCGATCATGTTCGTGCTGCTGTTCAGCCAGGTCTACGGCGGCGCGATCGCGGTCGAGGGAACGGACTACACGCAGTTCCTGATGGCGGGCATCTTCGCGCAGACCGTCGTCTTCGGCGCGACGTTCTCGGGCTCGGCGATGGCGCAGGACCTGAAGGAGGGGCTGATCGACCGGTTCCGCACCCTGCCGATGTCGGCGTCCGCGGTGCTCGTCGGTCGGACGAACTCCGACCTCGTGCTCAACGGGATCTCGATGGCGATCATGATGCTCACCGGGCTCGCGGTCGGGTGGCGCGTGAACTCCTCGCCGCTGGAGTTCCTCGCCGGCATCGGCCTGCTGCTGCTCTTCAGCTACGCGTTCAGCTGGGTGATGGCGCTGCTCGGTATGAGCGTGAAGACGCCGGAGGTGATCAACAACGCCTCGTTCATGATCCTGTTCCCGCTCACGTTCATCTCGAACGCGTTCGTGCCCAGCGACACCCTGCCGTTGGTGCTGCGGGTGTTCGCGGAGTGGAACCCGGTGTCGTCGCTCGTGCAGGCCGCGCGGCAGCTGTTCGGCAACGTCGGCTCGGCTCCGGTGCCGGACATCTGGACCATGCAGCACCCGGTCGTGACGGTGCTGATCGGCATCGCGGTGATGCTCGTGGTCTTCGTGCCGTGGGCGGTGAACAAGTACACCCGGATCAGCGCGAAGTAGCGGGTGCGCACCTGCGCCACCCGGACGGCTTACCATCGTCTCCGTGACCGCGACAGACGCCGAGCGGGCCGCGGAACGCGACGCGACCGAGCCAGCACCCGACCGCAGCACCAGGGTGCGCCGCTGGATGCTGCACGGGGCCGATCAGGGTGCCTCGCACCAGGGGCCGCACCAGGTCGAGGTCGAGAAGACGCACTCGTGGTGGCGCGTCATGTGCCTCACCGGTGTCGACTACTTCTCGACGCTCGGGTACCAGCCGGCGATCGCCGCGCTGGCCGCCGGGCTGCTCTCGCCGATCGCGACGATCGTGCTCGTGCTCGTCACGCTCTTCGGGGCCCTGCCCGTCTACCGGCGGGTGGCCCAGGACAGCTTCCGCGGCGCCGGGTCGATCATGATGCTCGAGAAGCTGCTGCCCTGGTGGGCCGGCAAGCTGTTCGTGCTCGTCCTGCTCGGGTTCGCGGTGACGGACTTCATGATCACGATGACGCTCTCGGCCGCCGACGCCACGGCGCACATCGCCGAGAACCCGTACACGCCGCACTGGTTCACCGAGATCCCCGTCCCGCTGACCCTCGCGCTGCTGCTCCTGCTCGGCATCGTGTTCCTCCGCGGCTTCAAGGAGGCGATCGGCATCGCGGTCGCCCTCGTCGGCGTCTTCCTGGCGTTGAACGCGATCGTCGTCGTCGTGGCGCTGTGGCACGTGTTCGAGCACCCGATGGTGGCGAACGACTGGTGGAGCGGTCTCACCGCGCAGCACAGCAACCCGCTCGTGATGGTGGGCATCGCGCTCGTCGTGTTCCCGAAGCTCGCGCTCGGCCTGTCCGGTTTCGAGACCGGTGTCGCGGTCATGCCGCAGGTCCGCGGTGACGCCGCCGACGACACCAGTGCCCGTCCGGAGGGCCGGATCCGCGGCACCAAGCGGCTGCTGACCGTCGCCGCGGTGATCATGAGCTCGTTCCTCATCACGTCGTCGATCGTCACGACGTTCCTCATCCCGCAGCGCGAGTTCCAGCCGGGCGGCGGGGCGAACGGCCGAGCGCTGGCCTACCTGGCCCACGAGTACCTGGGCGGCGTGTTCGGCTCCGTCTACGACTTCTCCACCGTCGCGATCCTCTGGTTCGCCGGGGCGAGCGCGATGGCCGGGCTGCTCAACCTCGTGCCGCGCTTCCTGCCGCGGTACGGCATGGCCCCGCAGTGGGCGCGGGCGACGCGGCCGCTCGTCATCATCTTCACGCTCATCGCGTTCGTCATCACGATCATCTTCGACGCGAACGTCGACGCGCAGGGCGGGGCGTACGCGACCGGTGTGCTGGTCCTGATCACCAGCGCTGCCGTCGCAGTGACGCTCTCGGCACGCCGGAAGCAGCAGAAGAAGCGCACCATCGCCTTCGGCATCATCTCGGTCGTGTTCGTCTACACCACGGTCGCGAACGTGATCGAGCGGCCCGACGGCGTCCGGATCGCGGCGGTGTTCATCATCGCGATCGTCGTGGTGTCGCTGATCTCCCGGGTCCGGCGGTCGTTCGAGCTCCGCGCATCGTCGATCGAGCTGGACGCCACCGCCCGGCAGTTCGTCGAGGCGGACGCCGACCAGTTCAGCTCGGTCTGCATCATCGCGAACGAGCCCGGCGCCGGCACGGCCGAGGCGTACCGGGCGAAGGGGCGCGAGGAACGCCGCGACTCCGGCATCCCGGCCCGCGTCCCGACGATGTTCCTCGAAGTGCTGCCGGCCGACTCGTCCGACTTCGAGGAGGACCTCGTCGTCGAGGGGCACGTCATCCACGGCCACCGGGTGCTCAAGGTCCGCTCCGGGAACGTGCCGAACACCATCGCGTCGACCCTCTTGGCGATCCGCGACATCGCCGGTGTCGTCCCGAGCATCTACTTCGAGTGGAACGAGGGCAGCCCGATCCGCAACGCCATCCGCTTCGTGTTCACCGGGGCCGGCGACGTCGCCCCCGTGACGCGTGAGGTCCTCCGCGAAGCCGAACCCGACGTGAACCGCCGACCGAGCGTCCACGTGTCGTGACGGGCGGGGCGGACGCGACCCGTGCCTCCAGGCCGGTCGGCGGCCTCGCGGCGGTGCTCGTCGCCGCAGCCGTGTGGGGCACCACCGGCACCGCGACGCACTTCGCGCCCGGCGTCCCCGCCTTCGTCTTCGGAGCGGTGACCTTCGGGCTCGGTGGACTCGTGCTCGCCGTCGCGGCCGGCCGTGGCGCCGTGCGGGCGATCGCCCGTCCCGCAACGCGGGGCTGGTCGATCCTCGGGGCGGCTTCCCTCGTGGTCTACGCGGTCACCTTCTACGCGGCACTCGCGGACGCGGGCGTCGCCCTCGGCACGACGATCGCGATCGGTTCGTCGCCCGTCTTCGCCGGGCTGGTCGAGTGGGCGGCGGACGGGAGGCGCGTCACACCCCGATGGGTCGTCGCCACGCTGGTGAGCGTGGCCGGTATGGTCGTCGTGACCCTGGCCCGGTCGGAGGGGTCCGGACCGGACGGGGCACCGCTGCTCGGCATCGGGAGCGCGCTGGCCGCCGGCTGCACGTACGCGCTCTACTCGTGGGCCGTCGCCCGCGGCATGCACGCCACGGGTGCGATCCCCGGTGGTCCCGTGGCCGAGATCGCGGAACGAGCGCGCCCGAACGCACGCGGACTCGTCGGTGCGGTGTTCGGCCTGGCCGCCGTGCCGCTCCTCGTGCTCGCGGTGGTCGGTGGGCACGACGCGCTCGGCGTGCCGTCGCACTGGCCGGTGTTCCTCTACCTGGCACTCGTGCCGACGGCGCTCGGTCACTCGCTGTACGCACTCGGGCTGCGGAGCGTCAGCGCCTCGGCGGCGACGCTGCTCTCGTTGTTCGAGCCCGTCGTGGCCGCGGTCCTCGCCGTGCTGGTCGTCGGGGAGCACCTCGGCGGTGATGGGTGGGCCGGCATCGTGTTGGTGGTCGTCGGGTTGGCGCTGCTGGCGGTGCCGGGGCGCCGGTAGCGGGCGCTGCCCGTCGCGCGCGCCGCTACTCGCCGAGGATCTGGTCGCGCACCTTCCGGCGCAGCACCTTGCCGATCATCGACCGGGGCAGGTCCTCGACCACGACGACCCGTCGCGGCACCTTGTACGCCGCCAGGTGCTCGCGCGACCAGGCGCGGAGCGCGTCGGCGTCGAACGAGGCCGGGTCCTTCGGCACGACCGCGGCGACGACCTGCTCGTTGCCCGCCTGCGTGATGCCGACGACCGCGACCTCCTTGACGCTCGGGTGCTTCAGCAAGGCGTCCTCGACCTCGGACGGCGACACGTTGAAGCCGCCCGTGATGATGAGCTCCTTGAGCCGGTCGACGATGCGGACGTAGCCGTCGGCGCCGATCGCGACGACGTCCCCGGTGCGGAACCAGCCGTCGGACGTGAAGACCTCGTCAGTCGCCTCGGCCTTGCCCCAGTAGCCGCGGAACACCTGCGGGCCACGGACCTGGAGCTCCCCGGGCTCGTCGATCCCGAGCACCGTCGTCGGGTCGTCGGGATCGGCGACCCGGGCCTCGGTGGAGGACAGCGGCAGCCCGATCGAGCCGAGTCGGCGGTCGGGGGAGACCGGGTTCGCCATCAGCACCGGGGAACACTCGGACAGGCCGTACCCCTCGACGAGGTACCCACCGGTCCGCTCCTCCCAGGGCTCGACGACGTCGGCCGACAGCGGCATCGCACCGGAGATGCCGATCTCGATGCCCTCGAGGGACACCTTCGCCGAGTCCGCCGCGTGCTGCAGTCGTGCGTAGATCGGGGGCACCGCGGGCAGGAACGTCGGCGGGTGCTTCTTCATGGCCGCGAGCACCAGCGCCGGGTCGAAGGCGGGGAAGAGCACCAGCCGCGAGGCCATGCTCATCGCGAAGGTCAGGCACAGCGTCAGGCCGTACGCGTGGAACATCGGGAGCACCGCGTACACGACGTTGTCGCCGCGGCGGATCTGCGGCACCCAGGCACGGGCCTGCGCCGCGTTCGCGATGAGGTTGCGGTGCGTCAGCACGGCGCCCTTCGGCGTGCCGGTGGTGCCCGACGTGTACTGGATGAGGGCGACGTCGTCCGTGGTCGGGCGCGGGTGCCGCTTCGACAGCTTCCGGGCCGACACGAGGTCGTCCCACCTCGTCGTGCCGCGGACCCTCGTCGTCAGCTTGGCGCGGGACTCGCGGGCCTTCGCGACCGGCAACGACAGGGCGATCCGGGTGCCGCGCGGCATCGCACGCGTGAGGTCGACCGAGACGATCGCGTCGAGCTTCACGTCGGCCGGGAAGTCCTGCAGCGTCGCGACGGACTTGTCCCAGGCGATGGCGACCTTCGCGCCGTGGTCCTCGAACTGGTGGCGGAGCTCGCGCGGCGTGTACAGCGGGTTGTGCTCGACCACGATCGCGCCGAGGCGGAGCACCGCGTAGAAGGCCACGATGTGCTGGGGGCAGTTCGGCAGGACGATGGCCACCCGGTCGCCCGCGGTGACACCGAGCTTGCGGAGACCGTTCGCCGCGCGGCTGATCTGCTCCTGCAGCTCGGCGTACGACGTCGTCCGCTTGAAGAACTCCAGCGCCACCTGCTTCGGGAAGCGCCGGGCCGACTCCTCCACGATGTCGGCGAGGGAACCCGTGGGCTCCTCGATGTCGTGCGGGACCCCCGGGGCGTACGAGGCAAGCCAGGGACGAGGCGTGTCGATGCTCACGCGACCCAACCTAGCGGCCCAGCCGAGCAGCCGCTGGGAGGTGCACCACGCCCGTTGCCGAGCGCACTGTCAGGGGCGCGACGGACGATGGCCGCATGCCCTCCGTCACCGATGCCTTCCGGTCCCGCCTCAACGACACGTTCACCGGGGGCGCCACGGAGCGACCGGCCTGGATCGACGAGCTCGAACAGGGCACGGATGCGGGCTACTTCGGCCCCGGATCGGCCACGTGGTCGGTGCACGGCGGTCGGCAGACGATCCTCGCGGGCGTCCGGGCGCTGCTCGTCCAGGCACTGCACCCCGGCGCACTCGCGGGGGTCGCCGACCACTCCCGGTACCGCGAGGACCCCTTCGGACGCCTCGCCGGCACCATCCGCTGGATCTACACCGTCTCGCACGGCGATACGGCGGCAGCCGACGGCGCGAGCGCGTGGGTCCGGAAGCTGCACGAGCGGGTCCGCGGCGAGTACGTCGACGGGCACGGGGTCACGAAGCCGTACGCCGCGAACGACCCCGACCTCGCCCGGTGGGTGCACCTGGCGTTCACGGATGCCTTCCTCCGGAGCGCGCAGCTCTGGGGCGACCCGATCCCCGGCGGCGCCGACGCCTACGTCCGTGAGTGGGCGATCGCCGGCCGGCTGATGGGCGTGGCGGACGCGCCGGAGTCCGACGCCGAGCTCCGGGAGCAGATGAACGGGTACCTCGACCGCGGCGAGCTCGCGGTGACGGCCCGGACGCTCGACGTGGTCCGCTTCATCAAGGACCCGCCGCTCGCGTACATGCTGCGGCCGGGGTACCGCGCGCTCTTCGGTGGCGCGGTCGCCTCGCTCGACCCGCGGCACCGGTCGATGCTCCGGTTGCGGACGCCGTCGGTCGGTCCGGTCGAGTTCCCGGTGCGCCGGACTGCCAGCCTCGTGCTCGACGGCATCGGCGCCGTGCTCGGACACCAGCCCGGGACGGAGCGCGCAGCGCTCACGCGCATCGCGCGGCTGGAACGCGAGGCCGCCGAGCAGCGCGCGTCCGGCGACGTGGACGCGACCGCCTGAGGCCGGGAGGCGCGGTGCCAGCCGGCACCGCGCCTCCCGGCCCACGGGTCGGTGCGTCAGAAACCGGACGGCACCCGAGGTGTGTACGCGGACTCGAGTCGCGTGACCTCGCCGTCCGTGAGCGTCATCGCGGCGGCCGCCACCGCGTCGTCGATGTGGTGCTGCTTCGTCGCACCGACGATCGGGGCGCTGACCGCCGACTTGCCGGCCACCCAGGCGAGCGCGACCTGCGCCATGCTCGTGCCGCGCGCCTCCGCGATCTCCTGCACCGCGGCGACGATCGCACGGTTGGCGTCCTCGTCCTGCCGGTAGAGCGTCTTGCCGAACTCGTCGCTGTCCGCCCGGCTGCCCGAGCCCTGCGCGTCCCACGGACGGGCGAGCTTGCCGCGGGCGAGGGGGCTCCACGGGATGACGCCGACGCCGGTGTGCTCGCAGAACGGGTGCATCTCGCGCTCCTCCTCGCGTTCGAGGAGGTTGTACTGGTCCTGCATGCTGACGAACGTCGTCCACCCGTGCAGCTCGGCGACGTGCTGCATCTCGGCGAACTGCCACGCCCACATGCTGCTCGCGCCGAGGTAGCGCGCCTTGCCCGACTTCACGACGTCGTGCAGGGCCTCCATCGTCTCCTCGACCGGGGTGAGCGGGTCGAAACGGTGGATCTGGTACAGGTCGACGTAGTCCGTGCCGAGGCGTGTCAGCGAGGCGTCGATCTCGTGCATGATCGCCGAGCGGGACAAACCCGCGCCGTTCCGGCCCGGTCGCATCCGGCCGTTGAGCTTCGTGAAGACCTGGACGTCCTCGCGCGGGGCGAGTTCCTTGAGGAGGACGCCGGTGATCTCCTCCGAGCTGCCCGCGGAGTACACGTTGGCGGTGTCGAACGTCGTGATGCCCTGCTCGAAGGCGTGCCGGACGAACGGGCGGGCCTCGTCGATGCCGACGCTCCACGGGTGGGCGCCGCGGTCGGGGTCGCCGTAGGACATCATCCCGAGGACGACGCTGCTGATCTCGAGGCCGGTGGCGCCGAGTCGGGCGGTCGCTGCGCCCTCCGGGCGGGCGGTTTCTGCTTCGGTCATGCCTTCACCCTGGCATCACGACCTGTGACGGCGAGGAGGCGGACCTGGAGCGGGGCGTCCTCGCCCACCTCGACCGGGGCGGCGTACAAGCCGGTGGCCGCGAGGTCCTCGATCTGCGGCTCGAAGTACTCCCACACGGCGCGGACGAGCTCGTCCGGGAGTTCCTCGTCGCTCCCCGTCGCGCGGGCGAGGTCCCACGTGTGGATCGTGATGTCGCTCGTCTGCTCGGTGAGGTACTCGCCGGCCGGGACGACGTCCGTCTCCAGGTGCACCGGGGTGTCAGCGGGCGAATTCCGCCAGGCTTCGGTCGCTTCCGTGGCGAATTTCGTCCACTCGGCGGCGAGGTCGTCGCCGATCTCCTCGAGGTCCGCCTCGGCCTGGGCGTAGTCGCACCCCGTGAGGAGCTTCGGGATCCAGCGCTGCTCGTCGATCACGTGCTGCACGAGGTCGCGGGTCGTCCACTCGGAGTCGGGGGTCGCGGCGTCCCAGTCGGTCACGGCGGCGACGCGGCGGCCGAACTCCGATGCCGCGAGGGCCTGCAGCGCGATCCAGTCGGTGGCCATGGTGGTGCTCCTGTTCGTGGGTGGGGCTGGCGGTGCCCGGGCGGGCGTTTTCGGTCCGGTGTGCGCGGGCGGGAGGGCTTTTTCGGTCCGGTGTGCGCGGGCGGGCGGGCGTTTTCGGTCCGCTGTGCGCGGGCGGGCGGGCGTTTTCGGTGCGGTGTGTTGCTCTGCAACCGGCGGGACGGTCCGCCGATTCCCGGGCATCGCGCTCGACCTCACGCTACTGCCCGCTCGGTGCGCCCGCCCGCCCCCGCTCGCGCCCGCGGGGACGCGCTCGTCGTCGTGGGAAGGCGAGCGGGCGGAACACGCGCGAGATTGACCCGCCCCGGGTGGTTTTCCGCCCGCTCGGTCGAGCGGGCGGATTCGGCCCCCGCTCGCCCGAGCGGGCGGCGCATTTCGCCCGCTCGCGTCGGGCGGGCGAAATCGGACGGGAAGGGAGCGCGGCCGTGCGCGAATTCGCCCGCTCGCGGATGACGAGCGTGGGCGACACGCGGGGTCCAGGAGCAGGCGCCGTCGCGAGCGGGGACGCAGCGTCGAGCGGCCCCGGGTACAGCGAACGGCCCGACTCCGTGGGGGAGGAGCCGGGCCGTTCGTCTCGGGTGCTGCAGCGTGCTGCGGTTCGGTGCCCTCAGATCACACGAGTGCCGTGGACCTGCGGATCAGGAGTTCGTCGGGGAGACGGAGTCAGGCCGCCTGGAGGACGAACTGCACGTCGAGGTTGATCGTCACGTCGTTGCCGAGCGTGAAGCCGCCGGCCTCGAGCGCCGCGTTCCAGTTCACGCCGAACTCGGTGCGGTCGATCTTCGTGGTCGCCTCGGCGCCGAGCTTGACCTGGCCGTAGCCGTCGGTGGTGACACCGCCGAACTCGGTCTTCAGCGTGACGTTCTTCGTGACACCGCGCAGCGAGAGCTCGCCGTCGATGAGCATGTCGTCGCCGTCCTCGCGAATGCCGGTCGACTTGAAGGTCATCTGCGGGTGCTCCTCGGCGAGGAAGAAGTCGCCGGTCGCGAGGTGCTGGTCACGCTGCTGCTGCTTCGTGTTGACGCTGGCGACGTCGATCGATGCCTCGAGCGTGGTGTCGAGCGGGTTCTCCGCGGTGACGAGCGTCGCGTCGAAGCGCTCGAACGAGCCCTTCACCTTGCTGATCGCGAGGTGACGCACCGAGAAGGTGACCTCGGAGTGGGTGGGGTCGATCTTCCAGGTGCCGGTCTGGTATCCGGGGATTGCGGAGGCGGTGAGCGCCATGGTGACTCCTTCGAAGCGTGTGGACTGCGTTCCCGAGCAGGCGTCGGGCGGAAACTGATTCCATGCGCCTGCATCGAAGTTGATGCTAGCCCATTGTGCACCCAAATGGTTGAAGCGTCAACCAATGTTCATCCCGTCGTCGCGAGCCGGACTGCCGGGCGGGTGTCGTGCCTCCCGGCAGTCGCCCCGTCGACCAGACGCCGGACCCGCGCGACGAACGTCTCGACGGCCGATCCGACGTCGTCCGCGGTGGCGCGGACCAGCCACCAGCCGACGTCCCGGAGTTGCTCGCCCCGCGTGAGGTCCTTGCGGAACGCGCGTGGGTCCGTTCGGTGGAGATCGCTCTCGTACTCGATCGCAACCCGCGCCTGCGGGTACGCGAGGTCGACACAGGCGACCCATCGCCCGTCCTCGACCACGTCGTGGTTCAGTGCCGGCTGCGGGAGTCCTCGGCGGGTGAGAGCCAAGCGGAGTCGGGTCTCGCCCGGTGAACGTGAACCCGGTCGGATCTCGGAGAGCGCAGCGCGGACCTTCCGGATCCCTCGGGCGCCGCGGTGTCGGCGCGCGGCGGTGAGGAGCTCGTTGACCTCGCACCAGCCGAGCCATCCGACGAGTGCGTCGCCCACCACGATGAGCTCGTCGCGGCTCAGGAGGGTCGCGAGCGCGACGAAGGTGTCGGCTGGGTGCGTGAGTGCCGCGGTTCCGGAGTGCACGAGTCTGATCCGGTCGCGCCTACTGCGGTGGCCGACGGTGCCACGGACGCGGATCGCCTGGTCGGTGCCGACCGTCGTGATGTGGATCCGTGGGTCACGCTCGAGGCGGCGAGGGAGCGGGACACCGAGGATGACAGCCGCGGTGGTGTGGCTGAATGCCTGGTCCGGGCGCAGACGGGGGAGGACCGCTCGCGCCCGTTGCTCGTGGGACTCCGGGCGGGTCCAGGTGCGGATGCCGTGGAACGGTCTGAAGAGTGAACGCGATCGAAGTCGACCAGCGCTGATGCCGCGTCGGAGTGCCTCCCGCACCCGGAACGGGCGACCGCGGAGTGCGATGGGGAACGTTGCCTCGACCTGCATGCGGACATCGTGGCGGCCTCAGCAGCGGAGGTCGGGGTCGGTTCGTGGATCTGTGGATGGATCGGTCGGCTCGGGCTCTGTGGAGGGATTGCCCGGGTGTCGTGGGTGAGGCCGAGCGGGCGGAATTGCACGGGGATCGGACCGAACGCTGGGAGATTCCGCCCGCTCGCGCGGGCCCCCTGTTCTGACCGCTCGCGCGGCCGCTCGTTCCGCTCGCGCGGCCGCCGGAACAAGAAAACGACCGGGAGGTCCGATGCGAGCGGGCGGATTCGGTTCGTCTCCGGAACCTTTGGGCCCGATTTCCGCCCGCTCGCGCTGGCCAGACACGGCAACCCGAGATCCGGAGCGCGAGCCTGGAGGCGCGGTGCGAGCGGGCGGAATCGGTGCGCCTCCACGGCATGGGGGCGCGGAATCCGCCCGCTCGCGCACAACACGCGCACAACACGCGCACCCGCACCCGCGCCCGCACTCAGCACGAGCACGAGCACCCGCACCCAGCGCCCGCCCGCCCACCCGCACCCGCACCAGCGCCCGCCCACCCGCACCCGCATCCGCGCCCGCCCACCCGCGCCCCGCGCCTGGCATCCGCGCCGGCCCGCCCGCCCCCCGGCAGGTACTCGCACGGCCCCTCTGCGGGGCACGACCTCCGATAGCGTCAGCACCATGGAATTCAGGTACCTGGGCAACTCCGGACTCAAGATCTCCGAGATCACCTACGGCAACTGGCTGACGCACGGCTCGCAGGTCGAGAACGACGTCGCCACCCAGTGCGTGCAGGCAGCGCTCGACGCCGGCATCACCACGTTCGACACGGCCGACACGTACGCCAACACCAAGGCCGAGACGGTCCTCGGCGAAGCACTCAAGGGTGAGCGTCGCCAGTCGCTGGAGATCTTCACGAAGGTCTACTGGCCGACCGGTCCGAAGGGGCACAACGACACCGGCCTCAGCCGGAAGCACATCATGGAGTCGATCGACGGCTCGCTCGAGCGTCTCCAGACCGACTACGTCGACCTCTACCAGGCGCACCGCTACGACTACGAGACCCCGCTCGAGGAGACGATGCAGGCGTTCGCCGACGTCGTCCGTCAGGGCAAGGCGCTCTACATCGGCGTCAGCGAGTGGAACGCGGAGCAGATCCGCGCGGGTGCGGCGCTGGCGAAGGAGCTCGGCTTCCAGCTCATCTCGAACCAGCCCCAGTACTCGATGCTGTGGCGCGTCATCGAGGGCGAGGTCGTCCCGGCCTCGAAGCAGCTCGGCCTGTCGCAGATCGTCTGGTCGCCGATCGCGCAGGGCGTCCTCACCGGCAAGTACAAGCCGGGTCAGCCGCTGCCCGAGGGCTCCCGTGCCACGGACGAGAAGGGCGGCGCGGACATGATCAAGCGGTTCATGCGCGACGAGGTCCTCGAGGCCGTCCAGCGCCTGCAGCCGGTCGCGGACGAGGCTGGGCTCACGCTCGCGCAGCTCGCGATCGCCTGGACGCTCCAGAACGAGAACGTCGCGAGTGCGATCGTCGGCGCGTCCCGTCCGCAGCAGGTCACCGACAACGTGAAGGCCGCGGGCGTCACGCTCGACGCCGACGCGCTCGCGGCGATCGACGCCGCGCTGGGGGACATCCCGGAGCGCGACGCGTCGAAGAACGTCAGCCCGGCGTCGCGCCCCGCGTAGACGCGACCGACCCTCGGACTGGAGGCGCGGTGCCAGCTGGCACCGCGCCTCCAGTCCGTCCTGGCGTTGCAGACTGCACCGGCCGTCCCGCAGATGAACGGCACGTGTCGCGAAACTGGCAGAATCCTCCGTAAGCCTGTACCCCTCCCAATCCGCACCGAGAAGTCCCCCGAATCGGGGGCATGACCCGAACCGATACCCCCGTTGTGGTGTCAGCCGCCACCGGCGGTGTACCCGTCCCGCGAACCGCGCCCTTCGCGCGTCTGGTGACCCTCGCGCGCCAGCTCGTGACGTTCGGCAGCATCGGCGCCGTCTGCTTTGTCATCGACCTCGGCGTCTACAACCTCCTCCGCGCGACCGTGATGCCCGACGGTCCGATCGCCGCGAAGATCGTGTCCGCCGTCGTCTCCACGGCCGTCGCGTGGATCGGCAACCGGTTCATCACGTTCCGCGCCGAACGCCAGACCGGCCGTCGGGAGACCCTCCGGGAGGGGCTCCTCTTCGCGGCCACGAACCTGATCGGGCTCGGCATCGCCGCGGCTTGCCTGTTCGTCTCGCACTACGTCCTCGGTTTCACCTCCACCCTCGCCGACAACGTCGCCGGCAACGGGGTGGGCCTCGTGCTCGGCACCGCGTTCCGGTTCGCCGCGTACAAGGCCCTCGTCTTCCGTTCCACCGACGCTCGCCCGAAGGAGGTCCCGGTCGCATGACTCGGACGATCGCATCACTGGTGACGGCCGCAGGGCCGTTGCTCCAGCCCAACGACGGAACGGCTCCTTCGAGCGTGCCGAACCGCGGGACCACCGACGTGCCGACGGGAGGCTCGGGTCAGGTCTCGCAGGCCGCCTGGTCGCTCGGCGAGTGGATCGGCTACTCCGCCCTCATCGCCATCTCGGTGCTTCTCACGATCATCGCGCTCACCACCCTCTGGTGGATGCTGCACGCATGGCGCTCCCGCGACGCGCTGAAGTCGACGAGCTTCAGCCAGACCCCGCGGCCGGCGGCACACCGGTTCACGCTCCTCGTACCCGGTCGGCACGAGCAGGACGTCATGGGCGAGACCCTCGACATGCTCGCGCAGCAGGACCACCCCGACTTCGAGATCATCGCGATCGTCGGCGAGGACGACCCGGAGACCGACGCCGTCGTGCGCGCCGCCGCCGCTCGGCACCCCGACCTGATCAAGGTCGTGGTGGACGACACGGCGCCGAAGAACAAGCCGAAGGCCATGAACCTGGCGCTGCAGTACGCCACCGGCGACATCGTCGGGGTGTTCGACGCGGAGGACGAGGTCTACCCGAAGCTGCTGTCGCTCGTCGACTCGCGCTTCCAGGAGACCGACGCCGACGTCGTGCAGGGCGGCGTGCAGCTGATGAACTTCAAGTCGAGTTGGTGGTCGCTCCGGAACGTCCTGGAGTACTACTTCTGGTTCCGTTCCCGCCTGCACTTCCACGCCGGCTCGAAGTTCATCCCGCTCGGCGGCAACACCGTGTTCGTGACCCGTTCGCGGCTCGAGTGGTCGAACGGGTGGGACGCGCACTGCCTCGCCGAGGACTGCGAGCTCGGCGTCCGGCTCTCCGCCGACGGCGCCAAGGTCGTCGTCGCGTACAGCCCCGAGGCCGTCACCCGAGAGGAGACCCCGCCCACGTTCGCCTCCCTGCTCAAGCAGCGGACCCGGTGGAACCAGGGCTTCCTGCAGGTGCTCGGCAAGGGGGAGTGGAAGAAGCTGCCGTCCTTCCGACAGCGGTTCTTCGCCCGCTACATGCTGACGATGCCGTTCATCCAGGCGGCCACCGGACTCCTCATCCCGCTGAGCGTCGTGATGATCCTGTTCGTCAAGGTGCCGACGGCGATCGCCCTCGTGTCGTTCGTGCCGCTCGCACCGACGCTGATGCTCCTCGCCGTGGAGGTCGTCGGACTCAACGAGTTCGGCCGCCTCTACAAGGAGAAGGTCCGGATCCGTGACTACGTGAAGCTCGTGCTCGGCCTCGTGCCGTACCAGGTGTTCCTCGCGGCCGCAGCGGTCCGTGCGGTCGTCCGGCACGCCAAGGGACAGAACGGGTGGGAGAAGACCGAGCACACCGGCCAGCACCGCACGGCCGCGCAGCCGGCGGGCGAGGTCGTCGGGTTCGCGACGTCGTTGACCGGCGCTGCGTCGGCGCCCGCTTCCGCTTCCGCTTCCGCTTCCGTTCCGCGTGAGCTCGCCGACTCGACCACTGGAGGGACCCGATGACCGCCAGCATCACGAACACCACCGGCATCCCGATCCGCGGTGCCGTCGCCGGCTCGGGGGTCGGGGTCGGCGCCTGGTTCCGCCGGCACGCCGCGAGCCTCGGCTGGCTGCTGCCCGTCCTCGCCGTCACGGTCGTCGTGCAGGACTGGAACATGTCCGGCACCCCGCAGCGGATCGACGACGAGGGCACGTACACCGCCCAGGCGTGGGCGATCGCGCACCTCGGCGAGATCACGCACTACACGTACTGGTACGACCACCCGCCGCTCGGGTGGATCCAGATCGCCGGCTACACCTCGCTGACCGGGGCGTTCGCGCGTTACCCGTTCGCCGTCGAGGCCGGCCGTGAGGCGATGGTCTTCTTCGCCGCCGTCTCGAGCATCCTGCTGTTCGTGCTCGCCCGTCGTCTCGGTGCCGGCCGGGCCACCGCCGCTGCCGCGGGCCTCGTGTTCGCCCTGTCGCCGCTCGCGCTGCAGTACCACCGCACGGTCTACATCGACAACGTCGCGACGCCGTGGCTGATCGCCGCGTTCGTCCTCGTCCTGAGCCGCCGCCAGCAGCTGGCCGGGTTCGCCGGTGCTGCCGCGTGCCTCGGGGTCGCGGTGCTCTCCAAGGAGACGTACCTGCTCGCCCTGCCGTTCCTCATCTGGATCGCCGTCCGTCGAGCCGACAAGAGCACCCGCCGGTACACGCTCAGCGTCGCCGGAGCCGTCCTCGCCGTGATCGGTGGTGGCTACCTGCTGCTCGCCGCGGTGAAGGGCGAGCTGCTGCCCGGTGCCGGACGCGTCAGCCTGCTCGAGGGCATCACCTACCAGCTCGGTTCCCGGGCCGCGTCGGGTTCGGTCTTCGACGCCGGCAGCCTCGCCAACGACGCCGCGTCGCAGTGGTGGCAGCTCGACCCGGTGTTCATCGTGCTCGGCTCAGCGGCGGCCGTCGTGGGGCTGTTCCTGCGCCGGGTCCGCCCCATCGCCGCGATGCTCGTGTTCCTCCTGCTCTTCATGTTCCGTCCGAACGGGTACCTGCCCGTGCCGTACGTCATCATGCTCATCCCGTTCGCGGCACTGCTCGTCGCGTACACCGCCGAGCGGGCCGTGCTGGCGATCGCCGGACGACTGCGGACCAGCACGCGGCTCGGGGCCGTTACCCGTCGGGGACTCGGCGTCACCTGGGCAGTCGTCACGGCGGCCGCACTCGTCGTCGCGGTGCCGCTCTGGGGTGGCCAGCTCCGCGGGTTCCTGCTCGGCAACCTCGACCTGCCGATGCAGCAGGCCGAGCAGTGGGTGGGCGACAACGTGCCGAAGTCCTCCCGCCTGCTCGTCGACGACGCCATGTGGGTCGACCTCGTGCAGGACGGCTTCGCCCGGAACAACGTCGTCTGGTACTACAAGCTCGATACCGACGCCGCGGTGGAGCGCCAGTCGCCGAACGGCTGGAAGGACTCCGACTACGTCATCACGACGGACTCCATGCGGACCGGCGGCAACTCGTCGTCCGACATCCGGCAGGCGATCGAGAACTCCACCACCGTGGCCGCGTTCGGGACCGGCAACCAGAAGGTCGACGTCCGACGCATCCACGCCGAGGGCCGCTCCGCTGCCGCCGAGGCCATCACCGCCGCGTCGAACGGGCGGAAGACGCTCGGCACCGAACTGGCCGCGAACCCGGGACTCCGGGCGGACAGCGGGACGAAGTCGCAGTTCCGTGCTGGCCAGGTCGACTCCCGGGCGATGATCGCGCTCGGCCAGGTGCTCGCCGACCAGTCCGTGCGGGTCGACCGGTTCACGCCGATCACCGGCGAGACCGGGCAGCCGTTCCGGCGGGTGGTCCTGCACGCCGCCGACGCCGCCGGGGCCACTCGGGTCGCAGCCACCCTCGACGCGATGTCCGACCGGTTCCGCCCGACCGACGTCGAGCGGGACGGCACCCGGCTGACGGTGACGTACGCGCCGGCCGACCCGACCACGACCGCGACGAGCGCCTCGTGACCGGGGCCGGCTCCGGTCGAGGTGTCGCGCGCGGTCCCTGGCGCGAGCGGGCGGATTCGCGCCGGATCCGTCCCGAGAGCGAGCAGGAAACGCCCGCTCGCGCAACCAAGGCCAGCACCAGCACCACGAGCACGACTGGTCCGGAGCGCGGTCCCTGGCGCGAGCGGGCGGAATCGCACCGGATCCGTCCCGAGAGCGAGCAGGAAACGCCCGCTCGCGCAACCAGGGCCAGCACCCGCACCCGCACCCGCATTCGCACTCGCACCCGAGCCACGACCCGCACCCCATCCGCACCGCAGCACGCGCACCAGACCCGAACCACGACCCGAAGGAGCACCACCATGCCCGCACCCCGTCGCACCCTCGTCGTCGGCGCCCTCGCAGCGTCACTCGTCGCCGCCGCCGTCGGCCTCGCCCCGCAGGCGGCAACCGCAGCCACCGCGGCCACCGCCGTCCCCGCAGCCGCCACCGGGAACGAGGGCTGGCTCCGCATCGGACACCTCTCCCCGGACACGAAGGGCGTCGACGTCGAACTGTCGAGCCTGGCCGGCGGCAAGAAGGTGTTCGAGCTCGACGACGTCACCTACGGCCAGGTCAGCCCGTACCAGGAGCTCCCGGTCGGCACCTACGTCCTCTCGATGCGCGCCGCGGACGCCCCGGACTCGACGCCCGTGATCTCCACCGACGTCACGGTGGACAAGGGTGACGCGAGCACCGTCGTCGCGTACGGCAAGAACGACTCCCTCAAGACGACCGCGTTCACGGACGACCTGCAGCAGCCCGGCGACGGCAAGGCGAAGCTCCGGCTCGTGCAGGCCGCGACGACGGCCAAGTCGGTCGACGTCAGCACCTCCGAGGGCACCGCCGTCGCCGAGGACGCCGCCTTCGGCACCGCCACGAAGTACGCCACGGTCGCCGCCGGTAAGTGGACGCTCGACGTGTCCGGCAGCGGCCAGCAGGGCACCGCCAAGGTCGACCTCGCCGGCAACACGGTGTCGACGTTGTTCGTGCTCGACGACAGCAAGGGCGACCTCACGGTCGTGCCGGTTACCGACGCGGCTGCCACCGCCGCCACCCCCACGGGAGGCGTCCAGACCGGCGGTGGCGGCGCAGCCGCCGACCCGACCACCCAGGCGCTCCACGAGCTCGTCGCGACGTTCCGTTCGCTGTTCCGCTGATCGACGCCCTGGCCTGGAGGCGCGGATCGCCCCAGCCGATCCGCTCACGTGATCCGCACCTCCAGTCCGACCCCCGCACCCCCTCAGGAAGGCAGGCCGCATGACCCGCAGGACCTGGATCCCCGTGACCGCCGCAGCCGCGCTGGTCGTCGCCGTCGGCGTCGCACTCGTCGCGGTGCGCCCGTGGGGCGACCCCGCGCCGCAGGCCGGGGGTGCGTCGACCCCGACGTCCTCCGCAGCACCGGACGCGGCGCGCTCCCCGAAGCAGCTCCGCACGGACTTCCTCGACCGGTACGTCCGCGACGGCCGTGTCGTCCGGACCGACCAGGGCGGCGACACCGTCAGCGAGGGACAGGCGTACGGACTGCTGATCGCCTACGCGAACGACGACCGGGAGACCTTCGGGGAGATCTGGTCGTGGACGAAGCGGCACCTGCTCACCGACGACGACCTGCTGGCCTGGCGCTGGACGCCCGACGAGGGTGTGGCGGACGAGCAGTCCGCGTCGGATGCCGACCTCGACGCCGCGCGTGCACTCGTCCTCGCGGGGGCGGAGTGGGACGAGTCGCGGTACACGACGGCCGGGAAGGCGATGGCGTCCGCGATCCTCGAGCACGAGACCGCCACCACCGACCTCGGCACGATCCTGCTGCCCGGGCCGTGGGCCGACTCGGAGCCGTACCGGTACGACGCTTCCTACGCGTCGCCCGCGGCCTTCGAGGTCCTCGCGGAGAAGACCGGCGACGACCGCTGGAAGGCGCTGTCGACGGGCTCGCGAGCGGTGACCGCCGCCGTGCTCGACGAGTCGGACCTGCCGAGCGACTGGTCACAGGTCCACGCCGACGGCAGCGTCGACCCGATGCCGGCGACGGGCGGGGACGGCCGCGTGGTCTACGGCTACGACGCCATGCGGATGCCGCTCCGGTACGCCGAGGGCTGTGCGGCCGCGGACCGGTCCCTCGCCGGGTCGATCGCGCCGACACTGCGGCGGAGCACCCAGCTCGCGGCGCAGCTCGACCTCGGTGGGACTGCCGTGACGGGTGACACCAACGCGCTGGCCTACGTGGCGCGCGCGGCGGCGGAGCAGGCGTCCGGGCAGACCTCGGCCGCGACGGCGGACCTGCGCCGGGCGGACCGGACGGCAGCGACGACGCCGACGTACTACGGGGACGCGTGGGCGGCGCTCGGCACGACCATGCTGACCTCGGACGTGCTCGGCGGCTGCGGCACGACGGCCGGGGGTGCCTCGTGAGCGCGGGGCGGCGCCGGGCGGACGGGCCGCGACCCGAGTCTCGGCCCGCGAATCCCGAGTCTCGGGGTGAACGACAGATCGCGCGGTCTCGTGCCCGAGGAACGTCGCCCAGGCCGAGTCTCGGGGCCTGGGCCCGCCGCCGCGGCGTCCTCGTCGGCGCGGTCGTCGCGGCGGTCGTCGTGGCGGGCGGGGTCGCGGGGGTGGCGGTGGCGACGACCAACGGCTCGTCGGGCAGCGCAGGCTCCACGAACGCCGCAGGCTCCACGAGCACGCCGTCGGCATCGACCTCGCCGGCGTCCGGGCGGAACGCAGCGGACGGTTTCCAGGACCCGGCAGCCCCCGTGGCCGACTCCGACGCGACACCCGTCTCGGTGACGATCCCGGCGATCGGCGTGTCCTCGTCGCTCGAGGACCTCCACCGCGGCGCGGCCGGCGAGCTCGACCCGCCGAAGGACTGGGACAGCGCCGGGTGGTTCAGCGACGGGATCGTCCCCGGGCAGGTCGGCCCAGCCGTCATCGCCGGGCACGTCGACAGCCCCACCGCAGCAGCCGTCTTCTTCCGGCTCGACGAACTGGTGGCCGGCGACGAGATCCACGTCGCCATGTCCGACGGCACCACCCGCACCTTCACCGTGGACCGGTCGGAACGCGCCGCGAAGTCGGCCTTCCCGACGAGCGACGTCTACGGCACCGCACCCACACCGCAACTGCGTCTGATCACCTGCGACGGCACGTTCGACACGGCCACAGGGCATTACACGGACAATCTGATCGTGTTCGCAGACCTCTCCTCGGACTGACGCAGCTGTCCACCGATATCTTCGATGTCAAGCGCAAGGAGCACCATGAGCACGACACTGGTCATCATCCCGACCTACGACGAGGCGGAGAACGTCCGTCCCATCGTCGCGCGCACCCTCGCCGCGACCGACGACACCGTGCACGTGCTCGTCGTGGACGACAACTCCCCGGACGGCACCGGTGACATCGCCGACGAGCTCGCCCGCGAGACCGATCGGGTCCACGTCATGCACCGCACCGTGAAGGACGGCCTCGGCGGCGCGTACCTCGCGGGCTTCGCCTGGGGCCTGGAGCACGGCTACGACAAGCTCGTCGAGATGGACGCGGACGGCTCGCACCACCCCGAGTACCTGC
This sequence comes from Curtobacterium sp. SP.BCo, assembly GCF_051903265.1. Taxonomy (GTDB): domain Bacteria; phylum Actinomycetota; class Actinomycetes; order Actinomycetales; family Microbacteriaceae; genus Curtobacterium. The sequence goes on from NZ_CP194337.1 coordinate 1,607,376, forward strand.
CGTGGATGATCGAGCTGGCGGACACGAACGACCTCGTCCTCGGCTCCCGCTGGATCAAGGGCGGCAAGGTCGAGAACTGGCCGTGGTACCGGGAGCTGCTCTCCCGCGGCGGCAACCTCTACACGCGGATGGCCCTGGGCATCGCCACGCGCGACGCGACCGGCGGCTTCCGGGTGTTCACCTCGCGAGCGTTCGAGCGGATCGACCTCGCCGGCGTCGCGTCGAAGGGCTACTGCTTCCAGGTGGACCTCTGCTGGCGCGCGCTCGAGGCCGGGCTGCGTGTCGTGGAGACCCCGATCACGTTCACCGAGCGCGAGTTCGGCGTCTCGAAGATGAGCGGCAACATCGTGCGCGAGAGCCTGACACTCGTCACGAAGTGGGGCATCGACCGCCGCATCCGCGAGGCGCGCTCCCTGGTCAAGGACCACCGTCGGCTGCCGTCCGTGCGCGCGAACGCGCACGCGGTCGCCGACCACGCGGCCTGAGACCGCACCCCTGACGGACGGGAGGCCCGTGGCGGATCCGCCACGGGCCTCCCGTCCGTCACCTGGTCGCGGTGCGCGGTGTGCCCCGGTCAGCGGAGGACGACCACGCCGCGGCCGCGGAAGCGGACGCAGTCGGTAGTGACCTCGGCCTCACCGAAGCGGTAGAGCTCCTCGCCCGTCGCGCCGGGTACGGGGACCTCGGCCGCGTCGTCGAGGAAGTTCACCACGACGTGCACCGGCGAGACGTCCGGTCCGAGCAGCCCGCGAGTGAGGACGAGCCAGCGGCGGTCCTCACTGAACCGGACGGCGTTCGCCTCGTAGCGCGGGTCGACGAAGGCCTGGTCGGTCCGACGGAGCGCGACGAGCACCCGGTAGGCGCGGAGGATGGTCGCGCCCCGCTCGGAGTCGACGTCCGCCCAGTCGAGCTTCGAGTTCGTGAACGTCGACGGGTCCTGCGGGTCGGGCACCGCCGACTCGTCCCACCCGTGCTCCGCGAACTCCGCGATGCGCCCCTCAGCGGTCGCCTTGCCGAGCTCTGGTTCCGGATGCGAGGTGAAGAACTGCCACGGCGTCGTCGCGGCGAACTCCTCGCCCATGAAGAGCATCGGGGTGAACGGCCCGAGCAGCGTGAGCGCCGCGGCGATCACGAGCCCCTCGTCGTCGAGCGTCGCCGCCAGGCGGTCGCCCGTCGCACGGTTGCCGATCTGGTCGTGGTTCTGGTTCGCGACGATCAGTGCGGTCGTGGGGGAGGACCCGCGGTCGATCGGGCGCCCGTGCCGCTTCCGCCGGAACGACGACCACGTACCGTCGTGGAAGAACCCGTGCTCGAGGACCTTCGCGAGCGCGGACAGCGGTGCGAAGTCGGCGTAGTAGCCGTTCGTCTCACCCGTCAGGGCCACGTGCACCGCGTGGTGGAAGTCGTCGGACCACTGTCCGGCGAGCCCGTACCCGGAGGACTCCTGCGGGCGGAACATCACCGGGTCGTTGAGGTCGGACTCCGCGATGAGCGACAGCGGTCGGCCGACGAACGCCGAGTACGCGTCGGTCTCGCTCGCCATGTCCGCGAGCACGTGCGGACGCGAGGTGTCGCGGATCGCGTGCACCGCGTCGAGCCGGAGCCCGTCGACGTGGTGGTCACGGAACCACATCCGCACGTTGTCGAGCACGTACCGGCGGACCTCGGGGTGCTCGACGTTCACCGAGTCGCCCCAGGTGTTCGACAACCCCTGCTGCAGGTACGGGCCGTACAGCGGCAGGTAGTTGCCGCTCGGACCGAGGTGGTTGTAGACGACGTCCTGGATCACGCCGAGACCCAGCGCGTGCGCCCGGTCGACGAAGCGGTCGTAGGCGTCGGGCCCACCGTACGGCGCGTGCACGGCGAACCAGCCCACCCCGTCGTAGCCCCAGTTCCACTCGCCGTTGACGGCGTTCACCGGCAGCAGTTCGACGAACGAGACCCCGAGTTCGACGAGGTGGTCGAGGCGGTCGGCCGCGGCGTCCAGCGTGCCCTCCGGCGTGTACGTGCCGACGTGCATCTCGTACACGACACCGCCGCGTGCCGGGCGTCCGGTCCAGGCGTCGTCGGTCCAGGAGAACCGGGCGGGATCCACGACCTCGGACGGGCCGTGCACCCCCTCGGGCTGGAACCGGCTGCGCGGGTCGGGCCGGACGGCGTCGTCGTCCCCGAGACGGAAGCCGTAGCGCGCGCCGACGACGGGGACGATCGCGTCGGTCGTCCACCAGTCGTCGTCGCCCCGGGTCATCGGGTACTCGGTGCCGTCGACGACGAGGCGGACCCGCTCGGGGATCGGTGCCCAGACGGCGTAGCGGTCGGGTGCGGTCATGCGTGACCCTCCAGGATGTCGATCTCGGCCTGCGCATCGGACTCGGTCGTCGGCGCCGGGGCGGTCGTGTCGCCACCCGCGGCGCCGTGCTCTGCTGCGGCCGGAGCTGCTGTCGTGCCGTGGTCGGTCGCCGCGACGACGTGCGCGGGGACGAGCAGTGCGACCGGGTAGTCGGTGAGCAGCTCGGCCAGCGCGATCCCGCGACCTGCCGGGACGGCCCGACCGCTGAGCAGGTCGACGCGGTCGAGCGGCACGGCGTGCACGAGCGTGTCGCCCCAGCCGCCGACCCGTTCCAGCCCGATCGGCAGGCGGGTCGCGATCGTCACGGCGCCGCCGCGGTCGAACGCGACGACGTGGTCCGCCGCGCTGCCGGTTGACTCGAGTGCGAGGTACCGGGTGAAGAGTGCCGGGTGGTCGCGCCGGAGTCGGAGTGCCCGGCTCGTGACGAGGAGCTTCGCGGCGCCGTCGAGGCCGATCGTCGGCAGCTGCTCGGGACCGTCGTCGTCCGGTCCGTCGAGCTCGGCGAGCACGTGCCGGCGCTCGGCGTAGTCCACGGGGCGTCGGTTGTCCGGGTCGACGAGCGAGCGGTCCCAGAACTCGGTGCCCTGGTACACGTCGGGGACGCCGGGTGCGGTCAGCTGCACGAGCTTCTGTCCGAGGCCGTTCGACCACCCGGCCGCGTCGATCCGTTCGTCCAGCGCGTCGAGCACCGCGACCACCGCGGGGTCGTCGAACGCTGCGTCGACGAGGGCGTGCATGCGGCGTTCGAAGGCCTCGTCGGGGGCGGTCCACGTGGTGCTGTCGCCGGCTTCACGCGAGGCCTTCTCGGCGTAGGCGTGCAGGCGTTCGCGGCTGGCCGGCCGCGCGCCGACGATCGCCTGCCACAGCAGGTCGGCCAGCACGGCGTCGTCGAGCGGTGCGAGCGACTGCAGCCGTTCGAGCGTGGTGGTCCACTCCGCACCGAGCTCCGCCAGCACGGCGATGCGGGCGCGAGTGTCCTCGCTGCGCTTCGTGTCGTGCGTGGTGAGCGTCGTCATGGTGTGCGGCCAGCTGCCGAGGCGGTCGCGTTGGGCCTGGTGGAAGTCGTCCACCGACACGGCCCACACGCTCGGGTCGCCGCCGACCTCGCTGAGGGAGGTCAACCGGGAGGTCCGGTAGAACGCGGTGTCTTCAACGCCCTTCGCCATGACCATGCCGCTCGTCTGCTGCAACCGGATGGCCGCGGCGTTCGTCGGGTCGACCAAGGCAGGGGCGATCCGGTCGATCACCGGGTCGAGCTCGGGTCGCCGTGAGGCCGCACGCTCGAGCGCGTCGACGAGGTGGTGCGCGCCCTCGGGCAGGTAGGTGCGGTACACGTCGAACGAGGCGACGACCTCGGCCAGCGCGTCGACGAGGGTGGTGTGCGCGACGTCCGGCGCGACCGGGGCCAGCAGCCGTGCGAGGCGTTCGACCTCGCTGCCGAGGATGCCGTCCGCGATGCCGCGCCGGGTGTCGTGCGTCAGCTCCTGCCAGTCGGCGGGCTCCGCACCCGAGGCCGCGGTCAGCGCTGCCTCGGTGGCGGGGTCGACGAAGACGCGGTCGAGCACGCCGAGGGCGTCGTAGCCGGTGGTGCCGTCGACCGGCCACGACGCGGGCAGCTGCTCGCCCGGCTCGAGGATCTTCTCGACGAGGGTGTACGCGCCGCCGGTCAGCCCGGCGAGGTCCTGCAGGTACCCGGCGGGGTCGTACAGCCCGTCCGGGTGGTCGATGCGGAGCCCGTCGACGAGGCCGTCACGGAACCAGCCGCCGATCGTGGCGTGCGACGCCGCGAAGACCTCGGGCTCCTCGACGCGGATCGCGGCGAGGGTGTTCACCGCGAAGAACCGGCGGTAGTTCAGGTCGTGGTCGGCGCGCTTCCAGTGCACGAACTCGTAGTGCTGCCGGGCGTGCACGGTCTCCACCGTGTCGCCGTCCTGCACCGTGCCCGGGGCCGTCGGGTACGCGGTGTCGCCGAGGTACAGCCTGCCGTCCCGCAGTTCGACGGCGTCCAGCAGCCGGTCGTCGAGGACCGGGACCCGGAGCTTGCCGTCGCCGGCCGTCCAGTCCACGTCGAACGCCCACGCAACCGGGGATCCCTGACCGTGTTCGAGCAGGGACCACCACCACGGGTTCGCCGCCGGCGTGGCGACGCCGACGTGGTTCGGGACGACGTCGACGAGCACGCCGAGCCCGGCCGCGTGGGCCGCCTCGGTCAGCGCCCGGAACGCGTCGTCGCCGCCGCGGTCGGTGTCCACCCGGGTGTGGTCGACGACGTCGTAGCCGTGCTGCGAGCCGGGCTCGGCCTGCAGCACGGGGGAGAGGTAGAGCCAGTCGGCGCCGAGGTCGCGCACGTAGTCGACGACGTCCCGTGCGGCGGCGAGGTCGAAGTCCGGCGTGACCTGCAGCCGGTAGGTCGACGCCGGGACCCGACGCGCGGTCACTGCTGTCCGCCGGCAGCTGACGGCGCGGGTGACCCGGCCGGGTTGGCGGGCGTCACTGCCTCCTGCGGGGTGGGCGTCGCCGGGCGGGCCGAGTCGGTGTCGACCGGTGTGACGGTGACCTCGTGGTCGGGCTCGGCACGGAGGACGATCATCGAACGGGCCGGGACGTCGAGCGGTGTGCCCGCCTCGAGCACCTCGTCGCGCGCACCCGGCTCGGCCGTGTCGATCCGTACGGTCCACCCGGGCGAGTACTCCTCCGGCGGCAGCGTGAACGTCACGGTGTCGTCGTGCGCGTTGAAGTACGTGATGAAGCCGACGTCGGTGACGCGTTCGCCGCGGACGTCGCGCCCCCGGATGCCGTCGCCGTTCAGGTACATGCCGACGCTCTTGCCGAACCCGGAGTCCCAGTCCTCCGGGTCCATCGCGTCACCGGACGGGGTGAGCCACACCACGTCGGGCAGCGGCTCGCCCTCGCCACGACGGACCGGGCGCCCGTTGAAGTACCGGGTGCGGCGGAACGTCGGGTGGTCGTGCCGGAGCTTCACGACGTCGGCCGTGAACTGGATGAGCTCGTCGTCCGCGGTGTCCCAGTCGATCCAGCTGAGCTCGGAGTCCTGCGCGTAGACGTTGTTGTTGCCCGACTGCGAGCGGCCGAGCTCGTCGCCGTGCGCGATCATCGGCACGCCCTGGCTGAGGAGCAGGGTCGCGAGGAAGTTCCGGCGGCGCTGCAGCCGCAGGTCGTTCACGGCCTCGTCGTCGGTCGGCCCCTCGGCACCCGAGTTCCAGGAGCGGTTGTGGCTCTCGCCGTCGTTGTTGTCCTCGCCGTTGGCCTCGTTGTGCTTCTCGTTGTAGGCGACGAGGTCGTACAGGGTGAAGCCGTCGTGCGCGGTGATGAAGTTGATGCTCGCCTTGGGCGTGCGGCCGTCGTGCTCGTAGAGGTCCGCCGAGCCGGAGATCCGGGAGGCGAACTCGCCCAGGGTGGACGACTCACCACGCCAGAAGTCGCGCACGGTGTCGCGGTACTTGCCGTTCCACTCGGACCACTGCGGCGGGAAGTTGCCGACCTGGTACCCGCCGGGGCCGACGTCCCACGGCTCGGCGATGAGCTTGACCTGCGAGACGATCGGGTCCTGCTGCACGAGCTCGAAGAACGCCGACAGCCGGTCGACCTCGTAGAACTCGCGGGCGAGCGCCGACGCGAGGTCGAAGCGGAAGCCGTCGACGTGCATCTCGGTGACCCAGTAGCGGAGCGAGTCCAGGATGAGCTGCAGCGAGTGCGGGTGTCCCACGTTGAGCGAGTTGCCGGTGCCCGTGTAGTCCATGTAGTACCGCTTGTCGTCGTCCACCAGGCGGTAGTACGCCGCGTTGTCGATGCCGCGGAACGACAGCGTCGGGCCGAGGTGGTTGCCCTCTGCCGTGTGGTTGTAGACGACGTCGAGGACGACCTCGATGCCGGCGCGGTGCAGCTCGCGCACCATCGTCTTGAACTCCTGGACCTGCTGGCCCTGGTCGCCCGACGACGAGTAGTGCGAGTGCGGGGCGAAGAACCCGATGGTGTTGTAGCCCCAGTAGTTCGACAGGCCCTTGTCCTGCAGGGTCGAGTCGTTCACGAACTGGTGCACGGGCATGAGTTCGAGCGTCGTCACCCCGAGCCGCTTGAGGTGCTCGATGACGGCCGGGTGCGCGACGCCGGCGTAGGTGCCGCGCTGCTCCTCGGGCACGTCGGGGTGCGTCTCGGTGAGGCCCTTCACGTGCGCCTCGTAGATCACCGTCTCGCCGTACGGGGTCCGCGGTGCGCGGTCGCCCTGCCAGTCGAAGAACGGGTTGATGACGACGCCCTTCATCATGTGCGACGCGGAGTCGTCGTCGTTCGTCGAGTCGGGGTCGCCGAAGGTGTACGAGAACAGCGACTGGTCCCAGTCGATGTCCCCGCTCGTCGCCTTGGCGTACGGGTCGAGCAGGAGCTTGGCGGGGTTCGCCCGCAGCCCCTTCGTGGGGTCGTACTCGCCGTGCACGCGGAAGCCGTACTGCTGGCCGGGTCCGACGTTCGGGAGGTACGCGTGCCACACGTACGCGTCGACCTCGACGAGGTCGATGCAGGTCTCGACGGTGTTGCCTGCACCGTCGTCGTCGAAGAGACAGAGTTCGACGCGCTCGGCGACCTCGCTGAAGAGCGCGAAGTTCGTGCCGCTTCCGTCGTAGGTCGCCCCGAGCGGGTACGGGTTGCCGGGCCAGGTGTGCAAACGGTCCTCCAGGTGTGGGTTGCGCCAACATATCGGTGCGGCTCGTCCGCGTCCGCAGACAAGCCCCAGCCGTGGACGGATCCCGCGCGGCGCCGCCTGTGGAGGAAGGTGCGAGTAGCCTCGCGCGCATGGCCAACATCGTCACGCAGATCGCAGAGAAGGTCCGCCCTGTGGGCGTGTCCACCAACTACGGGGAGCCCGTCGAGGTCGGCGACCAGACCCTCATCCCGGTGTCCCTCGGCTGGTTCGGTTTCGGCGGCGGTGGCGACGGCGACGAGAACGGCGGCGGTGGCGGCGGGGCCGTCTCCGTGCCGATCGGCGCCTACGTGCGTCGCCCCGGCAAGGACCTGGAGTTCGAGCCGAACCTGATCTCCCTCCTCGCGGTGAGCGTCCCCGTGATCTGGGTGACCGGCACCGTCCTGCGCAAGCTGGTGCGCGTCCTCAAGAAGTGACCCACTGACGGCCTGGAGGCGCGGTGCCAGCTGGCGCCGCGCCTCCCGGCCGTCATGCGGTCGCGTCCGCGTCTACACTGACGGGACACACACGGGAGTCCGGGACCGCCGGGCTGAGAGGGAGCGAACGGCGCTCCGACCGTCGAACCTGATCCGGATCATGCCGGCGCAGGGAGGAGTCCAGGACCATGTCCACACGCACGTCACCTGTCGTCCCGTCCATCCACGTCACGCGATCACTGCGCTGGCGGGTCGTCGACATCGTCGTCGCCAGCGTGCTCGCCGTCGCCATCGGCGTCGTCTTCAGGGTGTGGGAGTTCGGCTACGAGCCGCTCAGCGCCGTGATGACGCTGGTGCTCCCCGGCACGCAGGCGTTCTTCGGCGGGGTCTGGCTGCTCGCCGGACCCGTCGTCGCGATCATCGTCCGGAAGCCCGGCGCGGCGCTCTACGCCGAGATGGTCGCCGCCTCCGTCGAGGCGCTGCTCGGCACCCAGTGGGGCTGGCTCACGCTCGAGGCCGGACTCGTCCAGGGCCTCGGCGCCGAGCTCGTCCTCGCGCTGTTCCTGTACCGCGTGTACCGCCTGCCGGTCGTGGTCCTCGCCGGGGCCGCCGCCGGACTCGCGATGGGCATCAACGACACGGCGCTCTGGTACGCCGGGTACGACGCGGCCTTCACGGTCGCGTACGTCCTGTCCGGCATCGTCGGGGGCGCGGTCATCGCCGGGCTCGGCTCGTGGCTCCTCGTGCGGGCGCTCGCCGCGACCGGCGTGCTGTCGTCGTTCGCCGCCGGCCGTGAGCACTCCAGGCGCGGGACCCGCGCCGTCGCGTGACCACCCCGGCCGCGCGGATCACCTTCTCCGACTGGGGTTGGCGGTACGCGGAACGCGACACCTGGGCGGTCCGGGGCGTCGACCTGACGGTCGGACCCGGCGAGCGCGTGGCGATCGTCGGGCCGTCCGGAGCGGGCAAGTCCACGCTGCTCCGCGCCGTCGCGGCCGTGCTGCCGGACGAACCCGACCCCGACGACGACACCGCCGCGGCCGTCCAGGGCACGGTCCTGGTCGACGGCGCCGAGCCCCGCGCGGTCCGCGGGCGCGTCGGCCTCGTCATGCAGGACCCCGAGGCGCACACGGTGATGTCCCGCGTCGGTGACGACGTCGCGTTCGGCTGCGAGAACGCCGGCGTGCCCCCGGCCGAGATCTGGGACCGGGTGCGGTCGGCGCTCGACGTCGTCGGGCTCGACCTGGCGCTCGACCGGTCCACCACGATGCTGTCCGGCGGGCAACGGCAGCGCCTGGCCCTGGCCGGTGTCCTGGCGATGCGCCCGGGAGCGCTCGTGCTCGACGAACCCTGCGCCAACCTCGACCCGTCCGGGGTGGTGCAGGTGCACGACGCCGTCCGTGCACTGCTCGACGAGACCGGGGCGACCCTGCTCGTCGTCGAGCACCGGATCGGCACCTGGCTCGACCTCGTCGACCGGCTCGTGCTGCTCGAGCCCGCCGGGGGCGTCGTCGCCGACGGCACCCCCGCCGAGGTGCTCGCCGCACACGGTCCGGCGCTCACCGCCGCCGGCGTCTGGGTGCCGGGTTCCGAGCCCGAGCGTGGCTCCGCCCGCCGGGGCACCCGCACGCCACCGCGAGCGGGCGGTTCCCGCGCGGTGGACGGCGTCGGAGCGGACGCATCCCGCCCGCTCGCGCCCGAGGGGTCCGTGCTGCTCGAGGCGCGGGCGCTCGGGACCGCCCGGGGCAGACGACAGCACGTCGGGAGCGGCATCGACCTCGACGTCCGAGCCGGTCGGGTGCTCGCCGTCACCGGACCGAACGGCATCGGCAAGTCGACGCTCGGGCTCACGCTCGCCGGCCTGCTGCGTCCTGCCCAGGGAATGGTCCGCGCGACGCCTCCGCTCGCCGGCGGCGCGGGGGACGCTCCGATCCACTGGTCGAGCCGGCAGCTCGCCGCCCGGATCGGCACCGTGTTCCAGGACCCCGAGCACCAGTTCGTCGCCCGCACCGTCCGCGAGGAACTCGCCGTCGGTCCCCGGGCGGTCGGTGCCGAGGACGTCGACGAGCGGGTCGACGAGCTGCTCGAGGCATTCGGCCTCGTGCGCCTCGCCGACGCCAACCCGTTCACGCTCTCCGGGGGCGAGCAGCGTCGGCTGGCGATCGGGACCGTGATCGCTGCGCGGCCACCCGTCGTCGTGCTCGACGAACCGACGTCGGGGCAGGACCGGGCGACGTGGCAGGCCGTGGTCGACCGGCTCGGCGCGCTCGCCGACGCGGGCACCGCGATCGTGGCCGTCACGCACGACCAGGACCTCGTGCGTGCGCTCGACGCCGACGAGGTGGTGCTCGGCGCGACCGGGGCGACGGCCGTCGGGCCGACCACGGGGGTGCGACGGTGACCGCCCCGGGGACCGCGGCCGGTGTGCCCGGCCGATCCGTGCCTCCAGACGGGGTCCGCGGGGTCCGCGGGGTGCCCGGCGTCCAGCCGGTGGCGTCGCTGCTGGGCGTCCTCGCGCTCGGGGTGTGCCTCGTCCTGAGCCTGGACGTCGTGTCCGCGGCCGTCGCGCTCGTGCTCGAACTCCTGCTCCTGCCGCTGCTGCGGATCCCGCCGCTCACGCTGCTCCTGCGGACCGCACCCGTCCTGGTCGCCGTGCCGTTGACGGCACTGAGCATCGCCCTGTACGGGCGGCCCTCCGGACGGACGTGGTTCGACCTCGGGTTCGCGCACGTCACCGACGGATCGCTCGAGCTGGCGCTCGCGACGGCGCTGCGTGTCCTGGCGGTCGGGCTGCCCGCGGTGGCGCTGTTCGTCCGGGTCGACCCGACGGACCTCGCCGACGGGCTCGCGCAACTGCTGCGGTTGCCGGCTCGATTCGTGCTCGGGGCACTCGCGGCGATCCGGATGATGACGCTGCTCGGCGACGACTGGCGACAGCTCGGGATGGCCCGTCGTGCCCGGGGTGTCGCCGACACCGGGCGGCTGCGGCGCGGGGCGTCGATGGCGTTCGCGCTGCTCGTGCTCGCACTGCGACGGGCGACGACGTTGGCGGTGGCGATGGAGTCGCGGGGGTTCGGTGCGCCCGGACGGCGGACGTGGGCGCGGACCGCACGGTTCGCGGGGCCGGAGTGGGCGATGGTCGGGGTGCTCGTCGGCATCGGGGTCGTGTCGATCGCGGTCGCCGTGGGCGTGGGGACCTGGCGTGCCTGAGGACGTGGGGAGTGCGGGGACGGACCCGGCATCGGACCCCAAACCGGACTCGGACCCGGGACCGGGCTCGGACCCGGGCTCGGACCCGGGACCGGGCTCGGACCTGGTCGAGGGGCTCGCCGCGGCGGCCGCCGGTGTCGCGACCGCATCGGGTGGGCGCCTCGTGGTGCTCGTCGACGGGCGGTCCGGGACCGGGAAGACCACGCTCGGGAACGTGCTCGCCGACCGGCTCGGCGCGCAGGTCGTCCACCTCGACGACGTCTACCCGGGCTGGGACGGGCTGGCGGCCGCCGCGCAGGCCGTGGTGACCGACGTCCTGGGGGAGCCGTCGGGGTACCGGCGGTGGGACTGGGAGGCGTCGCGCCCCGCGGAGTGGACGTCGGTCGACCCCGCGCTGCCCGTCGTCGTCGAGGGGTGCGGGGCGCTCTCCCGCGCGTCCGCGCAGCTGGCGTCGCTCCGGGTCTGGCTCGAGGCCGAGGACGCGACCCGGTGGGAGCGGGCGATCGGGCGCGACGGGGAGTCCTTCGCGCGCCAGTGGGACCGGTGGGCGGCGCAGGAGGCGGCGTTCATCGCTGCCGAGGGGCCGGCGGGGCTGGCCGACGTGGTGGTGCGGACCTAGCGGGACGGGGATTTCCGAGCCGAGCGTGGTCCGTCAGGGGCCGGTGACGAGGCGTTGCACCGACTCCGCGATCCAGCCTCGGGTCGCCGGCGTGTCCTCGAGGTCGTCCCGGAGCATGCGGAAGCGAGCGGTGACACCGAGGACGAAGACGTCCACCGCTCGGGCTCGAGCGGCCGCGTCCGCCGGGGCCAGCCCGTGGTCTTCGAGCTGACGCTGCATCGGGGCGAACGACTCGGAGTCGAGGAACGCGGCGAGACGCGCTGCCGACGGGCCGTGCTCACCGGACGAACGGAGGAGCGCCACCAGTGGGTCGCCGTCCGCGAGGCGGGTCCAGCGTGTCATGACTGCATCACTGAGTCGTGCCCCGATGGACTCGAGCGGCCCGGACGCGAACCGGTCGACCGCCAGGTCGATGTCCGCGACGGCGTCGAAGAGTCCTTCCTTGCCGCCGAAGTAGCGGGTGATGAGGTTCGGGGACACCTCTGCGGCAGCGGCGATGGTCCGGACAGTCGTCGCCTGGTACCCGTCGCGACTGAACGCACGAGCCGCAGCCGACAGGATCCGCGCCCGGGTCCGGTTCGCGTCCTTCGCCTGACCAAGAGCTCCCACGCGGCGACCCTAGCGGTTCAGCGGCAGATGTGTACAGCCACACACACCATGTGTATGCTCGTACACATGACGACGTCCTTCCGCAGGGTCGACACCGCAGCGATCGCTGACCTGCAGGACCGGTTGGCTCGACGCCGCGCTCCGGTGCTGATCGACGGTGTCGCGTCCGCCGGGGTCGACCGAGATGCTCTGGCGGAACTCCTCGCGACCTGGAGGTCGGACTTCGACTGGCCGGCCGTGGAGGAACGGGTCGCTGCACTCCCGTGGGTGCGCGTCGGCCGGCTCGGCGTGGTGCACCGCCCGGCAGCGCGAGCGGACGCACCGACCGTCGTGCTCCTGCACGGGTGGCCCGATTCGGTGCTCCGGTACGAACGCCTCCTGCCGCTCCTCGACGACGTGCACGTCGTGGTCCCCGCGCTGCCCGGCTTCCCGTTCGCCGCGCCGTGGCCCGACGGGCCCGTCGACGTCGTCGCGATCGCCCACGCGGTGGCCGAGGCGATGGCAGCACTCGGGTACTCCGAGTACACCGTCTCGGCGGGCGACGTCGGTGCGGACGTCGCCGAGCACCTGTCGGCGATCCGCCCGGATGCCGTGGTGAGCCTGCACCTGACGAACATCTCGCCGCTGCACGCGGTGTTCGCTGATCGGGCGACCCTCTCCGCACCGGAGCTCGAGTACCTCGACGTGGTCGCTCGGTGGTCACGGGCAGAAGGGGCCTACATCGCTGCGCAGTCCAGCAAGCCGGCCACCCTCGCGGTCGGGCTCGCCGACTCGCCCGCTGGTCTCGCCGCGTGGCTCCTGGAGAAGCTGCACGCCTGGAGTGACGAGTTCCCCACCACCCAGCACGCCCTCGAGTGGATCAGCGCCTACTGGTTCACGAACACGATCGGGACCTCGTTCGCCACCTACGCCGCGTTCGTACCGCCGGTTCCGTACGTCGCGACCCCGACCGTCCTGAGCGTGTTCGCCCACGACACGAAACCGGCCCCTCGTGTGTTCGCCGAGCGCTTCGTCGACGTGCAGGAGTTCGTGGAGCACGAACGTGGTGGCCACTTCGCCGCGTGGGAGGAGCCGGAGGCCTACGCGCAGGACGTCCGGGCGGCGCTCGGACTCGCCGGGCGTGCTCCGCGGCGCAGCGTGCCGGCCGTCACTCCGGCACCGCCCCACCCCACCCGTTGAACCCACCGAACACGACCCGCACCGGCACGGCCTGCGCCCGGTCGGCCACGTACCGGTACACCCCGCCGGGACGTCCGAGCCACAGCACCCGCGCCGGCGTCCCGGTCGTCGCCGCCGTCCGGAGCTCCAGCACGTACTGCCCCGACGGGATCTGGAACTGCGCCGTCTGCTCGCTGTCGAGCACGGCCGAGAACCGGCTCGTGAACGATGCCCCGGTCGTCGCGTCCGTGACCACGACGCTCGCGCCGCTGAGCGCCGCCGACGGTGTGCGGGACGGCGTGGTCGCGAAGACGGACAGGTCGTAGTCGCTGTGCGCGTAGTGGCGTGACAGCGTCACCTGCGACGCTGGCACCGGCCCGCGCTGCTGGTGCACCCGGGTCTTCCAGACGGCGGGCGAGGCAGTACCGCTCGCGTACGCCTCGATGCGGTACTTCCCGGTGCTCAGGCCGACGAACCGGTACTCGCCCGCGCTGTCCGAGGTGGTCCGGAAGACCTGCGAGGTGTCCTCGTTCCACGCGTACATCAGGCGTCCGGCAGCAGGGCCCGTGGGGCCGACGACCCCGCCCTGCACGGTGGCGCCGAGCACGAGCGGCACGGTGACCGCGACCGTCGAGCCCTCGCGGACGGCGATGTCCGAGCGCAGCCCGGGCGCGTAGGTGTCCGCTCCGTGCGGCGGGAGCTGCCGGGTCGTCACCGTGACGGTGTCCGGGGCGGGGATGCCCACGAACGTCGCGGTCCCGTCGTCGTCGGTGGTGGCGTTCCCGACGACGGCGTCGAGGCCGATCGCCGCGAGCTCGACGTCCGCCAGCCGGATCGGGGTGCCGTCCGGGGTCGCGAGCTGCACGGTCACGGTCCCCGACCCGACCGCGGCCGCCGGTGGTGCCACACCGACCAGCGCGGCCGCCGTCAGTGCCACGGCGAGGGTCGTCCCCGTGATGAGTCGCATCGCGTTCCCCGATCGCCCGCCAGTCGTGCGTTGCGGGGGACTGTACGCGTCGACCGGCCCGGGCGCCCGCGCGCACCCGCCCGCGCGCACCCGCCCGCGCGCACCCGCCCGCGCGCACCCGCCCGCCCGCCCGCGCGCACCCGCCCGCCCGCGCACCCGCCCGCCCGCGCACCGACCCGCGCGCGCCGGCCCGGTCACTCCGACCCGACGCTCGGCTGCGCCTGCCGCAGCCCGGTGACCAGGAGCGTCACGGTCGTCCGCACGTCGTAGTCCGGGTCCTTCGGACTCCAGGCGACCAGGTCGCCGACCGCGCGGAGCAGTTGGTACGACGACACCGACGCGACCACCTCGCCGGACGCACGGGCTTCGTCGAGCATCCGTCCGAGCACCGGGACGAGCTCGTCGACGAAGAGCGTGTGCAGCGCGGTGAACCCGTCGGCGTCCCCCTCCCACACCCGTGCCAGGCCGTGCTTCGTGCCGAGGAAGTCGACGAACTGGTGCACCCAGCGCAGGATCGCGTCGAACGGCGACGAGGAGGCCGCGAGCAGTGCCGGGCCGGCCTCCGCCAGGGCCTCGATCTGGTGGCGGAAGACCCCGACGACCAGGTCGGACCGGGTCGGGAAGTGCCGGTAGAGCGTGCCGACGCCCACCCCCGCTGCCGCAGCGACCGCACGGACCGGCGCACCGACGCCCGAGGCGGCGAAGACGTCCGCCGCCGCATCGAGGATGGCGCGCTCGTTCCGTTCGACGTCACGTCGGCGTCGGGGCGCCCCGGTCTCGGCGCCGGGCGTCGCGGTGCTCATCCTCCGATCTTCGCACGCCACGACGATCATCCGGAACCCTGCTCCGTTTCGCTTGCAATCCGGATCGTCGTTCCGTATCGTTCCGGAACGTCGCTCCGTTTCGAGGCGACCGACCACTTCTCGAAGGAGATCCACCCATGATCACCGACCAGCACCCCCTGCCCACCCCGTTCACCGCGTCCTCGACCGCAGCAGAGGTCCTCGACGGCGTCGACCTCAGCGGTCGGGACGTCGTCGTCACGGGCGGCCACGGCCGCCTCGGACACGAGGTCAGCCGAGCCCTCGCGGCAGCCGGCGCCACCGTCACGGTCGCCTCCCGGGACACGGCGCGGGCCTCCGCAGCCGTCGCCGACGTCCCCGGCGTCCGGGTCGAGGCGCTCGACCTGACCGACCCGACGTCCATCGATGCGTTCGCAGCGCGGTGGTCAGCCTCCGGCCGTCCGCTCCAGGCCCTGGTCAACAACGCCGCGATGCTGTTCACCCCGGACCGCCGGCTCGATGCCCGCGGCAACGAACTGTCGTTCTCGACGTCCCACCTCGGGCACTTCCGACTCACGCGGGCGCTCCTCCCCGCCCTCCTGGAGGCCCGTGGCGCGCGGGTCCTCAACGTCACCTCCGGCGCCGCACGGTTCGGGCAGATCCGGTGGGACGACCTCGCGTTCGCGAGCGGCTACGACGCGGCCGCCGCCTACGGCCAGGCCAAGCGAGCGAACGTGCTGTTCGCGGTCGAACTGGACCGTCGCCACGCCGCGCAGGGGCTCCGCGCCCACGCTGCGCACCCCGGCGTGATCATCGGCCCCGGACCCCACGACGCCGCACGGATCGCCTCCTACCACGAGCAGGGGCTGGTCGATGCGGACGGCGCCACGGTGATCGATCCCGAACGCGGCAAGAAGACGATCGAACAGGGGGCGGCGACGCTCGTGTTCGGGGCAGCGAGCCCGCTCCTGGACGGCGTGGGTGGCGTCTACCTGAAGGACAGCGACGTCGCGGTGATCGACGACGAGGTCCGACCGTTGACCGCTGACAGCATCCCGGCGGACGCGAACTCGGCGATGCTCGATGCGGACGACGCGCGGCGACTCTGGGAGGTCAGCGAGCAGCTGACCGCCTGAGCGGCGCACCGGCCGTCGCGGTCGGTCCCGACCCACCAGCCTGGAGGCGCGAACCGCCCTGCGGACGCGTGTCGCGCCTCCAGGCCGGTCACCACCCGCCGTCGTCACAGGCGAGGGCCGGCCGACTCCATGAACGCGCGCTCGTCCGCCAGCTCCACGCCGCCGGCACCGACACCCCCGACGCCGCGCTGCCGCTCGAGGTGGTCGTCGACGACCTGCTGCGCCGGTGCGGTCTCCCGCAGTCCTGAACGCGCGGCTCAGCCGGCGACCCGCTCCGCCCGACGCGCTGCCGCCACCGGGTCCACCGCGAACGCCGCCGCCACGATCGAGAGCACCGCGTACACCCCGAGGTACGCGCACAGGATCCACGGCGAACCTCCACCGAGCTCCACGAAGACGGCCGCGAGCAACGGCGTGAGTCCGACCGAGAAGATCGACCCGATCTGGTACCCGAGCGACATCCCGGAGTACCGCCGACCGGTCGGGAACTGCTCGGCGAACCAGGCGGCCTGGGGCCCGTAGATGCTGTCGTGGAACACGCTCATCCCGATCAGCGCCACGAGCGGCAGGAGCACGAGGGGTCCGGCGTCGAGGAAGGCGAAGAACGGCCAGATCAGCACCGCGATGCCCACCGCGGACCAGATGGCGAGGACACGCCGACCGACCCGGTCGGACAGCCACCCCCAGAACGGCGTGGACACGAGCGACACCGCGGAGATGACGAGCACGGCCTGGAGGCCCGCGGCGGAGCCCGCCTCGCCGCGCTTCGCGAGCAGGTACGTCAGCGAGTACGTCGTCAGGATCGAGTAGAGCGCGGGCTGGACGAGCCGCAGCCCGGCGGTGACCAGGATCGACCGCGGGTGGTGCCGGATGGCCTGCCAGACCGGGAACCGTTCGACACCGCCCGACGCGCGCAGTTCCTGGAACACGGGAGCGTCCTGCACGCCGAGCCGGATGACGAGCCCGACGGCGACGATCACGGCGGAGAACAGGAACGGCAGCCGCCATCCCCAGGCGAGGAACACCTCGTTGCCGAGCAGCGTCCGCACGAGCGTGAAGACCCCGGTGGCGAGGAGCATCCCGCCGGCGGACCCCATCTGCGTGAACGCGCCGAACAGTCCGCGGTGTCGTGCCGGAGCGTGCTCGACGGACAGCAGCGCCGACCCGCCCCACTCGGCGCCGGCGGCAACGCCCTGCAGCAGCCGGAGCACCACCAGTGCGACGACCGCTCCGACGCCGATGGTCGCCGCGGAAGGGATCGCACCGATGAGCGTCGATGCGATGCCCATCAGCACGAGGGACGCGACGAGCAGCTTCTTCCGCCCGATCCGGTCGCCGAGGTGGCCGGCGATGACGCCGCCGAGCGGGCGTGCGACGAACCCGACGCCGTAGGTCGCGAACGACGCGATGACGCCGACGGCCGGCGTCACGGTCGGGAAGAACGTCGGTGCGAAGACGAGCGCGGAGGCGGTCGCGTACAGGTAGAAGTCGTAGTACTCGACGGTCGTCCCGACGAAGGACGCCAGGGCGACCCGACGACGGGTCGCGGTGGTGGGCGGTGCGGTGGAACGGACGGGAGGCGCGGCTGCGGTGGTCGGGTTCGGCACCCTCAGGAGCATGGTCGCGTCCGGCGCCGCGCGGAACGGCCCGCGTAACGCGAGGTCACGTCATGGTCTCCCGCGACCGGACGCCGGGGAACATGGACCGCATGAGCGATGCACCGAACCGCCCGCTGCGCTTCGCGGCCTTCGTCATGAACACGACGTCGCACATCCAGCACGGCCTCTGGCGACACCCGGACGCCCGCCAGGCCGACTTCGACGACGTGACGCTGTGGACCGACCTCGCGAAGACGCTCGAGCGCGGGAAGTTCGACGCGATGTTCTTCGCCGACGTCGTCGGGACGTACGGTCCGGCGCGCGGGGACTACTCGACCAACCTCCGCGAGGGGCTGCAGATCCCCTCGAACGACCCGTCGGTGCTGCTGTCCGCCCTGGCCGTCTCGACGGAGCACCTCGGACTCGCCTTCACGTCGAGCGTCATCCAGTCGCACCCGTTCGACTTCGCCCGCAAGGTCTCCACCCTCGACCACATCACCCGCGGTCGGATCGGCTGGAACGTCGTCACGAGCGCCCTCGACAGCGCCGCCCGGAACTTCGGGCAGGACCGCCTCGAGGAGCACGACGAACGCTACGTCTGGGCCGAGGAGTACCTGGAGGTCTGCGCGAAGCTCTGGGAGGGCTCGTGGGAGGACGGCGCCGTGCTCAAGGACCCGGTGCTCGGGTACGCGGACCCGGAGAAGGTGCACCGGATCGACCACCACGGGAAGCGCTACGACGTGCAGGGGCCGCACCTGAGCGCACCCTCGCCGCAGCGGACGCCAGTGCTGTTCCAGGCGGGGTCCTCGCCGGCCGGCCGGGCGTTCGCCGCACGGAACGCCGAGGCGCAGTTCATCCTCACGTCGAACCGGGACGCCACCGAGCAGCTCATCCGCGAGACCCGCGACCTCGCCGGAGCAGCCGGTCGGCACCGGGACGACATCGCGTTCTTCCTCGGGCTGACCTTCGTCACCGGCTCCACCGAGGCCGAGGCGAAGGCCAAGGAGGCGGAGATCGACGAGTACCTGGCGGCCGACGGGTTCCTCGTGCACTCGAACCTCGGCTTCGACCCGGACACCGGTGAGCCGCTCGACCCCGCGACGCCGCTGTCCGAGGTCCGGACGCACGCCGGGCAGTCGCACCTGCAGTGGCTCCGCGAGGCAGCCGGCGACCGCGAGCCCACCATCGCCGACCTCGCCCGCCTGTCCGCCAAGCTCCGGGCGCGCGTCGTCGGGACACCCGAGCAGATCGCCGACGAACTCGCCGACTGGCAGCGCGTCGGCGTCGACGGGGTGAACGTCATCAACTGGACGCTGCCCGGCTCGTACGAGGAGTTCGTCGACCACATCGCGCCGACCCTGCAGGAACGCGGACTCATGCAGTCCGAGTACCGGGAGGGCACCCTCCGCGAGAAGCTCTTCGGGCACGCGCAGCTCCCGGACACGCACCCGGCCAGACGGTGGCGCGGGGCGTTCACCGGCGGAGCCGCCGGAACCGGCGCGGTCGACGCGCGTGACGCCGTGGAGGTGACCGCATGACCGACGCGACGACGACTGCCGGGGGTGTGCCGTCCCTCCAGGCCGGGGTGGGACGCGACCGTCTGACGGCGCTGCGCGAGCGGTTCCGTCCCGTCCTCGAACGCATCCGCGCGGGGGCGGTCGAGCGGGAGCTCGCGTCGGGGACGCCCGGGGACCGATCGCTGCCGCACGCCGAGGTGCGGGCGCTCGCCGATGCCGGCTTCGGGCGGCTGCGCGTGCCCGAGGACCGGGGCGGCTTCGGGGTGACGCTCGTGGAGCTCGTGCACCTGGTGGCGGACCTCGCGGCGGCCGACTCGAACATCGCGCACCTGTGGCGGGGACACTTCGGGTACACCGAGCTCGTGCTGCTCCGGCCGTCGTCGGCCGGGCGGGACGAGTGGCTGCAACGGATCGTGGACGGCGCGATCATCGGGAACGCGACCTCCGAGCGGACCGGCACCACGCTCGCGGACATCTCCACCACCGTCGCTCCCGACGCGGACGGCACGTGGCGCCTCGACGGGCGGAAGTTCTACTCGACCGGAACGCTCTACGCGGACTGGATCTACCTGGCGGCCGACCGCGACGGCGAGCGCGTGACCTTCGCCGTGCCGACCGACGCGCCGGGCGTCACCGGCATCGACGACTGGGACGGGTTCGGGCAGCGGCTCACCGCCTCGGGCACGACCGTCTTCGACGGGGTCTCCGTGGACCCGAGCGTCGTCTCGGCGTACAAGGACGCGCCGCTGTCGCACATCCAGGCCTTCTACCAGCTGTACCTGCTGGCGGTCCTCGCGGGGATCGGGCAGGCCGTGTCCGATGACGCCGTGGCGTTCGTGCGGCCGCGCACCCGGACGTACATCCACGCGAACGCCGCCGTGCCGGGGGACGACCCGCAGGTACTGGCGATCCTCGGGCGGCTGTCCGCCGGTGCGTTCACCGCCCGGTCGCTCGTCGCTGCGGCGGCTGGACTGCTCGACGGTGTCGTGGCGACCAACGAGCCCGGTGTCGGGGTGTCGCACGAGCTGCTCGACGCCGCCGAGAACGCGGTGTACCAGGCACAGATCGAGATCGGGCCGCGCGTGCTGCGGTCCTGCTCGGAGCTGTTCGAGGTCGGGGGAGCCTCGGCGGCGGACCGGACCCGGGCGTTGGACCGGCACTGGCGGAACGCCCGCGTGGTGGCGTCGCACAACCCGGCGGTCTACAAGGAGCGGCTCGTGGGGGAGTACGCGCTGCACGGGCGGGGGCCGGTGGACGCGTGGGAGAAGTACCACGAGGTGGGGCCGACGCGGTTCTGAGGGGGCGGGGTGGCCGCGGCGGCGCGTTGCGCGGCGGCGCCGCGCGGCGCGGCGCGGCGCGGCGCGGTGCGGTGCGGCGCGGTGCGCGGCCGGGCTGCTCGCGGCGAGACTCGGTGTGGGCGACAGTTCTCGCGTCCCGAGTGCCGAGGAATGTCGCCCAGGCCGAGTCTCGGTGCGCGCCCGACGAGTCTCGTGGGAGCCCCTACGCCCAGCCGAGCTCGTGCAGCCGCTCGTCGTCGATGCCGTAGAAGTGCCCGATCTCGTGCACGAGGGTGGTGTGCACCTCGTCCTTGAGCTCCTCGAGCGTGTCGCACTCCGCGAGGTGCTGCTTCCGGAACACGACGATCCGGTCCGGCAACTCGCCGAAGCCGTACTGCCCGCGCTCGGTCGCGGCGACGCCGTCGTACACGCCGAACAGCTCCTCGCCGTTCTCCGGTTCGTCCTCGACGACGAACACCACGTTGTCCAGGCCGTCGACCATCTCGTCGGGCAGGAGGTCGAGTTCGTCGGTCACGAGCTGCTCGAACTCGTCGAGGGACATCTCCATCACGGGGTGGATCGTCCCACACCGGGCTGACCTCGCGCCTGACGGAACGACGAAGGCCCCGGTCCGACGGACCGGGGCCTTCCGCTGATCTGCATCAGCACTGGGGTGAATAACGGGTCTCGAACCCGCGACCTCCTAGACCACAACCAGGCGCTCTACCAACTGAGCTATATCCACCATGTTCGAACCGGCAGACCGGCGCGACCACTCAATAGTAGTACATGCCCGGCGCGGATCCGACCACGCGTGGTGCTACTCGGTCGCGGGCTGCGCGAGCTCGTCGGTCGCGGGCTGCGCGGCGGCCTTGTCGGTCGCGGCCTGCGCGGGCTGCGCGGTCTCGCCGGTCGCGGCCGGCGCGGCCTCGCCGGTCGCGGGCTGCGCCAGCCGCGGTTCCCACTTCGCCACGACCTCGGCCGACACGGCACGGACGTCATCCGTGCTCGGCCCGGGCTCGGCGACGAAACCAGCACGGCGGTAGTACTCCAGCTCGCGGATCGACTCGAGGATGTCCGCCAGCGCGCGGTGGCCGCCGTGCTTCTCCGGTGCGTTGAAGTACACGCGGGGGAACCAGCGACGGCAGAGCTCCTTGATGCTCGACACGTCCACGCTCCGGTAGTGCAGGTGCCCGTCGACGCGCGGCATGTACTTCGCGAGGAACGCCCGGTCCGTACCGATCGTGTTGCCGGCCAGGGGAGCGGTGCCCTCGGCGGGGACGTGCTGGAGGATGTACTCCAACACCTGGTACTCGGCGTCCGCGAGGGACACGCCGCCCGGGATCTCGTCGATGAGCCCCGAAGTCGTGTGCATGTTCGTCACGAACTCGTTCATGTTGTCGAGCGCCGACTGGTCCGGCTTGATGACGATGTCGAACCCGGGGTGCACCGGGACGAGGTCGAAGTCGGTGATGACCACGGCCACCTCGACGAGTTCGTCGACCTCGATGTCGAGGCCCGTCATCTCGCAGTCGATCCAGACGAGGCGGTCGTTCGCAGTTGCCATGGTGTCGATCCTATTCCGCGTGCTCCCACCCGCCGCTCGTGCTCCCGTCCCACTGCCGTCCGGCCCTCCCACCCCACGTCTCGCGAGCGGGCGGATCCGGTCGCTGGGGGCTTGGGACTCCCACCGATTTCGCCCACTCGGGTGCTGACCCGGTCGCGCCGCGCAGCGAGCGGGCGGATTCCGTCATCGCCACGTCGGGAACGGATCGGATTCCGCCCGCTCGGATGGCGGGGTGGAGGTGACCGCCTGGAGGCGCGGTGCCCGTCCGGCGGGCGTGCGCCGCGCCTCCAGGCGGTCACCCCGTGTCGCGAGCGGGCGGATCCGGCCTGTCCGTGCCGCCCGTGTGGTGCGTTTCCGCCCGCTCGCGTGGGTGGGCTGCGCGCGGGTTTCCCGAGCGGGCGAAACCGGCCCGGCCGTGCCGCCCGTGTGGTGCGTTTTCTCCCGCCCGCGTTGGTGGGCCGCGCGCCGGTTTCGCGAGCGGGTGAGAACGGTCGTGCGGCGTGAGTGATCGGGACGGATTCCGCCCGCTCGCGCGAGTGGGGTAGAGGTGACCGACTGGAGGCGCGGTGCCGGTCCGGCGGGCGTGCGCCGCGCCTCCGGGCGGTCGCCCCGCGTGGCGAGCGGGCGAAACCGGCCCGGCTGTGCCGCTCGCGCGGTCCGTTTCCGCCCGCTCGCGTGAGCGAGCCGCTCGCGGGCTTCGCGAACGGGTCGAATCGGTCGCTGGACACGCGTGGCTGGGCCAGATATCGCCCGCTCGCGTGAGCGGGGTGGTGGTGACTGCCTGGAGGCGCGGTGCCGGTCCGGCGGGAGTGCGCCGCGCCTCCCGGCGGTCACGCGGGCGCCGCGAGCGGGCGGAATCGGCTCGCGAACGCGTTGTGGCGGTGCGGATTCGCCCGCTCGCGGTCGTGCGCAGGGGCGGGCGTAGGTGGCGGGACGGAAAACGCCCGCTCGCGGGTGCAGGAGGTGCACGTCGCGAGCGGGCGGGATCGGGCCGGGGGCGGGGGTGAGGGGGACGTGTACCGCCCGCTCGCGAAACCGAAGGGAACGGGCAGGGCAGGCAGGCGCGGGCGGGAGGGGAACGGCGGGCGGCGCTAGGCCATCTCGCCGGCGCCGATCGCCTCGGCCTCGATGCGTTCTGGCTCGGCGCCGTCGTCGACCCGGCGCAGCACGCGGGTGGTGCACAGCACGACGACGAACGCGACCGCGACCGACAGACCAGCGAACACGTACGCGGCCGAGGGAGCGTAGGCGTCGGCGAGCAGGGTGGCGACGGGCGGAGCGATCGCGCCTCCGATGAAGCGCACGGCGGAGTAGGCGCTCGAGGCGACGGAGCGGGGGAGGTCGGTGGCCTCCATGACGCACTCGGTGAGCACGGTGTTCAGCACCCCGAGCACGAGACCGCCGATGATCACGCAGACGATGAGGCCGACCTGGCTGTCGACGACCACGGCTGCGGCGAACAGGTCGAGCGCGAGTAGCGGGAGTGCGATCTTCAGCACGGTGGTCCGGCGGAGCCGAGCGGTGAGCATCGGGGCGACCCACACCGAGGTGATCGCCAGGCCGACACCCCAGCCGAAGAACGTGAAGCCGATGCCGAGGGCGCCGAAGCCGAGCGGGAACGGCGTGTAGGCGAGCAGGACGAAGAAGCCGATGTTGTAGAAGAGCGCGGTGGCGGCGAGGGCGGCGAGGGCCGGGCGGCCGAGCGCACGGAACGGCGCCGAGAGCTTCGTCGGGGTGGGCTTCTCGAGGTTCTTCGTCTTGAGCAGGGTGACGATGGCGATGAACGCGACCGCCATCAGGGTGGTCACGCCGAAGAACGGGCCGCGCCAGCTCACCGAGCCGAGCAGACCGCCGACGAGGGGCCCGACGGCGATGCCGAGACCGAGCGCCGCTTCGTACAGGATGATCGCGGACGCGGTGCCCCCGGAGGCAGCCCCGACGATGGTCGCGAGTGCGGTGGAGATGAAGAGCGCGTTGCCGAGGCCCCAGCCGGCGCGGAAGTCGATGATGCTCCACACGCTGTTCGACGTGGCCGCGAGCACCGAGAACACCACGATGAGGGCGAGTCCGATGAGCAGGGTGTTCTTCGCGCCGATGCGGCTGGAGACCCAGCTGGTGAAGAACATCGCGACGCCGGTGACGGCGAGGTAGCTCGTGAAGAGGAGCTCGGTCTGCGCCGGGGTGGCCTTCAGCGACGCGGCGATCGCGGGGAGGATCGGGTCGACGAGGCCGATGCCCATGAAGGCGACGACGCAGGCGAAGGCGATCGCCCACACGGCGGACGACTGCTTGAGGATGCTGCCGGACTGGCCGGCGGGTGCGTGGGCGTTCACGCGGTGGTCTCCGTTCTGGTGGTGGTGCGCGAGGCGATGAGGGCGGCCGCGGTGTGCAGGGCGTCCCAGTCGTCGTCGTCGAGGTCGGCGAACATCGGGCCGACCGTGCGGGTCATGGTGGCGCGCCAGTCGGCGAGCCGGGTCCTGCCCGCCTCGGTCAGCTCGATGAGCTGCCCGCGGGAGTCGTCGGGGTCGACGCTCCGGGTGATGAGGCCGTCGGCGGTCATGCTCGTGACGAGCCGGGTCATCGTGGGCTGCGCGACCCGGGATGCCGCGGCGAGTTCGCCGAGGCGGAGCGGCTGGTCGGTCTCGAGGATGCCGAGCGTGCGCCAGACGGCGGCGGACGTGGTGTTCCCCGTCGCCTGGGCAGCGGTGCGGATCAGCCGGTTCACCGAGACCAGGAGCGTCTCGATCGTCTGCTCGCGACTCGTTTCCATAGCAAAACTATATAGCGAAGCTATGAAAGAGTCAACAGGTGCTGCCTGGTAGAAGGGATGCATGAGCGACATCACCATCCACGAAGGCGACGAGTACACCGCGATCTTCCACGGCGGACCCTTCGACGGCACGACCGACACCCGGACCGCGACGAGCGACGCGCTGGACGAGGAGATCACGGTGTTCGCCGACGTCGAGGGGCTCCAGACGGCCTTCACCTACCGCATGACGAAGTCCCGCCAGGTGCTCGACCAGACCTCGGCGGAGTTCGAGTACGTGCCGGGGGAGTCCGACCCGGTGGACGACCTCGCCGACCGCGGCGACCGCAGCGGCGAGTTCGACCGAGAGTAGCCCCCGGGCGGGAGTAGATCCCCGCACCCCCGCGTTGCACCGTCACATGCAGCTCGACCTCTGGACGTCCTCGTTCTGCGCCCCGTGCGCCGCCGCCCGCCGGGTGTCGGCCGAGGCGTCGGGACTCGTCCCCGGCCTGCACGTGACCGAGCGCGACGTGGCGAACCACCCGGACCAGGCGGAGGACCTCGGCATCCGGTCGACCCCCACGATCATCGTGCGGCGGGACGACGGAGCCGAGGTCTTCCGGTCACCGGGGGTCCCGACCCGCGACCAGCTGCTCCTGGCGATCGCCAAGGCGGTCTGACCCGGCGGGATCCGCAACCCGATCCGCCACCCGATCCGCCACCCGACCGGCCCGCTGACTCGTCGGTGCGAGCACGACCGGCGCCCCGACCGGACGCACCAGCCGACGCACCCGCCGCCCGACCCGCTTGACCGCCCGCACCGGCGCCCCGATCACGAGGGCGACCACTCCGAGCAGGCTCCGGTCGTCCGCCCCGAGGGCGTTCTTCCGCTCCCACGCCCGCCGCAGCACGCCCCCACGACTCCGTCGCGCGGCCGGCCGGTCGACGAGCACCCCGGCATCGCGGCGTGCCATCAGCGCCTCGGCCCGCACTGCCCAGTCGTCGTCCGACCCGGGGTGGAAGTGGTTGTCGTGCATCCACTCCGGACGGACGGCCCCGAAGCGCCCGTCGACCAGGTCGATCGCGTCGCCCTCGAGTCCGCTGCCGACGAAGACCTCGTTGATGAGGTGCCGCCCGGTCCCGAAGTCCGTCAGGGTGAGGGCCGGGATCCCGCGGGCGGCGGCCTCGAGGACGGCCGTCGAACTGATCGTCACGAGGGCGACGGCACGGTCGAGGTGCTCGGCCATCGGACCGCTCTCGACCACGAGGTTCGCCGGGGCGTCGGCCGGCACGAGGTCCGGGTACGGGTCCTGCTCGCGGTGCGTCTGGTGTTCGCCCGCGGCGGCCCGGACCTTGATCACGACCCGCCACTCCGGGTGCCGACGGGCGGTGTCGACGAGCCAGCCGACGACCCGTTCGCGGTCGGCCCGGTCGGCCGGGACGCTCGGCTGGGCGGCGAACACGACGGCGTCACGGACCGGAGCAGGTCCGTCTCCGTCCGAGGCGGGAGCACCGCGACGGGCGAACGGCAGCGTGGCGAGCGCGAAGTGCGGTTCGACGCCGCCCTCGCGTGCCAGTTCCTCGTAGGCGCGGACCTCGCGGTGGCTGTGCAGCACGAACAGGTCGGCGCGCGCCCGGAAGAACACGCCCTTCCACTTCGCCGGGAACGAGATGCCCGGCAACCCGGTCACCAGGACCGGTCGTCCCGGGACCCGGCGGTGAACCTCGTCGATGACGAGTTCGGCGACCGGCCCGATCAGCGACACGAGGACGGCGTCCGGCGGGTCCTGCCGGAGCGACTCCACCACGGCGTCGAGGTCGTGCGGCTCCGGCGGGGCCGCGGCCAGGTACGCGAGCCGCTCGTCGAGCCCGCGGAACGCGGACCGCAGCTGCGCGCGGCTCGCCGAGCGGGGCGTCGCGACGGTGCGCAGTTCCAGGTGCCAGTGCGCCGGTGCGGTGGCGAGCAGGTGCGCGCCCCACTTCGCGAACGAGTCGGTGTCGACCAGCCCGACCACGCGTCGGACGCGTGGTGCCGTGTCGGCCGGGAGGCGCGCCTCCCGGCCGTCGGTCGGCTCGCGCCCGTCGTCCGTCACCTGCAGGGCCCCGACCTCACGCGCCGACGCGGCGCAGTTTGGCGAGCGGCGCCCGCTCCCCGGGCATGACCCGCTTCACGCCGTCACCGAGGGCGGTCTCGATGATCCGGACGTCGCGTGCCAGCGTCTGGAGCCCGTGCGGCTCGAGGGACGCGGCGTGGTCGGAGCCCCACATCGTCCGGTCGAGCGTGATGTGCCGCTCGAGGGCAGTGGCGCCGAGTGCGACCGCCGCGACCGAGATCTGCAGACCCGGCTCGTGCCCGGAGTAGCCGACCGGCACGCCCGTGTAGCGGTTCGCGAGGGTGTCGATCATGCGGAGGTTCGCCTCCTCGGGCGGGAGGGGGTAGGTCGACGTCGCGTGCATGAGGACGAGCCGCTCGGTGCCGAGGGCCTCCACCGCGCGGTCGATCTGCTCGAGCGTCGACATCCCGGTCGACAGGATCACGGGCTTGCCGGTCGCGGCGACCGCGGCGAGCAACCCGAGGTCGGTCACCGACGCCGAGGCGATCTTGTACGCCACGACGTTCAGGTCCTCGAGGAAGTCCACCGACGGCTCGTCCCACGGCGATGCGAACCAGTCCAGGCCGCGCAGGGTCGCGTGGTCGCCGATCTCGATGTACTGCGCACGGTCGAACTCGACGCGGTAGCGGTACTCCAGGTAGGTCATGTCGCCCCACGGCGTCGACCGGGGCGTGTTCTTCATGTGCTCCGGCGTGGAGATCGACGGGGTGCGCTTCTGGAACTTCACGGCCTGCAGCCCGGCGTCCGCGGCGACGTCGATCAGCCGCTTCGCGATGTCGACGTCGCCGTTGTGGTTGAGGCCGATCTCGCCGATGAGGTACGCGGGGTGGCCCGCGCCGATCGTGGACGAACCGATGGTGACCGTCATGGTGCTCCGTTCAGGGCTGGGTCGAGGTGCGCGGCGAGTACCGAGGCGAGGGTGAGGTCGGACGGGTCGTCGATGTCGATCGCCCCGCGGGGGTCGACGACGACGAGTCCGATCCGGCCGTGGAAGCGGTGGTGGTGCTGCCGGAAGGCGCTCGAGCGGAAGACGTAGAAGGCTCCGGTCTCGCGGTACTCCGGCTCCCGGTCCTGGCGGCGGGGGCGGACAGCGGCGTCGTGGTTGACGGCGCGGGCGGTGCCGTCGGGACCGTCGTGGTCCAGGGCGCGGGCGGTGCCGGCTCCGTCGGGCTCGCGCTCGATGCGCCACAGGAAGGCGTGCGAGGGGGTCGCCGAGAACACCGAGTCGGCGAGGCCGTCGCGCACCCGGGCGACGGCGGTGTCGAGGTCGGCCGGGTCGATGAACGGCGACGTGGCCTGCAGGAACACGACGACCTCGGGCTCCTCGCCCGTGGCGGCGAGCGTGTCGAGGACGTGCAGCACCGCCGACTCCGACGATGCCTCGTCACCCGCGAGGTCGGCCGGACGACGGACCACCCGGGCGCCGGCGAGCTCGGCCTCCACCGCGATCGCGTCCCCGTCCGTCGAGACCACGACGGCGTCGATCGACGATGCGCCCCGTGCCGCCTCCACGGCGCGGCGGACGAGGGACCGCCCGGCGACCGGGCGGAGGTTCTTCCCCGCGATCCCCTTCGAGCCGGCACGCGCGGGGACGACCGCGACGACGGAACCGGTGGTGCGCATGCCCCGGACGCTACGAAGCGCCGGTGACCCGGAAGCGAACACCAGGCAGACGCGACCCGAACCGTTCCGGAACCCGCCCGGCGGCGGCGATCCGTGCCTCCCGGCAACCCCACAGCACTGCCAACGGATGCCGAAAGGCGGCCCGGTGACGCTGGGACCATGCACGCCACCACCCGAACACCCCTCGTCCAGCGAGCACGCTGGGAACGCCCCGCGTTCCTCGGGCTGCTCCTCGCCACCGGCGTGCTGTACATCGTGGGCCTCGGGCTGAACGGGTACGCGAACGCGTTCTACTCCGCGGCCGTGCAGGCGGGGAGCACGAACTGGGAGGCGTTCTTCTACGGCTCCTCGGACGCCGGCAACTCGATCACCGTCGACAAGCCGCCCGCGTTCCTGTGGGTGATGGAGCTGTCCGTGCGGGTGTTCGGGCTGAACTCGTGGGCGATCCTCGTCCCCGAGGCGCTGATGGGCGTCGGCGCGGTGGCCCTGCTGTACGTGATCGTGCGGCGGCGGTTCTCGGCCGGGGCCGCCCTGATCGCCGGCGCCGCACTGGCGACCACCCCCGTCGCGACCCTCATGTTCCGGTTCAACAACCCGGACGCGATGCTCACCCTGCTCATGGTGCTGTCGCTCTGGCTGGTCCTGCGCGGCATCGACACCGGGCGGCTCCGCTGGGTCGTGCTCGCCGGCGTCGCCGTCGGGATCGCGTTCCTGACGAAGCAGCTGCAGGGGTTCCTGATCCTGCCGGTGCTGGTCGGCGTGTACCTGTACTGCTCGTCGCTGCCGTTCGTGAAGCGCGTCGTGCACCTGCTCTGGGCAGCGCTCGCCGTGGTCGTCGCGGGCGGGTGGTGGGTGGCGATCGTGGAACTCGTGCCGACCTCTGCCCGACCGTACGTGGGTGGCTCGCAGACGAACTCGTTCCTCGAGCTGACCTTCGGGTACAACGGCCTCGGGCGCGTGACCGGCGACGAGACCGGCAGCGTGACCGGTGGGGGCGGCGGGACCGCCGGTGCCGGGTCGTGGGGTGCCACCGGTCTCCTGCGGCTGTTCGGGTCGGAGTTCGCGGGGCAGATCACCTGGCTGCTGCCGACCGCGCTCGTGCTGCTCGTGGCCGCGCTCGTCGCGATCGGCTTCCGGCAGCGCACCTCGTCACAGCTCGCCACCGTGCTCGCACTCGGCGGGGCCCTGCTGCTCACCGCGCTGGTGTTCAGCTTCATGGGCGGGATCTTGCACCCCTACTACACGGTGGCCCTCGCGCCGTACATCGCCGGACTCGTCGGCATCGGCGCCGGGGTGCTCTGGTCGCGACGGGGATCGTGGTGGTGGCGGGGGACGGCGGCGTTCGCCGTGGTGGTGACCGTCGTGTGGCAGTGGTACCTGCTCACCGCTGCGGGGTCGTGGCAGCCGTGGATCCGGTGGGTGGTGCTCGTCGTCGGGGTGGTCACCGCCGTGGCGGTGCTCGTGCCCGGGGTGGCCGGGCCGGGCGGGGTGGCTCGTTCGGCCGGTGTGGCCGGGGCGGGCGCGCCGGCCGGGGTGGCTGGGTCGGCTCGTTCGGCCGAGGCTGCCGGGCCGTCCGGGGCTGCCGCGGCTGGCGGGTCTGCCGAGTCATCGGGGTGGGATGCGGTGCCCGTGCTGAGTGGTGCGTCGCCGCGTCCGGGGCTCCGTCCGGGGCTGCGACGTCCGCTGGGTGTCGTGATCGTCGTCGGGGCCGTGGTCACCGGGCTGCTCGGGCCGACCGCGTACTCGATCGAGACCGTCACGACGGCCCACACCGGATCGCTGCCGTCGGCCGGACCGCGCGTCGCGGGGGCCGGCTTCGGTGGGCGCGGTGGCGGGTTCGGACGTGCCGGGGGCGGCGGATTCGCGCGCCCCGGTACCGGTGGGCCGGGAGGCGCGGGAGGCGCGGGAGGCGCGGGTGGCGCCGGCGGGAACACGGCACCGGGTGGGACGGGTGCGCCGGGCGCCGGGGGCACCACCGGGACGAACGGGACGGGTGGCTTCGGCGGCGGTGCCGGGAGCCTGCTCGGCGGCTCCACCGACGTCGCGTCCGCCCTGCGCGAGGCACTGCAGGAGAACGCCTCCGAGTACACCTGGGTGGCCGCGACCGTGGGCTCGAACAGTGCTGCGACGTACCAGCTCGCGACGGGGGAGTCGGTGATGCCGATCGGCGGCTTCAACGGGTCCGATCCCTCGCCGACGCTCGCCGAGTTCAAGCGGGACGTGGCGAAGGGCGAGATCCACTACTTCATCGCCGGGAGCGTCGGGCGCTCGAACGGCGGGAGCGACGCGGCCTCGGAGATCACGGCGTGGGTCGAGTCGACGTACACCGCGACGACCATCGGCGGGGTCACGGTGTACGACCTGACGGCCGGGTGACACCGGGTTAGGCTCGAGGGATGCTCGGTGCCGACGACGTCCTCGATCCGACCCCGCGGCGCATCCTGGTCGCCGGCACGACCGGCGTCGGGAAGACCACCACGGCACGACGCATCGGCTCCGTGCTCGGCGTCCCGCACACCGAGATCGACGCACTGTTCCACGGCCCGGACTGGGAGCCACGAGCGACCTTCGTGGCCGACGTCGAGGCGTTCACGAGCGAACCGGCGTGGGTCACCGAGTGGCAGTACACCCCCGTGCGGGCGCTCCTCGCCGAGCGCGCGGACACCCTCGTCTGGATCGACCTGCCGACCGTCGTGGCGTTCTGGCGGCTGCTCCGTCGGACCCTCCGGCGTCGGCTGCGGCGGATCGAACTGTGGAACGGGAACATCGAGCCGTCGCTGTGGACGTTCTTCACCGACCAGGAGCACATCCTCCGATGGGGCATCCGGACCCGGAACGTCTCGCGGCGACGGGTGCCCGAGCTCGTCACGTCGGCGCCGCACCTGCGCATCGTGCACCTGCGCTCGCAGCGGGAGGTCGATCGGTTCGTGCAGCACCTCGGCGCAGGCCGCGGATAGAATCGACGCCGTCCGCCTCCGTAGCTCAGTGGATAGAGCAGGTGGTTTCTACCCACCGTGCCGCGGGTTCGATTCCTGCCGGGGGCACATGCAGCAGGCCGCCGCCCCTCGGGGCGACGGCCTGCTGACGGTGACCGGCTGGTGTCGGCCTGCTGGTGGACCGACCGGGGCTGACTACTCGTCGTCGTCCGCTGCGCGGCGGCGGAGTTCGCTCGCGCTGATCGGCTGGGTGTACGGCGCCTCGGACGTCTCGTTCGCGTCGGTGGGCTCCGCCGGTGCGTCGGCGATGCGGGTGGGGATCGACGTGGTGTTCGTCGTGCCGGGGGCGTCGACCTTCCGGTCGTCGGGCGTCCGGCTGTCGGCCTCGACCGAACGGTTCACGTGCGCGTCGGCCGAGGTCGGCTTCGCGACCGGCGGCGGCACCGGGGCGCCGGTGGTCGCGCCCGCTGTCGCGTTCGCGTTCGTGCCCGTGGTGCCGGCCGACGTCGGGCCGTCGTCGACCGCGTCGGCGTTGTCGGCGTCGGTGGTGGTGCGGGACGGGACGTCGCTGTTGCGGGACGACTGGTTCGTCGTGTCCGCCGGCGGCGCGGTGCGGGACGGTGACACCGGGGAACCGAGGGTCGGGCGGACCGTTGTACCGGACAGCGGCGTGGTCGCACCGTCCCCGTAGGCACGCGTGGCACCGTCGCCGTACGCGGCCGTGGCTCCGTCCCCGTAGGAACGTGTGGCGCCGTCCCCGTAGGCGCGCGTGTTGCCGTCCGAGATCGGTGTCGTGGCGGCCGAGGACGCGGCGGACGCGCCGGGGGAGGCCGTGCCGGCGGGGCGCTGCAGGGCAGGACGGAGCGACGTCGTGGTCGGAGTGGGGCGTTCGGTGCTCGCCTCCGGGGCGGACGCCGGGGCGTCGTCGCGGCGGGCGGCGCTGTCGGCGTTCCAGTCCTGCTGGCGCTTGATGAGTTCGGCGTCGGGATCCGGGGAGTCGAACTTCCACCGCTCGAGGTCGCTCTTGAAGAGCTTGCGTGCCCGCCCCGGACGCGCCTGCCACTCCAGGAGCCGGTCGCGGAACTCGGCGAGGGACTGCTCCGCCTGGAAGCTGAACGTCGACGAGTTCTTCTTGATGTCGGCGATCTCGTGCTGCGTCCAGTTCGCAGCGAGGGGTGCACCGGCGACCGGCAGCAGGCGGAGGCGGATGTCGGCGTCCTCGGCGAGGTGATCCGCGTAGGCGCGTTCATCGTGCCCGAGTGAGCCCCACGTCGCCGCCTTGCGTGCCGCGGAGACGATGCCGGCGACGGCGGCGTTGCGTGCCTCGCGCTCCTGCATCGCGACGACGCGCTTGGTCGCGCCCCGTCCGATGAGCGCCGCGACGATGCCCGCCACGACGATCGCGACGAAGGGGATGAGCGCTCCGGAGATCACTCGCCAGCCCTCGTCGGACGAGATCCAGTCGGTCAGGTCGTTCCACCAGTCCATGCGCGCACCATACTCACGAAACGGTCAGGGATCGGGGAGGCCGGACGGCGTTCCGCGCACCCGACCGGACATGATTCCAATGTGGAACATCATGGGCGTGCGGGGACGAGTCGATCCGCCCGTGGTCCGGCACGTCAGCCCCAGCGCAGGCAGTCGACGGCGTCGTCGGCGGACCACACGTCGGGGAACGCGACGAAGCGACGCTCGGTCGAGACGTAGCGGCGGGCACGGTAGGCGGTGCCGCCGGCGACGTCGACCCGGTCCACGTAGCCGACGATCTCGCCGTTCGCCCGCGTGACCCGGCTGAGGTCGTCCCGCACGTCGAGGATCCGGAGGTCACCGCGCGAGCGTGCGACGGGCGTGGAGCGGATCCGCAGTGCGGGTTCGGTCGTCGTCTGCATCGTGGTGCCTCCTGGTGCTCGGTGTGGGATCGACGGTACGGAGGACCACCGACACGCCGGGGCGCAGCGGCACTCCTGGGGAGCGTTCACGTGCCGACGCGGGTTGTGGAGGACGTGTGACCCGGTCGCGGCTCGCTCGGACCTCCACGAGGTACGGTGAGCCCATGACCACGTTCGTGCTCGCAGGTGGATGTTTCTGGTGTCTCGACGCCGTGTACCGCACGCTACAGGGCGTGCAGGACGTGGTGTCCGGGTACGTCGGCGGCCGGGTGGAGCACCCGTCGTACGAGCTCGTCTGCACGGGGACGACCGGCCACGCCGAGGCGGTGGCGGTGACCTTCGACGAGACGGTGATCCCGGCCGACGTGATCCTCGACGTCTTCTTCACGCTGCACGACCCGCGGCAGCTGAACCGCCAGGGAGCCGACGTCGGCACCCAGTACCGCTCGGCCATGTTCCCGGCCGACGACGCACAGCGTGTGCTGTTCGAGCAGGCCGTCGCGCGCGCGTCGGACATCTGGGACGGCGGGATCGTGACGACGATCGAGCCGCTCGGTACCTTCTTCGAGGCGGAGGAGTACCACCAGGACTTCTTCGCGAAGAACCCCGGTCAGGGCTACTGCCTCGCGGTGGCGCTGCCGAAGGTGAACAAGGTCCGCAAGGCCTACAGTCAGTACATCCTGGCGTCCTGACACTCGGGCGTCGGGGCCACGAGGAGGTGGTCGAACGATGACGAACAACACCGGGACCTGGGTAGCGGTCGGACCGGCGGGAGCAGTGGGCAGCATCCACCGCGCCGACGGCGGCTTCCGGGTCGAGCTCTACGGTCGCAGCGGCACCGGCGGGACGTTCCCGTCGCTCGAGTCGGCGAAGGGCGCGGTCCACGCTGCGCTCGGCCCGCTGGCCGACCGGCCCGAGTTCCGCGCGCACTGACGGTTCCGGACGGGAGGCACGGGGGACTTCTCCTCCACAGGCCACCTGATCGGGACCACCGGTCACAGATCGAGCCCCGGAGCGCTGTCGCGCCCGGGGCTCGATGACGATCGAGGCATGAACGACACCATCACCGTCTGCGGGATCATCGCCACCGAGCCGCGTCACCTCGTGACCGACACCGGCATCGCCATCACGAGCATGCGGCTCGCCTCACCCTCGCGCCGCTGGGACCGCGCGACCGCCACCTGGACCAACGGCGCGACCAACTGGTTCACCGTGACGGCCTTCCGTTCCCTGGCCGCCAACGTCCACAAGTCCCTGAAGAAGGGCGACCGCGTCGTGGTGACGGGTCGCGTCCGGATCCGCACGTGGGAGCGCGACGGCCGCGGTGGCACGTCGGTCGAGATCGACGCCGAGGGGCTCGGGCACGACCTCGCGTGGGGGATCAGCAACTGGATCCGGGTCCCCCGGCAGGTGGGTGACGCGTCTCGGACTTCCGGGGCAGCACCGGCCGGAGCGGTCCCCGTCGGCATCGGCTCGGTCGATCCGCGCACCGGCGAGGTCGGGCACCAGGACGACCACGCGCTGCACGGCGAGGACGGGGTTCCCGGCGAAGGGCTCCCCGCCGACGACGGGCTCGGGGACGGGGACGGGGTCGGAGACGGGCACGGGGACATCGCCGGCCTCGACGGCACCCTGCCCGACGACGGGTTCGATCTCGACGCCTACGGCGGGAGCGACCCGGAGGGTGAGGGTGAGACCCGTGCGGCAGCGTGACGCCGGCCGGCGGGGGAGCGCTCGGCACCCGCGGTCAGTAGACTTGCCCCGATATGGCTGAGTACATCTACCAGATGGTCCGCGCCCGCAAGGCGGTCGGCGACAAGCTGATCCTCGACGACGTCACGATGTCGTTCCTCCCCGGCGCCAAGATCGGCGTCGTCGGACCGAACGGCGCGGGCAAGTCGACGATCCTGAAGATCATGGCGGGTCTCGACCAGCCGTCCAACGGCGAGGCGAAGCTCACCCCCGGCTTCACCGTCGGCATCCTCATGCAGGAGCCCGAGCTCGACGAGTCGAAGACCGTGCTCGAGAACGTGCAGGAAGGCGTCGGCGAGATCCACGCCAAGGTGACCCGCTTCAACGAGATCTCCGCCCTGATGGCGGAGCCGGACGCCGACTTCGACGCCCTGCTCGCCGAGATGGGCACCCTGCAGGAAGAGATCGACGCGGCCGACGCGTGGGACCTCGACTCGCAGCTCGAGCAGGCCATGGCCGCGCTCCAGTGCCCCCCGGGCGACGAGCTCGTCACGCACCTGTCCGGTGGTGAGAAGCGCCGTGTCGCGCTCTGCAAGCTCCTGCTCCAGAAGCCCGACCTGCTGCTCCTCGACGAGCCCACCAACCACCTCGACGCCGAGTCCGTCCTCTGGCTCGAGCAGCACCTGCAGCAGTACCACGGTGCCGTCCTCGCCGTGACCCACGACCGGTACTTCCTCGACCACGTCGCGGAGTGGATCGCCGAGGTCGACCGCGGCCGTCTCTACCCGTACGAGGGCAACTACTCGACCTACCTCGAGAAGAAGCGCGCGCGGCTCGAGGTCCAGGGCAAGAAGGACGCGAAGCTCGCGAAGCGGCTCTCCTCCGAGCTCGACTGGGTCCGCAGCAACACCAAGGGTCGCCAGGCGAAGTCCAAGGCCCGCCTCGCGCGGTACGAGGAGATGGTCACCGAGGCCGAGCGCACGCGGAAGCTCGACTTCGAGGAGATCGTCATCCCCGTGGGGCCGCGTCTCGGTTCGCAGGTCATCGACGCCGACAAGCTGCACAAGCAGTTCGGCGACCGCGTCATCATCGGCGACCTGTCGTTCACGCTGCCGCGCAACGGCATCGTCGGCGTCATCGGCCCGAACGGCGTCGGCAAGACCACGCTCTTCAAGACGATCGTCGGCCTCGAGCCCCTCGACGGCGGCACGCTGAAGATCGGCGAGACGGTCGACATCTCGTACGTCGACCAGAGCCGTGGCGGCATCGACCCGAACAAGAACCTGTGGGAGGTCGTCTCCGACGGGCTCGACTACATCCAGGTCGGCAAGACCGAGATCCCGTCGCGCGCGTACGTCTCGCAGTTCGGGTTCAAGGGTCCGGACCAGCAGAAGCGCGCCGGCATCCTGTCCGGTGGTGAGCGCAACCGTCTGAACCTGGCGCTGACCCTCAAGCAGGGCGGCAACCTCCTGCTCCTCGACGAGCCGACCAACGACCTGGACGTCGAGACGCTGGGCAGCCTCGAGAACGCACTGCTCGAGTACCCCGGTTGCGCCGTGGTCATCACCCACGACCGGTGGTTCCTCGACCGCATCGCGACGCACATCCTCGCGTGGGAGGGCCTGAACGAGGACGGCACCCCCAACTGGTACTGGTTCGAGGGCAACTTCGAGGCGTACGAGGAGAACAAGATCGAGCGCCTCGGTGCCGATGCGGCGAAGCCCGGACGGGCGACGTACCGCAAGCTCACCCGCGACTGACCGTGGCTCGGTTGCACGCTCCCATCCGCATGCGGTGGAGCGACATCGACGCGTACGGACACGTCAACAACTCCGCGATGCTGCGTCTCCTGGAGGAGGCGCGCATCGTGGGGTTCTGGGGCCACGACCCCTCCGACGAGGGCGGCGACGGCGAGCTGCCGGAGCCGATCATCGACGGGCGACCGGGCTCGGGCACGATGACGGTGATCGCGGCCCAGCGCCTCGAGTACCTCGCATCGATCCCGTACCTGCGCCGTCCCCTCGACGTCCAGATGTGGATCGGCCGGATCGGTGGCGCGAGCATCGACGTCTCGTACGAGGTGTGGTCACCGGTCGGGCACGAGCCCGCGGTGCTCTACACACGTGCGACCACGGCGCTCGTGATGGTGGACGCGACGACCAACCGGCCGCGTCGCCTCACCGACGCCGAGCGTGAGGCGTGCGCGCCGTACACCGAACCCGCGGTCGAGTTCTCCCGACCGTAGGCCCCGGGCAGCACGGCCAGTGCGGCCACCACGGTCAGCGCGGGATGCGCATCATCCCTTCCTGCGCGACCGACGCCAGCAGCCGCCCGTCCGCCGAGAACATCCGGCCGAACGCCAGTCCCCGACCGCCCTGCGCGCTCGGGGACTCCTGCGTGTAGAGCACCCACTCGTCGGCCCGGCCGTCCCGGTGCCACCACATCGCGTGGTCGAGGCTCGCACTCTTCACCCCGGGCGTTCCCCACGCGACGCCGTGTCGGCGCATGATCGGCTCGAGGATCGACAGGTCGCTGGCGTACCCGAGCACGGCCCGGTGCAGTGCCGGGTCGTCCGGCAGGTCGCCTTCGACGCGGAACCAGACGGCCTGGTGGGGGAGGTGCTCGCCCTGCACGTCGACGAACACCGGACCCTCGACGTGTCGGAGGTCGATGGACCGCTCGGCCCAGGCCCGGGCGACGGGGTGGTCGATCGCGGAGAGGATCGACGCCGCCGACGGCAGGGACTCCGGCGCCGGGACGTCGACCGGGAACGGGTCCTGGTGCTCGACGCCGGTGTCCGGACGCTGGAACGACGCGATCATCGAGAAGATCGGCACGCCGCGCTGGTACGCCTGCACGCGTCGGGTGGCGAACGACCGGCCGTCGTGGATGCGCTCGACGCCGAAGGTGATCGGCACGTCGATGTCACCGGGGCGCAGGAAGTACCCGTGCATCGAGTGGATGTCGCGGTCCTCGATGGTGGCCTGCGCAGCGACGATGCACTGCGCGAGGACCTGACCGCCGAACACGCGTCCGCCGGGGGACCAGTGGCTCGCCCCGGTGAGGATGGTCTCGCCGGTGCTCGCGCCGGTGTCCTCGAGTCGGAGGGTGCTGAGGAAGTCCGGTTCGCCGTTCACACGAGCAGTCTACGAACGGCCGTCGCTGACAGCCGCGGCCGGTAGGATCCGTGGTGACATGGGCACCTCGTTCACGCTTTCCGACGCAGCCTCCCTCGGGGACCTCCGCACCTACCTCGGACGGGCCGCCCGCATCGAGGACGGTTCCGTCCGCCTGATCGCCGACTCGGGCGTCCTGGCGGTCTACACCGCGATCCTCTACCCGCTCGGCCTGCTCGACGAGCTGCCGACGGTGCTCGGTCTCCGCACGTTCTCCCTCGCCGAGCCGGCGACCATCGACGCCGTCGTGCCGTTGGCGTCGATGCAGGAGCGGCTGCGGCTGCTCGCCGAGACGCAGGACGCCGAGCACGCCGAGGGCGCGGACCCGACCCGTGCGACCCCGATCGAGGTGGAGCTCCCGCACGAGGTCCACACCGTGACGTGGGCAGCGATCTCCCCGCCCCGCGGCGGATGGGTGCCGCTGCCGGACGTCTCGCCGGAGCACCTCCGCCGTGCGGCCCGCGACGGCATCGCCGAGGTCGCCGACGCGGTTCCGTCGAACGCGGGCGAAGCCATCGTCCGCAAGGTCCGTTCCGAGGTCTGGGGCCGACCGGTCGCGGGCATCGAGCACGTGCCGGCCGGTGCGGGGTTCGCGGGCGAGAGCCTCGGGTTCCTCGGGCACGACCCCGTGCGCCTGTTCGAGACAGGCCCCTGGAGCCGGCTGACGACGAGTCGCGGGCACGTGCTCGTGAAGCGTCGCGCCTGGACCCTGAACCCCTAGCGAGCGCTCGCCGGACCGGCCGTGATTGGCTGGGGCCATGCGTGTCTTCCTCACCGGTGCCTCCGGCTACATCGGCTCCTCGGTCCTCCGCGCCCTCGTCGCGCACGAGCACGAGGTCACGGCCCTCGTCCGCACGGACGAGAAGGCGCAGGCGGTCCGCGATGCCGGCGGGCGTGCGCTCGTCGGTGACGTCACGGACACCGACGTGGTCCGCCGTCTCGCGCACGAGGCCGACGCCGTGGTGCACACCGCGTCCGCGCAGGGCGTCGACGAGGGCTTCATCGCGACGGTGCTCGACGCCCTCGGCGGGACGCCGAAGCCGTTCGTGCACACCGGCGGCATCTTCACCTTCGGCGACTCGACGGACATCTCCGAGCAGTCGCCCGCGTCGCCGCCGGCGATGACGGCCTGGCGCGGTCCCAACGAGGCCGCGGTGCGGGCGAGCGATGTCCGGACGACGATCGTCGCGCCCGGGATCGTCTACGGACGCGGCGCCGGGATCCCGGCGATGTTCGTCGGCGACGGTGCGCACGAGGTCCGGCTCGTCGGGGACGGTTCGCAGCGCTGGACGACGGTGCACATCGACGACCTCGGCGAGCTGTACGTCCTGGCGGTGCACCGCGGCGAACAGGACGGGTACGTCCTCGCGGCGACCGGGGACAACCCGACCGTGCGGGAGATCGCCGAAGCAGGGGCGCACGGTTCGCCGGTGGTGCCCGAGAGCGTCGACGCGAGCCGGGAACGCCTCGGGACCGTCTACGCCGACGCCCTGCTCATGCACCAGGAGGCCTCCGGCGCGCACGCGCGCGCCGCGTTCGGGTGGAACCCGACGCGCCCGCCGCTCGTCGACGACCTGGCCGACGGCTCCTACGTCCGGTAGGTGACCGGGTGACGGACTGGAGGCACGTGACGGCGTCGTCACGTGCCTCCAGTCCGATCGGGCGTCAGCCCGGAACCGTCAGCCCAGCCCGTTCAGGACGGGCCGGACCGCGTTCGCGAACGCGTAGCCGTTCGACGCGTCCCAGTTGATCGACCAGGTCATCGCACCGCGGAGGCCGGGGTACTTCGCACCGGGGACGAACTTCCCGCAGCCCGTGCCCGTCGCGAGGCAGGTCATCGCGTTGTTCACGACGCTCGGTGCGACGTACCCGCTCCCGGCGCCGCTGGTCGAGGCGGGGAAGCCGAGGCCGACCTGGTCCGCGCGGAGTCCGCCCTGCAGCGAGGTGCACGCGAGTGCCGTCGCGAAGTCGACCGAGCCCTGCGCGTAGACACCGCCGTCGCAGCCGTTCATCGACCCCGAGTTGTAGTACTGCGTCTGCACGATCGTGAGGATGTCCTTGATGTTCAGCGCGAGGGCGAAGTAGTCGGACGACGTGCTGAGCATGTCGATCGTCTGCGGGGCCATCGTGATGATCATCCCCGGGTGCTTCGCCGCCACGGTGTGCAGCGCCTGCGCCATGTACGTCGGGTTGACACCGTTCTCGAGGTCGATGTCCACGCCGTCGAACCCGAACGTGTTCATGAGCGAGTCGACGCTCGCGGCGAAGTTCGCCGCGGAGGTGCTGTCGGACACCGAGATGGTGCCGTTCTGACCGCCGACCGAGACGATGACCTTCTGGCCGCGGGCGTGCACGGTCCGGACGTCGGCCGTGAACTGCGCATCGGTGTAGCCGCCGAGCTTCGTGGCGAGCCCCGGGTCGACGGAGTAGGTCACCGCACCGGGCTTGCCGGAGTCGGCGTTCGCGAACGCGACCGCGATGAGGTCGTAGCTGGTCGGGACGTCGCTCAGGCGGAGGGCCTTCGCGCCGTTGTCGAAGTCCTGCCAGTAGCCGGTCAGGGTGTGCTTCGGCAGCTGGGCGGCCGGACCGGTGCCGTTCCCGGGTGTCGGGGTGGGCGTGGGCGTCGGTGTGGGTGTCGCGGTGGGGGTGGGCGTCGGGGTGGAGGACGCCGTCGGGGTCGGCG
The DNA here is from genome assembly GCF_051903265.1 of Curtobacterium sp. SP.BCo. GTDB lineage: Bacteria > Actinomycetota > Actinomycetes > Actinomycetales > Microbacteriaceae > Curtobacterium. The sequence continues at coordinate 1,648,161 of NZ_CP194337.1, forward strand.
TGGTGCCGCTGCCGGCCGGACCCGCCAGCGCGACGTCGTCGGCGAGGTACGCGCCCTGGCCGTACCAGCCGTGCACGTACACGGAGGCGGTCTTCTGCGACGCTCCCGTGGTGAACGTCGTCGACAGCTGCGTGTACCCGGAGCTCGAGGTCCACGTGCTCGCGCCGGAGACGCTCTCCCCGAGGTACACGTAGCTGCCCGAGACCCAGGCGGAGAGCGTGTACGAGGTGCTCGGTTGCACCGCGATCGTCTGCGAGCACTGCGCGGTGTCCGACGACGACGGTGCTCCGGACAGCGCCTTCGCGCCCGAGTGGACCGGGGTGCTGACGACCGAGGCGCCGGAGCACACCCACCCGCTCGTGGTCCCCGTCTCGAACCCGGGGTTCGACACGAGGTTGCCGCTCGCCGCATCGGCGGTGTGCGGCAGGAGGACGGCCGCGGCGAGCAGGGCGACCCCGGCTCCGACGGCGGCGAGTTTCGGAACGACCTGCATGGTTCTCCTCATGAGGCGTCGCGGCCCTCGGGAGTGGGCGCCGTGCCCGGACCACACCATTCTGCAAGGACGTTGCGGAATGGTGTGGAGAGGTTATGACCAGTCGACGGAGAGCGTCAAGGGGTCAGCCGTCGGCATGCGCCGACCGGTCAGTCGAAGGTGTTCGTCATCGCGTGCGCGGCGCGGTCGAGGTAGGCCCAGAGCTCCGCCTCGTCGAGCGGGGCGAGTCCGAGCGACTCGACCGCCTCGCGCATGTGGTGCAGCCAGCGTTCGCGCGCCTCGGAGGTGATGCGGAACGGGTTGTGGCGCATCCGGAGCCGAGGGTGACCGCGCTCCTCGCTGTAGGTCCCCGGCCCGCCCCAGTACTGCTGCAGGAACGCGGACAGGCGCCAGATCGCTCCTTCGAGGTCGTCCGCCGGGTACATCGGCCAGATGACGTCGTCCTGTTGGACGCCCTCGTAGAAGCGCCGGACGAGCCGATCGAACGTGGGGGCGCCGCCGATGCGGTCGTAGAGGGAACCGGTGGCGGAGACGCCGTGCTCGCCGACGCGGAGCGTGATGGGCTGGGCCGGGTTCGACGGTGTCAGCCGCGCCGGGCCGGTCGAGCGGGTCGGGCCGGTCGGGTCGGACGTGCTCATCGGGGGTCCTGCCCGTCGTGGTCGTCAGTGTGGATCGGCTGCCCGAGGACGTTCTTCCGGCCGCGCCGGGGCTTCGTCGGCGCCGGCGTCGGCTGCGTCCGCACCGTGCGGAGACCGTTGATCGAGGTCGCGTTCTCCCAGCCCGCCGGCATGATCATCGCCATCGCCGGCAGGGTCACCCCGAGCTCGTCGACGGCGTGCTTCAGGCGAACCCGGAGCTCCCGGCCGACGACGTCGAGCTCGGACGCCCGCGTCTTCACGACCAGCCGGAACACCATGCCCGCGTCGGTGATCGACTGCAGGCCCCAGATCTCGGGCTTCTCGACGATGCGCTGGCGCCACCGGGGCTCCTGCGACATCGTGACCGCGGCCTTGAGCAGGGCGTCCTGCACGGCGTCGATGTCGGTGTCGTACGGCACGGTGATGTCCACCAGCACCCGCGACCAGCCCTGCGAGAGGTTCCCGACGCGCAGGATCTGCCCGTTCGGCACGAACCACAGGATGCCGTTCACGTCACGGATCTGCATCACCCGGAGCCCGACGTTCTCCACGACGCCCGTGGCCTGCCCGGTGTCGACGACGTCGCCGACGCCGGCCTGGTCCTCCAGGATCATGAAGATGCCGGAGAGCAGGTCCTTAACGATGCTCTGCGCGCCGACGGCGAGGCCGGCTGCGACGAGGGAGGCCCCACCGACGATGCCGACCGCGGCGTTCGGGACGAGCAGCGGGATGATGATGACGAGGGCGATCACCACGACGAGCACCGTGGCGAGGTTCTGCAGCACGCTGCCCAACGTGCGTGTGCGCTGGACGACGCGAGCCGTCTGGATGGGGGACGCGATCAGCGCCTGGGTGTCCGTCGCACCCTGACGCTTCTTCACCCCGGACACGACGCGGTCGACGACCTGCCGGATCACCCGACGCAGGATCAGGCGGAGGACGACCGCCACGAGGATCGTGATGACGATGACGATCGCGTCGTGCCAGGTGGTGACGAAGTCGGTGAAGGCGTTCGAGACGGCCTTCGTGGTCTCATCGGTGGTTGCAGCCAAGGTCATGATCCGGTCGATGCTAAAGGGCGGGGCCATGGCGTCCGCTGAGGAACGCCACGACCCCGCCGATGGTCACCCGATGCTCAGGCGTCCGCTGCCTGGACCCGGAGGGCACGTTCGGTGCCCGCCAGGCTCTCCGAGACGATGCGGCGCAGCGCCGGGGTCTCCGGGTGCGCCTCCAGCCAGGCCGTCGCCGCGTCACGCAGCTCGGCCGACGCGAGCGGCGCCGGGTAGAGGCCCGTGACGATGGTGTCGGCGATGTGGTAGCTCCGCTCGGCCCAGATGCGCGTGAGCACGTCGAAGTACTTCGGGACGAGGCCCTCGAGCACGACCGGGCTGTTCACGTGCTGGAACCCGACGGTGGTCTGGCGGACGATCGCGTTCGGCAGCTCCGAGGAGTCGACGAGCGACGAGAACGCCGCGAGCTTGCCCTCGGCGGTCGGGATCGTCGCACGGGCACGCGCCGCGGCCTGCTCGCCCGACGCCGTCTTGTCCGCGGCGAGTTCGGCGTCGACCTCGGCACCCGACGCCGCGCCCACGAGCACGAGGCCCTCGAGCAGCTCCCAGCGCAGGTCGGTGTCGATCTCGAGTCCGTTCAGCGCGACCGAACCGTCGCGGAGCCCCGTCAGCGTGGCGACGTGCTCCGGCGTCGAGGCGATCTGCGCGAAGAACTTCACGAACTGGAACTGCGCGTCCGAGCCGGCCTCGGCGCTCGACGCCAGGTTCCAGAGCGTCTCGCCGACGGTCCGGACCGTGCCGTCGACCTTCGCCGGGGCGACGTAGTTGCGGGCGGTCAGCAGCAGCTGCGAGAGCGTGGTGCGGATCGTCGTCGACTCGGTCTCGGTCGCGATGTTGCCGAGCACGAGGCGCACGTAGTCGCTGGCCGGGGACTCGGCGTCGCGCGTGGCGTCCCACATCGCGCCCCAGACGATCGAGCGGGCGAGCGGGTTCGCGATCGAGGCGAGGTGCTCGATCGCGGTGCGGCGGGACTGCTCGTCGAGACGGATCTTGGCGTACGCCAGGTCGTCGTCGTTGAGGAGCACGAGGTCGCCGCGGTGCACACCGACGAGCTCGGGGACCTCGGTGCGGGCGCCGTCGACGTCGATCTCGACCCGGTGCGTGCGCTCGAGCTTGCCGCCGGCCGACGCGGTGTCGGCGCCGAACGGGGCCTCGGCGTCCTGCGCGAAGGCGTACACACCGATCGCCAGACGGTGCGGGCGGAGCGTCGGGTGGTCCGCTGGCGCTTCCTGCAGGACGGCGAACGAGGTGATGACGCCGGACTCGTCGACCTCGATCTCCGGGCGCAGCGTGTTCACGCCAGCGGTCTCGAGCCAGAGCTTCGACCACTCGGACAGGTCACGGCCACTGGTCGCCTCGAGCTCGACGAGCAGGTCGCGGAGCTCCGTGTTCGAGTGGTGGTGCTTCTTGAAGTACGCGGACACCCCGGCGAAGAACGCGTCGATGCCGACCCACGCGACGAGCTGCTTGAGGACCGAGCCGCCCTTCGCGTAGGTGATGCCGTCGAAGTTGACCTGCACGTCCTCGAGGTCGTTGATCGTCGCGACGATCGGGTGCGTCGACGGGAGCTGGTCCTGCCGGTACGCCCAGGACTTCTCCATCGCCTGGAACGTCGTCCACGCCTCGGTCCACTCGGTGGCCTCGGCCGTCGCGATGGTGGAGGCCCACTCCGCGAAGGACTCGTTGAGCCACAGGTCGTTCCACCACTTCATGGTGACGAGGTCGCCGAACCACATGTGCGCGAGCTCGTGCAGGATCGTGACGACCCGGCGCTCCTTGATGGCGTCGGTGACCTTCGAGCGGAACACGTACGTCTCGGTGAAGGTGACCGCGCCGGCGTTCTCCATCGCGCCGGCGTTGAACTCCGGCACGAACAGCTGGTCGTACTTCTCGAACGGGTACGCGACGTCGAACTTCTCCTCGTAGTAGGCGAAGCCCTTCTTCGTGATGTCGAACACGTACTCGGGGTCGAGGTACTCGGCCAGCGACTTGCGCGCGAAGACGCCGAGCGGGATGGTGCGGCCGTCACGGCTGGTGAGCTCGTCGCGGACGACCTCGTACGGGCCGGCGACGAGTGCGGTGATGTAACTGGAGATCTTCGCCGTCGGCGTGAACGACCACGTGGCGCTGTCGCCGTCGACGTGCGGCTCGGGCGTCGGGGAGTTCGAGACGACCTGCCAGCGGGACGGCGCCGTCACGGTGAAGGTGAACTCGGCCTTGAGGTCGGGCTGCTCGAACACGGCGAACATGCGTCGCGAGTCCGGCACCTCGAACTGGGAGTACAGGTAGACCTCGTCGTCGACCGGGTCGACGAAGCGGTGCAGGCCCTCGCCCGTGTTCGTGTACAGCGCGTCGGCGACGACGACGAGTTCGTTCTGCTCCTGCAGCCCGTCGAGCTGGATGCGGACACCGTCGTTCACGGCGGCGACGTCGAGCACCGTGCCGTTCAGCGTGATCGAGTGCACCGTCCTGGTGATCGCGTCGATGAACGTCGACGCACCCGGGGTCGCGGCGAACCGGACGCGCGTGGTGCTGCCGAAGGTCTCGGCGCCGCGGGTCAGGTCGAGCTCGACGTCGTACGTCTGCACGTCGACGACCGCGGCACGTTCCTGGGCTTCGATTCGGGTGAGGTTCTCTCCGGGCACGGACGCTCCATCTTCGCTGCGGACGCGGACGATCGGTGTCCGCGTGGGGGAGTCCCGGCACGGCGTCGTGCACCGGCGGGACGGTCGACCCCAGCCTAGCGAGCACGCGTACAGTCGCATCGTGACCGAGACGACTGTGGACAACTCGACCGAACGCACGACCGTGGAGTTCTGGTTCGACCCGAACTGCCCGTGGGCCTGGATGACGAGCCGCTGGGTCGGCGAGGTCGCCCGGCACCGCCCCCTCGACGTCACCTGGAAGGTGATGAGCCTGTTCGTGCTCAACGAGGACCAGGACGTCCCGGACACGTACCGCGAACGACTGACGGCGGGCCAGGTGTACCCGCGGATCGTCACGGCCGCCAAGCTCCGGCACGGCCAGGACGTCGTGAAGCCGCTCTACGACGCACTCGGCGAGCACATCCACCACCGTCAGGAGCAGGACCCCGAGCAGGTCGTCCCCGCCGTGCTCGCGGAGCTGGACCTCGACGCCGACCTGCTCGAGTACGCCTGGACGGACGAGGTCGACCAGGCCGTCCGCGCCAGCCACCAGGACGGCATCGAGCGCGTCGGCCAGGACGTCGGCACCCCGGTCATCGCCGTCGAGGGCACCGCGTTCTTCGGCCCCGTGATCTCCCCAGCCCCGAAGGGCCAGGAGGCCCTCGACCTCTGGGACGGCGTCGTCGCCGTCGCGAAGGTCCCCGCCTTCTTCGAGCTGAAGCGCTCGCGCACGGTCGGCCCGATCTTCGACACCACGGCCTGAGACAGCTGTCGCTTCCGGACTGGAGGCACGGTGCGGGCTGGCACCGCGCCTCCAGTCCGACAACCGCGCCCCGTTTCGAACATCGCGCCCCGTTGTGCAGGGGCGCAATGTCCGGAGCGGGGCGCGAACGCGCAGCTGTCGCGGTCGGACTGGAGGCACGGCGCGGGCTGGCACCGCGCCTCCGGTCCCTGCTATGGTCGCTTGCGTACGGTGAAGTATCAGGGGATGGGGATCTCGATGGGGGAGTCGTACCGCGTCGACCGCGGGGCGTCCGAACGGACGGTCGCGGACGTGCGCGTCGCCGCGGCGAACGTCGCACAGCAGGCCGCAGCGATGCGCGATGCGCTCGACGCGCTCGCCGCGGCGGCGGGCGGGTCGCCCGACATCGCGGCTGCACTGACATCGTTCGGCGCGGGACGCACCGGGACCGCGTCGAGGATCGGCACGCACCTGCACGCCGTCAGCACCGTCGGCGCAGTCGCGCTCGCCGCCGTCGACGAGGCTGACGCACACATGGCGACCCAGACGGTTCGGGCGGCACGTCGGTGACCGCGATCATCGCGGCTGACGCGCTCGACGAGATCCGACTGGACATGGCATCGGTCGTCGCGGCCGCAGCATCGCTCCGTGCCGTCGCGGAGCAGGTCCGCGCGACCGCTTCGGACGGCGACCGGTCCTGGTCAGCGATGCCCGCGGCGTTCGAGATGCCCGGCGTGAGCGACGCGATGCCCACCATGACACACCGCTCGACCAAGGTCGCCGACGACCTTGCCGACAGCGTCCATCGACTCGATCGCCTGCTGGACGACGCGTCGTTCGAGTTCGCGGAGTTCCGAACGAGCCGCGCGGCGCTCGCCGAGCGGATCTCCTCGTTCGCCGGCGGTCTGCACGCGGCCGTCGCTCGCCACGACGCGGCGCTCCCCGAACCGCCCACCAGCTCCACGCCGTGGCAGCAGGTCCCCGCGCTCGCCATCGAGGACGCCGCACTCCGCACGGCCGTTGCCGCCTGGAACGAGCAGTGGCAGTCGTGGCAGCGAGAACTGGCCGGACGGATCCGCGCGATCTCCGGTGGCGAGTCGACGGCTGGGCTCGCGACGGACGGGACCGACGTCCGGACTGCGAGCCTGGTGGCACCGATGCCGCTCCCGGGGTTCCCGTCGACGCCGTTCCAGTTCCCGTGGCCGTGGCTCGGCGCCGCGGGCGGAACTGCTGCGGGCAGCGGTTCGGCGGTCGGGGGCCTTTCGGCGCTCGGACTGCTCGGCATCTTGTTCGGCCTGAGCGGCGACACGCAGCAGCAGACGCCTGCGGATGCGTTCCGCCAACGCATGGCTCAGGCAGACGCCGATGCGTGGTCGAGCACGCACGATCCCATCACAGGTCGGCTCAGGCAGGATGTCGCGAATCCTCACGGAGGGTCCACGCTCACGCAAGGGGAAAGCGGGCCAGAGGACGCGGCCGGCGCAACCGAAGCCGCACGGAAGATCGGCAAGCAAGGGGAGACGAAGCCGCATCGCGAGGTCGCCTCACCTGAGGACTTGGTCGAGGCCTGGGAAGAACTCAGCCGAGGCGGAAAGCCCGTGAGCACGAGCAAGCCTGGGCAGTCGGCTGTTGTCCTGCCTGATGGCACCCGAGTTCAATGGCGACCGACGAGCCATTCTGGAGGTCCGACGATCGACGTCCAACCGCCGAAGGGAAGTGGCTTCAAGACCACGAAGATCCACCTCCCGATCGGATCGCCGCCGTACCAGCTCCCCGCAGGAGGACGACCATGAACGACCTGACATACTTCCTCCTTGCCGATCTCCACGACGGGGCGGGGTCTCCGCTGGTCGGGTGGGACTCCACCTTCGCGATCGATCGTGGTGGGTCGCCCGTCGAAACACGCGCCTACGTGCTCACGCTCGTGCGAGACCTCCTCGAGGGAGGTCTCCTGGCGATCGGCGGGTACGCCGACGGTGGCGAATGGCAGGCGTGGCAAGGGTCCAACGATGCACTGGTCGAGCGTGTGAGTGCTGATTACTCGCCGATCGGTCCGACCGAGGTGCCGGACTGGAACTGCTACTTCATCAGCACACCCCTTGGGGACCAACTGTTCGAAGCGGAGCGCGCTCGGCGTCGATCGGAAGGCCTGGACACGGTCGCAGACACCGAACAGATTTGGGGGCCAGACGGGGCAACCGTTGAGTCTGGTGGAGATCGAGTCCGGATCGACTGACGCCGGCTGGCGGCCGCGTCAGGCCAGCGGCAGCCGCATCAGCGTCAGGTCCAGCCACCGGTCGAACTTGCGGCCGACCTCGGGCACCACGGCCACGGTCGTGAACCCGAGCCGCTCGTGCAGGGCGATCGATCCCGTGTTGGTGCTGCAGATCCCGGCGATCATCACGTGCCGCCCCTCGGCCGTCGCACGCTCCACGAGGGCGCGCATCAGGGTCGTGGCGACGCCTCGACCGCGGAACTCCTCGACGACGTAGACGCTGTGCTCGACGGTCAGCCGGTACCCCTGGTGCGGCCGCCACTGCGAGTACGTGGCGTACCCGGCGACGCGCCCGTCGACCTCGGCCACGATGACGGGGTACCCGTCGGCCTGCCGCTCGGCGAGCCAGCCGTCGAAGTACGAGCGCGGGTGCGGTTCCTCCTGCCAGATGGCGGTGGAGTGCAGGACGGCGTCGACGTGGAGCGCGTGCACGACGTCGAGGTCGCGCGGTTCGCAGTCCCGGACGGCGACCGGCCCGCCCGCGTTCGTCGCATATGCTGTCGTCATGTCTCAGATCGTAGACGACGTGGCGCCGGATGCGGAAACGGGAGAGCACCCCGATGACGCCGACCAGCGACGACTCGGCGAACGCCTGCAGCGCCTCCGCACCGAGCGGAAGTGGAGCCTCACCGAGCTCGCGGAGGAGTCCGGCGTCTCCCGGGCCATGATCAACCGCGTCGAGCGTGGGGTGTCCAGCCCGACGGCCACGATCCTCGGTCGACTGTCGGGAGCGTTCGGACTCACGATCTCACAGCTCCTCGACGAAGCGCTCGACCACGAGGTGCCGCGGGGGGCCGATCCCGACGAGGCGCGCGGCGTCCAGCGCGGCGCGACCGCGGACTCCTGGACCGATCCCGACACCGGGTACCGGCGTCGTCCCGTCTCGAGTGCGACGTTCCCCGCGGACGTCACCGAGGTGCGCCTCCCGGCCGGCCGCGAAGTGGCCTACCCGGCGTCCGCGTACGCGTTTCTGCGGCACTGCATCTGGGTGGTCGACGGCGTGCTCGAGGTCGTCGTCGGCGGCGAGCCGACACGGCTGTCCGCGGGGGACCGGATCGAGCTCGGCGAGCCCGCCGACGTCGTCTACCGGAACCCCGGCGACGACACCGCGCGGTACGTCGTCGTGGTCGTCCGCACGCACTGAGACGGACGTGCCGCAGCACGCGCAGCACGCGTCCGGACCGGGTCCCGCGCGGGAATAGGATCGGTTCCATGCGCATCCACCTCGGAACGGACCACGCCGGCCTCGAGTTCAACAAGACCCTCGCGACGCACCTCACCGAAGCGGGGCACGAGGTGGTGGACCACGGTCCGACCGAGTACGACGCGCTCGACGACTACCCCTCGTTCTGCATCAACGCCGCGCACGCCGTGGTGCAGGACCAGCGTGCGGGTGTCCAGGCGCTCGGCGTCGTGTTCGGCGGCTCCGGCAACGGCGAGCAGATCGCCGCGAACAAGGTCGAGGGTGTCCGGGCAGCGCTCGTCTGGAACGAGTCGACCGCGCTCCTCGCCCGGCAGCACAACGACGCCAACGTCATCTCCATCGGCGCCCGCCAGCACACCGAGGACGAGGCGATCCGCTTCGTGGACCTCTTCATCGCCGAGCCGTTCTCCGGCGAGGAGCGCCACGCCCGCCGCATCGCCCAGCTCGCCGAGTACGAGACGACGGGGCACATCGCCGGTAAGCAGATCGACGACTAGCAGGAGTACCAAGGACGCATGCCCGAGGGTCACTCCGTCCACCGCATCGCCAACCAGTTCTCCCGGCACTTCGTCGGCAAACGCTGCGAGGTGTCCAGCCCGCAGGGTCGCTTCGCGGCCGGGGCCGAGCAGCTCGACGGCAAGACGATGATCGCTGCCCGGGCGGTGGCGAAGCAGATGTTCCTCGAGTTCGAAGGGGACCTGTTCCTCCGCGTGCACCTCGGGCTCTACGGGGCGTGGGACTTCGCGGGTGTGGTCTCGTCCGCCGAACAGCTGTCCGAGGACGGTGACGGCGAGGAGTCGCTCACGTCGATCGGGGCGCCGCGGCTCGCCCGGTACCGGATGGCCGAGCAGGAGAAGGTCGAGGACCCGATCGAGTCCTTCCCGCCGGACCCGGTCGGCCAGGTGCGGGTGCGCATCCTCACCGAGGACACCGTCGCCGACCTGCGCGGGCCCACCGCCTGCGTCGTGGAGACCCCGGCCGAGGTGCAGCAGGCGCTCGACAAGCTCGGGCCGGACCCGATCAACGACGACGGGCCGGAAGCCGAGAAGACCTTCGTCGACAACGTCCGGAAGCGCAACGTCGCGATCGGGCAGCTGCTGATGGACCAGTCGGTGGTCGCGGGCATCGGCAACATCTACCGCGCCGAGCTGCTGTTCCGGCAGCGCATCGACCCGTACAAGCCGGGCAAGAAGATCACCGTCAAGCAGGCGAAGGCGCTGTGGGCGGACTGGTCGAAGCTCCTGCACGACGGCGTCCGCGACGGCCTGATGATGACGATGGACGGCCTCTCCGACGCCGACCGCAAGAAGGCGCTCCGGTCGCGGAAGGACCGGCACTGGGTGTACCACCGCGAGGGCCAGCCCTGTCGGGTCTGCGGCACGGAGATCCGGATGGCGGACATGGCCGGACGCAAGCTCTACTGGTGCCCGAAGGACCAGAAGTAGCCGGCGGCGGTCACCGCTCCCGGTACGTGAACCGCCCCTCGATCGCCGTCGCCAGCACCCGCATCGCGCGGAGCGCCGCCGACGACCCCGACGTCGCGAGCGGGTCGTCCGACACGAGCACGAGGTCGGCGACGTCCCCCACGGCCACGCCGACCCGGCCGTCGGTCGAGGCCCGCCACGCGGTGAGGGCGTCCAGGCGCTCGGCAGGGTTCCACGCGGGACGGCCGTCTCGATCCCGCCCGACGGCGGCCGCCATCGACACCCACGGGTCCAGCGGGGCGACGGGGGCGTCCGACCCGAGCAGCAACCGGGCCCCGGCACGGTGCAGGGACGCGAACGCGAACGCCCGGTCGGTTCGCCCCGCCCAGTAGCGGTCCGCGATGTCCCGGTCGTCCATCGCGTGCTCCGGCTGCACCGACGCCGCGACGCCGAGCCGCGCGAACCGCTCGACGTCCTCGTCGGCCAGCAGCTGGGCGTGCTCGATCGTGCCGCGGGCCCCGACGGCCTCGAAGACGTCGAGCGCGAGCGTGTTCGCCCGGTCGCCGATCGCGTGGATCGCCGGGACGAGTCCGGCGTCGACCGCGCGGCGGACCATCGGCACGACCTCGTCGAGGGGCCAGGTGAGCACCCCGTGCCCGCCGAGCTCGCCGTACGCGTCGACGACCGCTGCCGTCCGCGTGCCGAGGGAGCCGTCGGTGATCACCTTGAACGGCCCCATCGTGAGCAGCCCGTGGGTGCCGGGGACGACGTCGCCGGTGCGGAGCCCACGCACGAGCACGGTGTCGAGTTCCAGCGGGTACACGCCGGACGAGACCCGGAGGCCGTCGGTCCCCGCGTGGATCCGCCGGGCCCAGCGGTCGAGGCCGAACCGCATCTCGAGGTCGACGACACGGGTCAGTCCGCGAGCGGCTGCCGCCTCGACCGCGTCGGCCGCGTACGCGTCGAGCACGTCGTCCGGTACCTGGGACAGCGCGCCGGTGACGTCGAACGCGTCCTGTTCGCGCAGGACGCCGTCCTCGCCGGCGACGAGCGGTCGGCCGACGAGTTGCGAGAAGTGCGCGAGCGCGAGGGCGTTGCACCACACCGCGTGCAGGTCGCCGCTGATGACGACGGCCGGGAGGCGCGGCACGGCCCGGTCGAGCAGCTCGCGTCGTGCGGGGCGGGGCCACATGCCGTCGCGGTAGCCGTGCCCGACGAGCACCCGGTCGGCGACGCCGGTGCGCGCGACCTCGGCGAGGAGGTCGGCGGTCGCCTCGGCGGAGTCGCACCCGGAGACGTCGACGCGGCGGCGGACCAGGGCCCACTGGTCGAAGTGCACGTGGTGGTCGACGAGGCCGGGCCCGAGCCAGGCGCCGGCGGCCTCGACGACGTCGGTGTCCGGGCCGGACGGGTCGAGCGTGCCGGTGGGCGCGATCGCGGCGACCCGCCCGTCGACGATGCGGACGTCGGCGGGGGCGCCCGAGGTGCCCACCCGCCGGACGGTGCGGAGCAGGACCTCGCTCACCGTTCCTCCAGGCCGTCGACACGTGCTGCGTGCGCTCGCTCCATCTCGTCGGCGAGCACCGGCGAGGCGTAGGGGCCGTCGCCGCGGAGCCCCGCGACGATCCGCTCCACGACCTCGGGCGCCTTGTTCTGCGACAGCTTCGCGCGGGCGTCGAACCGGGTGACCCGGATGCGGATGCCCACGGTGCCCTTCGCCATCCGCCGGGCGGTCTCCTCGTCCACCTGCAGGGACACCGGTGACGGCATCACCCGCTCGAAGTGGTCGACGAGTTCGCCGAGCACGCGGAAGTTCTCCTCGTCGGACAGGATCTCCGGCGTGCCCCAGCAGTGCGCGGTGACGTGGTTCCAGGTCGGCACGAACTGCTCCGGCGGGTACCAGGCGGGGGAGACGTACCCGTGCGGGCCCTGGAACACGACGAGGACCTCGTGCTGTCCGAGCTCGTGCGCCTGCTCGTCGGGGCGGCCGACGTGCGACACGAGCACGATCTCGTCGTCGTCGGCCGCCTCGAGCAGGAACGGGTAGTGCGACGCGACGAGTCCGGAGCCGGTGTGCGACACGATCGTGGCCCACGGGTGGGCGCCGATGAGCCGCCGCACCTCGTCGACGTCCGTCATCAGGAAGTGCGGTGTGTGGCGCATGCTCGCCAGCGTGGCACACGGGGTCCCTCGAGCGCGACGGCTCCCGTTTCCCGAGTGTTTCAGATCGGTAAAAGTTTCAGAGTTCATTGAAAGAACCGTTGCTCCGGAGACCTCGACCGGCCTAGCTTCACTGATCAACGACGACCCGAGGAGATTTCATGCGACGCAGGACGATCGCCGCGGTGGCTGCAGCAGCCGCCGTGGTGCTGATGACCGCCGGCTGTTCCGCGAGCGGCACCGCCGACCAGTCGGGTGGATCCGGCGGCAGCCTGGTCTACGCCACGGGCGAGCCGGACCACCTCACCCCCGGTCGCCAGACCGTCGCGTTCGACCAGGTGGAGAGCCTGTTCGCCCCGCTGACGCAGACCGACTCGGCGGGCAAGCTCCACGACGTCGCCGCGAAGAGCGTCGAGTCGGAGGACAACGTCACGTGGACGATCACGCTCCGCGACGGCTGGAAGTTCCAGAACGGTGAGACCGTCACGCCGGAGAGCTACGTCAAGGCGTGGAACCAGACCGCATACGGCCCGAACGCCTGGGAGAACAGCGGGCAGCTCGCGGCGATCGTCGGGTACTCGGACCTCAACCCCACCTCCGGCACGCCGAAGACGAAGGAGATGTCGGGACTGAAGGTCACCGGCGACGACACCTTCACGGTCACCCTCACCCACGCGGACAGCCAGTTCCCGCTGCAGCTCAGCCAGGCGCAGACCGCGTTCTACCCGATGCCCGAGGCTGCGTACGAGGACCTGAAGGCGTACGACAAGAAGCCGATCGGGAACGGCCCCTACGAGATGCAGTCCCCGTGGAAGGCGAACCAGGAGTTCACCGTCACCGCGTGGAAGGGCTACGAGGGCACGAAGCCCGCGACGAAGGACGTCACCTTCCGCAGCTACTCCGACATGAACACCGCGTACACCGACGTCCTCGCCGGCAACGCCGACGTGCTCTTCCTGCCCGCCGACAAGATGACCAGTGCGAAGGCCGACTTCGGCGACCGGCTGCACTCCTTCGACGCCCCGGGCATCGACTACATCGGTTTCCCGCTCTGGGACGAGCGCTACGCGAACGCCGACGTCCGCCGGGCGATCTCGATGTCGATCAACCGGAAGCAGGTGAACAAAGCCATCTACGGCGGCCTGTACGAACCCGCCACCGCGCTCACGCCGCCGTCGATGTCCGGCACGCAGGAGGGCATCTGTGGTGACGCCTGCGAGTTCGACCCGGCAGCGGCGAAGCAGCTGCTCGCGAAGGCCGGCGGCTTCGACGGCACGATCACCCTCGTCTACCCGGGTGGCAGCGGCCTCGACTCGCTGTACCAGGCGTACGCCAACCAGATCCGGCAGAACCTCGGGGTGGACACCGAGGCGAAGGCCACCACCGACTGGGCCTCGTACTACTCCGAACTGACCGACAAGAAGATCGAGGGCCCGCACTTCGGCCACTGGGGCGCGCTGTACACCAGCCAGCAGAACACCCTCCGCGCGCTGTTCACCACGGCCGGCGGCTGCGCACCCTGCACCGGGTACTACCACTCCGACGAGGTCGACTCGCTGCTCGCGAAGGCCGACTCCGCGGGGTCGCAGTCCGAGGCGAACGAGTACTACGCGCAGACCCAGAAGGCGGTGCTGCAGGACTTCCCGATCGTGCCGACCTTCTTCGACAAGTACTCGTACGTGACGAGCGACAAGATCGCCACGCTCCCGGCGGTCGCCGGCAGCCCGGCCATCCCGCAGATCACCGTCAAGTAGCGTCCGGGAGGGCTCCACATGGACACCGACTCCGTCCTCCGGCTCGTCGCCGAGGTCCCCGAGCACGACGGCTTCCCGCTCGTCGACGACCTGCACGCCCGGTTCGACGCCCTCGCGGCTGCCCACCCGGAGCAGGTCACGGTCACCCGGATCGGCACCAGCCGCCTCGGCGAGCCGCTCCACTCCTACCGGATCGGGTCCGGGTCGCACGCCGCCGTCATCGTCGGCGGCGTGCACCCGAACGAACCGATCGGGTCGTGGACGGCGCTGCACCTGGCGACGTGGGCGGTCGAGGGCGGGTCGGCAGAGCTCGACGTCACCTGGCACATCGTCCCGACGATCGACCCGGACGGCATGCGGCTCAACGAGGGGTGGTTCCACGACCCGCACGACCGGGTGTTCTACTCGCGGCACTTCCACCGCCCGGCGCCGGACAGCCAGGTGGAGTGGACGTTCCCGAACGCGTACAAGTCGGTGTACTTCGACCAGGTGCTGCCGGAGACCCTCGCGTTCATGCGCCTCATCGACGACACCGAGCCGGACCTGCTCGTCAGTCTGCACAACGGCGAGATGGGCGGCGTCTACTACTACCTGTCCGAGGACCTCCCCGACGTGATCGACACCCTGCACGCCGTGCCCGCGGCGCTCGGACTGCCGCTCGACACCGGGGAGCCCGAGTCGCCGTACCTGCGGGAGCTCGCGCCGGCGGTGTTCGCGATGGACGGCATCGAGCGGGCGTACGAGTACCTCGAAGGACTCGGTGTCGACCCCGGCGAGCACATCCACGGGGCGTCCAGCGCGGCGTGGGCGATGCGGCACGGGGCGCTCTGCATGGTCGCCGAGCTGCCGTACTGGAGCCACCCGGACGCCGACGACCAGACCCCGACGGACGAGTCCTACGCCGACCTGCTCCGCCGGTGCGCCGACGAGCTCGGGGCGTCGGGGACCGAGATGCAGGCGATCCTCGACGAGGCGTCGCCGATGCTCACCATCGAGACACCGTTCCTGGAGGGTTCCCGCGCCTTCATCCCGATGCTCACCGCGACGCCGGAGACCGACCACGCCCGGGCCGACCGGGAACCGGCCGACCGGATGGCCACCGTCGCGGAGCGCTTCGGGTGCGAGGACCTCGTCCGCTGCTTCCGTCTCCGGTACGGCGGCATGCTGCTCCGTGCGCTCGAGGCGGAGACCGGCGCCGGCACCGCCCCGGCGCCGGTCCGGCGGCTGCGCGACCGACTGATGGAGCGGTACGCGACCTGGCAGGCGGACGCGGCGACGGGCGCGGAACCGATCCCGATCAGCACGTTGGTGGGGGTGCAGTTCGGGGCGATCCTCGCCTGCGCGAGCCACGTGGCGGGCGCGAGCCGCGCCTCCGGTCCGACACTCGTCACCAGCGGCCGGCCGGGAGGCGCGTGATGCG
Organism: Curtobacterium sp. SP.BCo; assembly: GCF_051903265.1. Lineage (GTDB taxonomy): Bacteria > Actinomycetota > Actinomycetes > Actinomycetales > Microbacteriaceae > Curtobacterium. The sequence goes on from NZ_CP194337.1 coordinate 1,663,986, forward strand.
TCCCGCGCTCGCCGTCGGCCGACGGGTCGGCGGCCTGGTCATCGTCTTCCTCGGCGTGACGTTCCTCATCTACGCGATGACGTTCGCGCTGCCGGGCGACCCGATCAAGGCGCTCGGCGGGGACCGACCGCTCAGCGACTCGGTCGTCCGGGCGCTGCGGGCGGAGTACCACCTCGACCAGCCGCTCTGGCTGCAGTACGTGCAGTACCTCGGTGGACTGTTCCGCGGCGACTTCGGCACCGACTTCTCCGGGCAGTCGGTGGGGGAGCAGATGGCTTCGCGGTGGCCGGTCACCATCACGCTGGCGCTCACCGCGTGGGCGCTCGAGATCGTCCTCGGCATCGGGCTCGGCGTCGTGTCGGCCCTGCGTCGCGGGACCGTCCTCGACAAGACGGTGCTCGTCGGCACGATCGTCGTCGGGGCGATCCCGGTGTTCGTGCTCGGCGTGGCCCTGCAGCTGGTGTTCTCGGTGCGGCTGCACTGGTTCCCGGTCGCCGGGGCCACCGCGGGCTGGCCGACGGCCTACGTGCTCCCGGCGCTGGTGATCGCGCTGTTCGGGCTCGCCGCGGTGTCCCGGCTGACACGGACCTCGATGATCGAGACGCTCGACGCCGACTTCGTGCGGACCGCCCGCGCGAAGGGCCTCGCACCGGGCCGGATCGTCGGTGTGCACGTGATGCGCAACTCGCTCATCCCGACGGCGACGTACCTGGCGACGGACCTCGGCTACCTGATGGGCGGCACCGTGATCATCGAGGGCATCTTCAACCTGCCCGGCGTCGGGAACCTGCTGTTCCAGGGCATCCGGTCGCACGAGGGCGCGGTCGTCGTCGGCATCTCCACCGCCCTCATCCTGGTGTTCCTCGTCACGAGCGTGCTCGTCGACCTGCTGCACGCCGCACTGGACCCGCGGGTCCGGACGGGAGCCTCCGCATGACCACCTCCGCCATCGGCGCCACCGTCGAACCGGTCGTCGCCACGAAGCGCCGTCCCCTGCGCGCCGCCGTCCGGAGGCCGGGGTTCTGGCTGCCCGCCGGGGTCCTCGTCGTCGTGCTGCTCATCGCGCTCTTCCCGTCGTTCTTCGCGGGACTCTTCGGCCACGGGGACCCCCGTGTCTGCCAGCTCGGCCGGAGCGGCGCGTCACCGACCGCCGGGCACCCGTTCGGGTTCGACCTGCAGGGCTGCGACGTGTACGCGAACGTGATCCACGGCACGCGGTCGTCGATCGCCGTCGCGCTCCTCACCACCGTGCTCGCCGGGATCGTCGCCGTGGTCGTCGGGACCGTCGCGGGCATGGTCGGCGGCTGGGTCGACGCCGTGCTCGCCCGCCTCACCGACGTGTTCCTCGGCTTCCCGTTCCTGCTCGGCGCGGTCGTCGTGCTGAACAGCGTGGGGGAGCGCTCGGTGCTGACGGTGTCGCTCGTGCTCGCCCTGTTCGGCTGGCCGACGATGGCGCGCCTCGTCCGGTCGAGCGTGCGGAGCGTCCGGAACGCCGAGTTCGTCCTCGCCGCCCGCACGATGGGACTCTCCACGTGGCGGATCACGACCCGGTACGTGCTGCCGTCGTCGATCTCCCCGCTGCTCGTCCTCGCCACGATCACGGTCGGCGGGGTCATCGTGTCGGAGTCGTCGCTGACGTACCTCGGCATCGGGTTGGAGAGCCCGGCGATCTCCTGGGGGTTGCAGCTCTCGGCGGCGACGTCGCAGTTCCTCCGCGCCCCGCACATGCTCGTCGCACCCGCGGTGTTCCTCGCCGTGACGGTGCTGTCCGTCATCGCGCTCGGCGACACGCTCCGCGCGGCGCTCGACCCACGTCGGCGCTGACGCGCCAGACTCGAACCACCGTCTCTCGAAAGGACCACCGTGACCGACACCCTCGCCGCGTACCGGAAGACACTGCCCTACGTCCACGACTGGGTGTCGTACAAGGTCTGGCAACTCCGGGTCCCCGGCGTGCAGGTCGCGATCGGGTACGGCGGCGAGGTGCTGTTCGACGAGGCCTGGGGCTACGCCGACGTGGAGGCCGGCCGTCGCCTCACCACCACGGACCTGTTCCGGATCGCCTCGCACTCGAAGACCTTCACCGCGACGGCCCTCCTGCAGCTCGCCGAGCGCGGGTCGCTCCGGCTCGACGACACCGTCGGCACGTACGTCCCGGCGCTGGTCGAGGGCGGTTCGCCGATCGCCGACGCCACCATCCGGGAGCTCATGGAGATGGGCGCCGGGGTCATCCGCGACGGCCACGACGGCGACTACTGGTCGCTGCTCCGGCCGTTCCCGGACGAGCAGGAACTCCTCGCGCTCGTGCTCGACCGTGGACAGAAGGTCCCGACCGGGTCGTCGTTCAACTACTCGAACCTCGGCTACTCCCTGCTCGGGCTCGTCATCGCGGCGGTGTCCGGGCGGTCGTACAACGACTTCGTCCGCGAGTCGATCACGGAACCCCTCGGGCTGCGGAACACCGGCCCCGACTGGGACCCCGCCCGCGCCGACGACTTCGTGGTCGGCTACACCGGGTTCCACACCGCACGGACCCGGCAGCGGATCGACCACGTGGACACCCGCGCGATGGCCGCCGCGACGGGCTTCCACGGCACCGCGTCCGACCTGGTGCGGTACTTCTCGCAGCACGTCATCGGGCAGGGCACGCTGCTCGACGACCACTCGAAGCGGCTCGCGCAGCGCAAGGCCTGGAGCGCCACCGACGACCCGGCGGCCCGCGGCTACGGTGCCGGCTTCATCGTCGACCGGATCGGCGGCCGGGAGATCCGCGGTCACTCCGGCGGCTTCCCCGGGCACATCACCCAGTCGATGTTCGACCCGGCGTCCGGACTCGTCGTGTCGGTGATGACGAGCGCCGCAGCCGGTCCGGCGACGCTCATCGCCACCGCCGTGATCAGCCTGCTCGACGCCGCAGCCGACGCGAACGCCCCCGGGACGCCGATCCCGGACGACGTCGACGCGAGCACGTTCACCGGACGCTTCGCGAACCCGTGGGGTGTCAGCGACGTCGCGCGGCTCGGCGACCGGCTCGTCGAGATCGACCCCTCCGCACCGGCGCCGCTGGAGACGCCGACCCGGCTCGAGGTCGTCGACGCGGACACGCTCCGGATGACCCACGGCAACCGCTTCGGGTCCGTCGACGAGGCCATCACCTACCAGCGGGACGCCGACGGCACCGTCCGCTCGATCCGTGCCGGCGGCGGCATGACCGAGGAGCCGTGGACGATCCCGTCCGAGTCGCCCGAGGTCGCGGCGGGACTGGCACCGTGAGCGCCGACGACGCGGGCGTCCGCACCGACGAGGTCCGCGTCGACGACGTCGTCCTCGAGCCCGAGCGGCAGGCGTTCGTCGAGGAGTTCGCCCTCATGCTCAACGACGGCGCGGGCATGCCGCTCACCGACGCCCGGGTGCTCGGGTACCTGATGATGACCCGTGCGCCGCACTCGTCCTCCGCCGACCTGCAGGCGGCGCTCGGTGCCAGCTCGGGATCGGTCTCGATGGCCACCCGGCGGCTCGTCGACTCCGGGTTCGTGAAGCGGCACATCGTGCCCGGCGAGCGCAGCCACTACTTCCGCGCCGAGGCCGACGTGTGGGGATCGTGGCTGGCGAGCGAACGGAAGTACCTCGACCGGCAGCGGGACATCATCGGCCGCGGGCTCACCGTCGTCGAGGCAGCCGGACGCACCGGCACGGGCGACGTCGACGCCGAGGTCCGGGAGCGCCTGCTGAACGGCCGCGACTACATGCAGTGGCTGCAGGGCTACCACCGCAAGATGCTCGAGGAGTGGGAGGCGTTCAAGGCCGCCCGCGACGACACCGACCGATCGGAGACCCCATGAGCGACGTCCTCACCGTCGAGCACCTCACCGTCACGTTCGACGTGGACGGGGACGTGGTCCACGCGGTCGACGACGCGTCGTTCACGGTCGCGTCCGGGGAGGTCGTCGCGGTCGTCGGGGAGTCCGGCTCCGGGAAGAGCATGACGGCGATGACCGCGATGGGCATCGCACCCGACGGCGCGACCGCGTCCGGCAGCATCCGGATCGGCGACCTCGAGGTCCTCGGTGCGGACGAACGCACGCTCCGAGGCGTCCGGGGCCGTCGGGTCTCGATGGTCTTCCAGGACCCGTCGGCCGCGCTGAACCCGGTGTTCACCATCGGGTTCCAGCTCGCCGAGGCCGTCCGTCGTGCCGACGCCGGCGCTGACCGCCCCACCGTGCGCGAGCGCTCGCTCGAACTCCTGCGCGCGGTCGAGGTCCCCGAACCGGAACGTCGGCTCGGCCAGTACCCGCACGAACTCTCCGGTGGGCAGTGCCAGCGGGTGATGATCGCGATGGCGCTCGCCGCCGACCCGGACCTGCTCATCGCCGACGAGCCGACGACGGCCCTCGACGTCACCGTCCAGGCGGAGGTCCTCGACGTCCTGCGCGCGCTCCGGGAGCGCACCGGCACCGCGATCCTCCTCATCACGCACGACATGGGCGTCGTCGCGGACATCGCCGACCGCGTCGTCGTGATGCGTCGCGGTCGCGTCGTCGAGACCGGCACGGCGGCCGCGGTCTTCGCCGCGCCCGCTGCCGAGTACACCCGGGAACTGCTGGCGGCGGTGCCACGGATGGGCACCGGGACCGGCCTGGAGGAACGGGTCGTCCCCGCCACGGAGCCCCAGTCGCCCGTCCTCGACGTCCGGCACCTCGTGGTCGAGTACGGCGGTGCGCTCCGCGGCCGCTTCCGCGCCGTCGACGACGTGTCCTTCACGGTCGGTCGCGGCGAGATCGTCGGCCTGGTGGGGGAGTCCGGCAGCGGCAAGACGACCATCGGTCGCGCCGCCATCGGTCTCGCGCCGATCACCAGCGGGACCGTCGTCGTCGAGGGGACCGACGTGGCGGGCGCGGGTCGCGCCTCCCGGAAGGCCATGCGTCGACGCGTCGGCGTCGTCTTCCAGAACCCGCTGCGCTCCCTGAACCCGCGGTACACCGTCGGCCAGACCGTGGCCGAACCGCTGCGGCAGATCCTCCACCTGCCGGGCGCCGAGGTGGAGTCCCGCGTCGAACGGCTGCTCGACGACGTCGGGCTGGACGGCGGCTTCCGCGAGCGGTACCCGCACGAGCTCTCGGGAGGGCAACGGCAACGCGTCGCGATCGCCCGTGCCGTCGCCCTCGACCCGGCACTGCTCATCGCCGACGAGCCGACGAGCGCCCTCGACGTGTCGGTGCAGGCGCGGGTGCTCGACGTCTTCCGGGAACTCCAGGAGCGCCTCGGCTTCGCGTGCCTGTTCGTCACGCACGACCTCGCCGTCGTCGACACGCTGTGCGACCGGGTGGTGGTGCTGCACGGCGGACGGGTCGCCGAGGCGGGCACGCGCGACGCCGTACTCCGCGCGCCGCAGGACCCGTACACGCGCCGGCTCGTCCAGGCGGCGCCGGTGCCGGACCCCGTCGAGCAGGCTGCGCGTCGTTCGGCTCGCCTGGCGTCGCTCTCGTCCTGACGAGCGCACGCGGGCGGGCTCCGGTCAGCGGACCTCGGCGGAGTCCCAGAGCCGGCCGGCCCCCGCGCCCACCGTGCGGAGGAGCGGCGCCGCCACGAGGACCGCGGTCGCGAGGTACGCCACCGCCTGCAGCAGGACCGGGATCGAGAACACGACGACGAGGAGCTCCTGCGACGCCCCGGGCACGAAGACCGTCTGCGTCAGCAGCCCGACCACGAACCAGAGCGCGGCGGCGGTGGTGACGACCCAGCCGAGCACCCGCTGCACGCCACGGACGGCCCACACCGTGAGCAGCCCGAAGGCGACGAGGGCGGCCTGGGCCACGAAGGACAGGGCGGAACCGACGGGGCCCGGGACGAACCACGCGACCGCGAACGCGAGCATCGAGACGGCGGCGGCGGTCGCCCGACGATCGCGCGCCCGCAGGGCCACGACCAGGACGAGCGCAGCCGCGAGACCGCCGACCACCGTGGCCGCGAACCACACCGGCCGTGACGCACCGAACAGGGACGGCAGCCCGCCGGAGAGCCCCTGCACGCCGAAGACCAACGCCGCGACCGTGGCCGCCGCCGAGACCACCCGAACCCCCGTGATGTCCTGCATGCCCACACGGTACGCCGAAGCGGGGGATAACCCCACCACGGGTCCGGGAGAGGGCAGGATGGGGGAACGAGCCCGGGATCGCGAGGCTTGGTGTCATGACCGACACCGCCCGCCTCGACCAGGCCGAGACCGTCCCCCTGCACGACTCCGTGCCACCAGGAGCCACCGAACCGATGCCCACGCTGCCGAACCAGCGCCCCGAGGACCAGCGCTCCGGGAACCAGGCCCCGCCGTCGTGGTCCGCCACGCCGCCGGCCACCGACGGTGCGGGTTCCGGCTCGGGCTCCGGCATGACCGCGGGCGCGTTCTACCGCGAGGCCTGGAAGCGCCTGCCGCGCGACTTCGGGTACATGGCGCTCACGGCGGTGCTGCTCTGCACGCTCTACTTCGCGTTCCCCGCAGCGATCTTCGGCGGCGGCTTCCGCGACCTCTTCAACCCCTTCGTCCTGCTGATGTTCTTCATCGCGCTGTTCGTCGCACGGTGGCTCGGGCAGTTCGAGAAGCTCCGCATCGGCTGGGCCGACCCGCGCCCGATCCGGCCGGTCGACTGGACGCCCCGCTGGCAGCAGAACTGGTGGACCCGGACCGGCTCGGCGGTGGCGAACCCGCACTACTGGCTCTACCTGCTGCACGCGGCGGTCGTGTACCCGCTCGTCGCACTCGTCACGGTGGGCGCCGGCGCGGCCCTCGTCGTCGGCTTCTTCGGGCCGATCGTCGCGGGGTTCACGGCGCTGCGGTACGGGTGGCAGATCAACCAGTGGCTCGCGATGAACAGCATGGACGCGAGCTGGGCCTGGGTCCTCGGCGCGTTGGCGTGCGCGGTGAGCATGGTGGCCGCCGTGGTGCTCTTCCCGCTGTGGGCGCGTGGATCGGTCATCGCGCACTACTGGGTGGACTTCGGCCTGCTCGGCGGGTTCCGCGCCGAGCAGCTCGAGCAGCGCGTCGCCGGGCTGCAGGCATCGCGTGCCGGTGCCGTGACCGCCGAAGGACAGGCGCTGCGCCAGATCGAGCGCGACCTGCACGACGGTCCGCAGCAGCGCCTCGTCCGACTCCGCATGGACCTCTCCGCCGCCGAGCGCGCCTTCGACAAGGACCCGGCGAAGGCGAAGCAGCTCATCGGCGAGGCCTCCGAGCACGCCAAGGACGCCCTCGACGAGCTCCGCGCCCTGTCCCGCGGGTTCGCCCCGCCGATCCTCCTCGACCGCGGTCTCGTCGCCGCCCTCGAAGCACTCGTCGCCCGCACCCCGATCCCGGTCGGCCTCGACGTGCGACTGCCCGACGGCCTCGAGCTCGCGACCGAGATCCAGCGGAACGTGTACTTCACCGTCAGCGAGCTCCTCACGAACACCACGAAGCACGCCGGCGCCTCGACCGCCGGCGTCTACCTCGGCCTCGTGGTCGACGCCTCGGGCCTCTGGTACCTCACGCTCAGCGTCACCGACGACGGTCGTGGCGGGGCCCGACCGCAGGAGGGCCACGGCATCGAGGGGCTGATGGGCCGGATGCGCGCGCTCGACGGCGAGCTCACGGTGTCGAGCCCGGAGGGCGGCCCGACCGAGGCCACCGCCCGGATCCCGCTCGGCGCCCTGAACGGCGTGCCCACCGCGCGCGCCTGACGCGGCGGGAGCGGCACCGCTCCCACTAGGCTGGTCGGCATGAGCGACGGCCCGGATGCAGCACGCATCCGGGCCGTCGTCGTCGACGACGCGGTGCTCCTGCGCGAAGGACTCTCGCGGGTGCTCGACGAGGCCGGCATCGACGTGGTCGGGCAGTACGCCGACGCCGACTCGTTCCTCGCCACGCTCCCCGAGCACGCACCCGACGTCGTCGTGATGGACGTCCGGATGCCACCGACGTTCACCGACGAGGGCGTCCGCGCCGCCGTCACGACCCGGCGCCTGGCACCACGCACCGGCGTCCTCCTGCTCTCCCAGTACGTCGAGGCGACCTACGCCGAGGACGTCCTGGCAGCCGGCGCGACGGGCATCGGCTACCTGCTGAAGGACCGCGTCACCCGGCTCGAGGAGATCGACGACGCCGTCCGTCGCATCGCCGCCGGCGGCACGGTGCTCGACCCCGAGGTCGTCACGCAGTTGATGAGCCGGCGCCGGAACCCGCTCGAGGCACTCACCCCGCGGGAGCGCGAGGTCCTCGGGCTGATGGCCGAGGGTCGCACGAACGCCGCGATCGCGCGCGCACTCGTCATCGGCACCGGCGCCGTCGAGAAGCACGTCTCCAGCATCTTCGGCAAGCTCGCGCTCGAGGACACCGGTGAGGACCACCGTCGCGTCCTCGCCGTGCTGGCCTACCTCGGCTGATGGCGCGACCGTGAGCCGGGTCCCCGCGCCGGTCCTGGCGCTCGCCGCGATGGTGTCCGTCCAGCTCGGTGCCGCGATCGCGAAGACGCGGTTCGACGAGGTCGGATCCGTCGGCGCCGCGACGCTCCGGCTCGTCATCGGTGCCGTCGTGCTCGCGCTGGTCGTCCGGCCGCGGGTACGCCACTGGACGCGTGCGCAGTGGCTCGGCGCCGTCGGTCTCGGGCTGGCGCTCGGCGGCATGAACGTCTTCATCTACGTCGCGTTCGCCAGCATCCCGATCGGCGTCGCGGTGACGATCGAGTTCCTCGGCCCGCTCGCGCTGTCCCTCGTGCACACCCGACGCTGGCGTGACGTCACCTGGGCGGTGCTCGCGCTCGCCGGGGTCGTGCTGCTCGGGGTCGGGCCGGCGGCGGTCACCGCGGTCGGCGGCATCGTGTTCGCCGTGCTCGCGGCGGTGTGCTGGGCGGCCTACATCGTGATGAACCGGCACGTCGGCGCCGCGATCCCCGGGGTGGACGGCCTGGCGGTGTCGATGCTCGTGGCGATGGTCGTGTCGTTGCCGTTCGGACTCCGGTCGGCCGTCGACGGCGTGGTACGGGAACCCGTGCTGCTCGTGGTGTTCGGAGCCGTCGCCGTGCTGTCGAGCGTGCTGCCGTACGCGCTCGAGATGCTGGCGCTCCGGCGCATGCCGACCCGGGTGTTCGGGGTGCTGCAGAGCCTCGGCCCGGCGATCGCGGCCCTCGCGGGGCTGCTCATCCTGCACGAGGCACTCGCGCCGCTCGAGATCGTCGCACTCGCGTGCGTCACCGCGGCGAGTGTGGGCGTGACGCTGTCCGCGCGTCGCGCCAGGGGCACCCGAACCGGAGGCGTGGATCGCGTTCCGTGAACCCGGAACGCGATCCGCGCCTCCTGGAAAGACCGTCTACTCGTCGCGGAGGAAGTCCGCGTACGTGGGTTCCGTGTGCTCACCCGTCAGCAGCGCCGGATCGTTGACCCGTCGTTCGACGTAGGCCGCGATGACCTCGGGTGGGGTGAGCACGTGGGCGACCCAGGACGGCACCTCGCTCTTCTTCATGGTGCCTCCTCCCAGTTCCAGCACTCGGACCGAATGCCTCGATCATTGAGTTACTTGCTGTACCGGTGTTGACTAAACGATCCTCGTGATGGCGGGGGAAGTCAATGCGGTGCGTTCTGCGGACTGCGACGATCCGCGTCGGCACGCAGGGTGCGGTGCTTCACGGCCGACCGCCACACCCACGCGTTCGCCTGCTGACCGAACTGCGCCCACTCGACCATGACGGCGTCCCGGGTCCAGCTCTTCGCGAACGCCTTCACCCGGACGTGGAACGTGGGGAACTGGATCCACGCCCACACCGGCACGGGGGTGACGGCATGGCACACGTCGGGCCCGCGGGCGTCCTCGGACAGCGAGTAGGCGCGCGGACGTTCGACCTCCGGGTGCTCCGGGGGCTGCCACCGGTTCTCGCGACGCCGTCCCACGAAGCCATTCGAACGTGTGTTCGAATCGACGTCAAGTCCGGCGCGCACGTCGGGCGTCCGGACGATCCGCGATCGGCGTGTCGTGGTCGCGCGTGCCGGGACTCGCACGGTGCGAGGTCGCTCCACGGTGCGAGGTTCCGCCTGCCGTGTGAGAGTTGCGGCGTCGCACCGTGCACGGAACCTCGCACACTGCGGGCGCAGCCTCGCACGCTGCGAGGCTCAGGGCCGGACGCGCCCGGTCGACTCCCGCACGCTCAGGGTCAGCGACGGCCCGGGTCGGGACGGCAGCGGCGACCCGGCGTCGATCTGCTCGCGCAGGAGCGTCGCCGCACGCTGCCCGAGCTCGACCGTGTCGCGGGTCAACGAGGTGATCGACGGTCGGACGAGCCGGACCATCGCCGAGTCGTCGAACGACACGACGGACACGTCGCCCGGCACCGCCACGCCCATCTCGCTCGCCACCCCGAGGCCGGCGACCGCCAGCACGTCGTTGTCGTAGACGATCGCGGTGGGGCGGACGCTCCGGGACAGCAGCGCTCGGGTCGCGGCCGCGCCGGCCTCGGCGGAGTAGTCGGTCGGGATCGACACCGCGTCCTCGAGTCCCTCGGTGGTGGTGAACGCCCGGACACGGTCGATCCGCATCGCGGTGTGCTCGAACTCCGGTCGTCCGGCCACGTGGGCGAGCCGGCGGTGCCCGAGTGCGTGCAGGTAGCGCAGTACGGTGTCGGTGGCGTCCGAGTCGTCGATCCACACGCTCGGCGCCGTACCCTCCGGTGACGGGTGCGACCCGACGACGACGGTCGGCATGCCGAGTTCGGCGAGCAGGGCGAGTCGCTCGTCGTCGCGCCGCGGGTCGATCACGATCACGCCGTCGACCCGGTGTCCACGCCACCAGTCCCGGTAGGTGTCGAGCTCCTCGGCGGCGTCGCGTGCGACGAGCAGGTTCATGCCGACGTGGGAGCCGGCGAGCCCGAGCTGGATGCCGGAGATCAGGTCGCCGAAGAACGACTCGGTGCCGAGCGTCCGGGCCGGCCGGTTCAGCACGAAGCCGATCGACCCGGCCTTCGCGCCGCCGAGGGCACGTGCTGCGGTGTGCGGTTGCCAGTCGAGTTCACGGGCGACGGCACGGACCCGGGCACGGGTCTCGTCGGACACCCCGGGCCGGTCGTTGAGCGCGAAGGAGACCGCGCTGATGGACACGCCGGCGCGAGCGGCGATGTCGGCGATCGTCGTGCGACGGTTCTTGGCCACAGACTTGACTATAGCGCTTTAGTTCGCAAACATCGCTGCCATTGCACGAACTGGCCCATCCAACTGAACCGGTTCAGCACCATCCGCAGCGCGACGAAGCAGCAGTCGCAGCACGACGAAGCAGCTGTCGCAGCACGACGAAGGAGTCACGAGCGATGAAGAACACCACACGCAGGACGACGGGACGCGCCGTGGCGCTCCTCGCCGGAGCGGCCGTCACAGCCCTGGCGCTGACCGCCTGCTCGAGCGGCAGCGGTGCCGACAGCGGCAGCGGGAGCGGGAAGGTCGAGGGGTCGATCACCCTGCAGACCTGGGCGCTGACCCCGACCTACACGGACTACCTCAACGGCGTGATCAAGGACTTCGAGAAGCAGTACCCGGACGCGAAGGTCAAGCTCGTCGACCAGCCCGGCGACGGGTACGCCGACAAGGTCCTCAGCCAGGCGTCGTCGAACTCCCTGCCGGACGTGATCAACCTGCCGCCGGACATCGCGCTGCCGCTCGCCAAGCGCGGGTTCCTGCAGGACGTGGCGAAGGACGACCCGAAGCTCTCCAGCACCTACGTCAAGGGTGCGTTGGCGGCGTACGACTACAAGGGCGTCGACGGCACCTTCGGTTACCCGTGGTACCTCAACACGGACGTCGACTACTGGAACAAGAGCATGTTCGAGCAGTGCGGCCTCGACCCGGCGAACCCGCCGAAGACCACGGACGAGCTCTTCTCGCAGGCCGAGACCATGCACCAGAAGTGCCCGGACGACTACCTGATGAGCCGCAAGCCCGGCCTGTCGGACTTCTCGCTCGCCGGCGTGAGGATCATCAACGACCAGGGCACGAAGTTCACCTTCGCGAACTCCTCGAAGGCCGCCGACCTCATCGCGAAGTACGCCAAGGCCTACAAGGAGGGCCTCATGCCCTCGTCGGTCCTGAACACCGACTACCTCGGCAACTCCACCCTGTTCACGCAGGGCAAGGTGGCCTGGACCACCGGCGGCGCCACGGCGATCAGCGACTTCGAGAAGAACAACCCGTCGCTCAAGGGCAACATCGTCGTGTCCGCGGCGCTCGACAACCCGCCGCTGTACGTGCAGGGCCTCAGCGTCAGCGCAAAGAGCAAGCACGTCGCAACGGCCGAGGCACTGGCCGCCTTCATGACGAACGCGAAGAACCAGGAGGCGTTCGCGCACCTGGTCAACATCTTCCCGTCGACCACCTCGTCGCAGTCCGACCCGTACTTCTCGAAGGACGACGGCACGGTCGAGGGGAAGGCCCGCGTGCTCGCCAACGACGCGCTGAAGACCGCGAAGAACCTCAACCCGGTCGAGGCGAACTCGGCGATGACGGACTTCCTCGACCAGCAGATCGCGCTGGCGATGAAGGGCGGCACGACCCCCGAGAAGGCGCTGCAGACCGCGCAGACCAAGATGAACAGCCTGCTGGCGAACAGCTGATGCGCGCCAACCGCTGGTTCACGCCCTGGCTGCTCGTCCTGCCGGCGCTCGTCTGGTTGCTCGCGTTCAGTCTCTGGCCGTCGATCAACACCGTCCGGCTGTCGTTCACGAACGCCAGCCCGCTCGGGGGCGTGAGCCAGTGGGTGGGCCTGCAGAACTTCGAGACGCTGCTCGCAGACCCACAGGTCTGGGAAGCGCTCCTCAACAGCGTCATCTACATGGCGGTGTGCCTGCCGCTCCTGACGGTGCTGCCGCTCCTCATGGCGGTGCTCGTCGAGCGGAAGCTCCCCGGCATCGCGTTCTTCCGCACCGCGTACTACACGCCGGTGATCGCCAGCGCCGTGGTCGTCGGGCTGATCTGGAACTGGATCCTCGACGACCGCGGGGTCATCAACGAGATGGCGCAGCACCTCGGGATCGTGCAGAGCTCGATCCCGTTCCTCACCGACCGGTGGCTGCTGGTGTTCAGCGCGATCAGCCTGACGGTCTGGAAGGGCCTCGGGTACTACATGATCATCTTCCTGGCGGCCCTCGGGAACGTCGGCAAGGACCTGCACGAGGCCGCTGCGCTCGACGGCGCCGGTTCCGTACGGCGGTTCTGGTCGGTGACCATGCCGGGCGTCCGCGGGACGATGACCCTCGTCGGCATCCTCGTCTGCGTGAGCGCGCTCCGGGTGTTCAGCGAGCTCTACATCCTCACCAACGGCACGGGCGGACCGGGCGGGCAGGACAACTCGCTCGTCATGCTCATCCAGCAGTACGCCCGCGGCTTCACCGGCAACCTCGGCTACGCGTCCGCCCTGAGCCTCCTGCTCTTCGTCGTGACGCTCATCCCGATGCTCGCCCTCGCCCGGATGAACAGCAAGGCGGACAAGTGACCAACACGACCTCGACCACCGAACCCGCCCTCGGGGGCGCCGCCGGCGCGGCCGCACCCGCGCCGGACGTGGCCGGCGCGACGGACGCGGGCCGTGCCTCCAGGCCGCCCCGCAAGCGGCGCCGAGCCGCGTGGGGCGTCATGTCCACCCGCGAGAAGGTGCTCCGCTACGTCCTGCTCGTCGTGGTGCTCTTCATCACCATCGGGCCGTTCCTCTGGCAGCTGTCCACCTCGCTCAAGGGCACCGGTGAGGACATCTACACGGCGAACCCGTCGTTCATCCCGACCCGACCGACGTTCGGCAACTACCTCCGGGTCGGCGAGGCGATCCCGGTGTTCGGGTACATCGGCAACTCCCTCGTCGTCGCCGCGATCGACGTGCTCGGGAACATCCTGTTCGCCACCCTCGCCGGCTTCGCCCTCGCACGGCTGCAGTGGCGGTTCCGCAAGGCGGTGCTCGGCCTGTTCCTGGCGACCCTGGTGCTGCCGGGCGAGGCGACGATCATCTCCCAGTTCGTCACCGTGAAGGACCTCGGCCTCGCCGATTCCCTCGTCGGCGTCGCCCTGCCCGGGATGATCGCCGCGCTCAACGTCCTGCTGATGTTCAACGCGTTCCGGCAGATCCCCGAGGAGATCGACCAGGCCGCCGTGATGGACGGGGCGAACGCCCTCCAGCGGCTCCGGTACATCTCGCTGCCCGCCGTGCAGGGGACCATCGCCGTCATCGCGATCTTCTCGTTCATCGGCGCCTGGGACGACTTCCTCTGGCCGCTCATCGTCCTGCAGTCCCCGGACAAGCTGACCCTGACGGTCGGGCTGCAGTACCTGCAGGGCACGTTCGCGACCGACCAGCGGATGATCGCGGCCGGCACGATGATCGCGTTCATCCCGATCGCGGTGATCTTCGCGATCCTGCAGCGCTTCTTCTTCAAGGGCGTCGAAGAGGGCGGGGTGAAGGGCTGATGCGCTTCGGCGTCAACCACACCCCGTCGGTCGGCTGGTTCCACTCGTGGCTCGACTTCTCACCGTCGGACACCGCGCGCGACCTGGAGCAGATCGCGTCGCTCGGCGCTGACCACGTGCGGATCTTCCCGCTCTGGCCGGTCGTGCAGCCCAACCGGACCCTCATCCGGCAGTCCGCGCTGCGGGACGTCGCCACGGTGGTCGACATCGCGGGCTCATTCGGCCTGGACGTCAACGTCGACGCGTTGCAGGGACACCTGTCGAGCTTCGACTTCGTGCCGTCGTGGCTGGACAGCTGGCACCGGCGGAACATGTTCACGGACCCGGAGGTCGTGGCGTCCACCGCCGCGTACGTGGAGGCGCTCGCCGCAGCGGTCGCCGACAAGCCGAACCTCCTCGGGATCACCATCGGCAACGAGGTGAACCAGTTCGCGCACGCGCCGCACCCGGCACCGCACGACATCACGGCGGAGCAGGGGCACGCGTGGGCGGCGGCGATGGTCGCCGCCGCCCGGCGAGGCCTGGCCGGTGCGTCCGGTGCGTCCGGTGCCGCCGGTGCGTCCGGTGCGTCCGGTGCATCCGGCCTGGAGGCACGGCACGGCTCCGCCCCGCTGGTGACCGTCGCGCAGTACGACGCGGCCTGGTACGACGACGCGCAGCCGTTCGGACCGGAGCACGCGGCGGACCACGGCGACGCCACGGTCACGCACTCGTGGGTGTTCAACGGCTCGGCGGCACTGCACGGCGCACTCGGACCCGGGTCGGTGCGGCACGGGGAGTACCTTCTCCAGCTCGCCGCCGCCTGGAACCGCGACCCCGCCCGGCCGAACTGGCTCCAGGAGGTCGGCGCCCCGACGAACGTCGTCGACCCGGACGACGCCGCCGCGTTCACCGAGCAGACGATCCGCCACGTGCTCGACACGCAGCAGGCGCTCGGGGTCACGTGGTGGTGCTCGCACGACGTCTCGCGGTCACTCGCGGACTTCCCGGAGCTCGAGTACGACCTCGGCCTGTTCACGAACGACGGCCGGCTGAAGCCCGCGGGGGAGGCCTTCGCAGCGCTCGCCCGCTCGGCCGGCCATCGCGCCGTGACGCCGGCGGCCCCGACGTCGACCGCACTCGTGCTCGACGACGTGCTCCCCGACGGCTCCGACCGGGCCGGTGTGCGCGCCGACTGCGCCCCCGGCGGACGGTTCGCCGCCGCGTGGCTCGACCTCGCCGTCCAGGCACCGGACGGCCGGGGTCCACAGGTCGTCCTGCGCTCCCGCACGTCCGACACCGCCCTGCTCGACGCCCGCGGCATCACCCGGTGCGTCGAGGTCCCCGACGACACCCCCACCGCCGCCCGGCTGTCGGTCGCCCACCCGGCGACGATGGCCTGACCGCACGCACGTTCCCGCACCACCAGGAAGGTCCCCATGCACGACGACATCCCCCTCACCACCGGCCGGGCGCGACGCGTCCTCGACGAACGGATCCTGCCGGCCGTGCACGCGACGGCGACGTCGCTCGACACCGGGTGGCACGAGCTGCCGGGGGAGCCGATCCCGCCGTCGGAAGGGCTCGCGCTCGAGTTCACCCCGTACGAGGTGGGCACGACGTGGGGTGCCGCGTGGGGTACGACGTGGTTCCGGCTGACCGGGACCGTCCCGACCGACTGGGCCGGTCGTCGGGTGGAGGCCGTCATCGACCTCGGGTTCGACAAGAACATGCCCGGCTTCCAGTGCGAGGGGCTCGTGTACCTGGCCGACGGCACGCCGGTGAAGTCGATCAACCCGCGGAACCAGTGGGTGCTCGTCGCCGAGGAAGCGGTCGGCGGCGAGCCCGTCGAGCTGTTCGTCGAGGCGGCGTCCAACCCCGTGCTGCTCGACTACCACCCCTTCCTCGTCACGCACGAGGGCGACGTCCAGACCTCGTCGTCGAAGCGCCTGTACACGTCGCGCCGGATGGACCTGGCCGTGTTCGAGTCCGAGGTGCACGAACTCGCCCTCGACATCGACGTCCTGCTCGAACTGCAGGCCGAGCTGCCCGAGGGCCCCCGCCGGATGCGCATCCTGCAGGCGCTCGACGACGCACTCGACCGCCTCGACCTGCAGCACATCGCAGCGACCGCCGGGGACGCCCGAGCAGCGCTCGCCGAGGTGCTCGCCGCCCCGGCCGAGGCCTCGGCGCACACGATCTCCGCCGTCGGCCACGCGCACATCGACTCGGCGTGGCTGTGGCCCGTCCGCGAGACCATCCGGAAGGTCGCCCGCACCACCTCCACGATGACCGAGCTCATCGACCAGACCGACGACTTCCTGTACGGCATGTCGAGTGCGCAGCAGTACGCCTGGATCAAGGAGCACCGGCCCGAGGTCTACGCCCGGGTGCAGGCCGCGGTGCAGGCCGGACGGTTCCTGCCGATCGGCGGCATGTGGGTCGAGTCCGACACCGTGATGCCGACGGGCGAGAGCATCGTGCGGCAGTTCTCGCAGGGCCAGCGGTTCTTCGAGCGGGAGTTCGGCATCCGACCGAAGGGCGTCTGGCTGCCGGACAGCTTCGGGTACTCGCCGGCGCTGCCGCAGCTCATGCGCCGCGCGGGTTTCGAGTGGTTCTTCACGCAGAAGATCTCCTGGAACCAGGTGAACAAGTTCCCGCACCACACGTTCCTCTGGGAGGGCATCGACGGCTCGCGGGTGTTCTCGCACTTCCCGTCGATGGACACCTACAACTCGCGGCTGTCCGGCAGCGAGGTCGCGAAGGCCTCGCGGCAGTTCCGCGAGAACCGACTCGCCACCGGGTCGATCGCGCCCGTCGGCTGGGGTGACGGCGGCGGCGGCACCACCCGCGAGATGACCGGCACCGCGAAGCGCCTGGCCGACCTCGAGGGCAGCGCGAAGGTGCGCTGGGAGCACCCCGACGTGTTCTTCGACCGCGCGAAGGCCGAGCTCGCCGACCCGCCCGTGTGGGTGGGGGAGCTCTACCTCGAGCTGCACCGCGCCACGCTCACGAGCCAGCACGGCACGAAGCAGGGCAACCGGCGGTGCGAGCAACTCCTCATCGAGGCCGAGCTCTGGGCGACGACGGCCGCGGCACGGACCGACTTCGCCTACCCGTACGACGAGCTGGACGCCCTCTGGCAGCAGGTGCTGCTGCAGCAGTTCCACGACATCCTGCCCGGCACCTCGATCGCCTGGGTCCACCGCGAGGCCGTGGCGAAGTACGCCGAGACGGCCGCTGCCCTCACCGCGATCATCGAGCGCGCCCTGTCGGCACTGGCCGGTCCCGGCGACGCGACGGTCGTCGTGAACCCGGCCCCGTTCCTCCAGGCCGGTGCGCCCGCGCAGGGTGCGGTCCTGGCGACCGACGTGCCGGACGCGACCCCGGTGACGCTCACCGCGCAGGACGGTGGTCACGTCCTGGCGAACGACCTGGTGCGGGTCGTCGTCGACGGACGCGGTCTCGTGACGAGCGCCGTCGACCTGACCACCGGACGCGAGGCGATCGCGGCCGGCCAGGCAGCGAACCTGCTGCAGCTGCACCAGGACTTCCCGAACATGTGGGACGCGTGGGACGTGGACCGCTACTACCGCAACCGGGTCGAGGACCTGGTCGCGGTGACGTCGGTGGACGCGTCGGTGGACGCCGACGGTGTCGCACGGGTGGTCGTGCAGCGCGCGTTCGGCGACTCGACCGTGCGCCAGGAGATCACGCTCGCGCCGGGCTCCCGGACGCTCGAGTTCGGCCAGACGACCGACTGGCACGAGACCGAGAAGTTCCTCAAGGTGGCATTCCCGCTCGACGTCCGCGCCGAGCACACCGTCGCCGAGACGCAGTTCGGCGCCCAGAAGCGGGTGACGCACACGAACACCTCGTGGGAGGCCGCGAAGTTCGAGACCTCGATGCACCGCTACGTGCTCGTCTCGGAGCCGGGCTTCGGCGTCGCGCTCGTCAACGACTCGATCCACGGGTTCGACACCACCCGTGACGCCGTCGACGGGCACGTCACCACGACAGTGCGGCTCTCGCTGCTCCGGGCACCGCGGTTCCCCGACCCCGAGACCGACCAGGGCCTGCAGACGCACCGGTACGGCATCGTCATCGGCACCGACCAGCTCGGAGCGACCTCCGCCGGCGTGCGGATGAACGCGGGGGCGCGGGCCGTCACCGGGGCGCACGGCTTCGCGCCGCTCGTCGAGGTGTCCGGCGACGTCGTGCTGTCGAGCGTCAAGCTCGCCGACGACCGGTCCGGCGACCTGGTCGTCCGCGTGTACGAGCCGGTGGGGCAGCGGGGGACCGGTGCGATCGCGGTGTCGGACGCCGACGGGGCCGTCTTCGGACCGGCCACCGAGGTCACGTTGCTCGAGGAGCCGCGCGGCGGTGCTGCCGCCCTCGACGCGTCGTCCTTCGCCGTCGACGCCTACGAAGTGCGCACCGTCCGCTTCCCGCGCGTGCGCGGCTGAGACCCCGGCGCCGGGACTCCGGGTGTCCCGGCGCCGGCCCGGTCGGCGACCGCCGGCCGGTTCGTCACTCGAAGAGGAGTGTCATGAAGAAGTCCATCAAGTTCGGGATCGTGGCGGCCATCGCCGCGATGGTGGCGGCGCCGCTCGTGCCGTCCGCAGCGACGGCAGCGCCGACCGCGGGTGCCGCGCCGGCCTCGACCGCCGCGACGAAGTCGGGGCCGACGAGCATCGCGTACGTCGAGGTGAACAACGACCAGCTCGCCAACGTCGGCCGCTACCAGCTGGCGAACGGTGCGAACGCGTTCGACGTCGCGATCATCTTCGCCGCCAACATCAACTGGAACGGGTCGAAGGCCGTCCTGTACAACAACGACAAGGTGCAGGCGACGCTCGACGCCGCCGCCACCCAGATCAAGCCCCTGCAGGCGAAGGGGATCAAGGTGTCGCTGTCGATCCTCGGCAACCACCAGGGCGCCGGCATCGCCAACTTCCCGACCCAGGCCGCCGCTTCGGACTTCGCCTCGCAGGTCGCCGCCACCGTCACGAAGTACGGGCTCGACGGGGTCGACCTCGACGACGAGTACGCCGACTACGGCACGAACGGCACCCCGCAGCCGAACCAGCAGTCGATCGGTTGGCTCATCACCGCGCTGCGCGCCCAGATGCCGAGCAAGCTCATCTCGTTCTACGACATCGGCCCGGCGGCGTCGTCGCTGTCCTCGTCGAGCAGCACCATCGGCTCGAAGCTGGACTACGCGTGGAACCCCTACTACGGCACCTACTCGGCGCCGTCGATCCCGGGGCTGTCGAAGTCGAAGCTGTCCCCGGCCGCGGTCGACATCCAGAACACGGCGCAGTCCACCGCGGTGTCGCTCGCGTCGCGGACGGTCGCTGACGGCTACGGCGTGTTCATGACGTACAACCTGCCGGGAGGCGATAAGTCTGCCTACGTGTCCGCCATGACCCAGAAGCTCTACGGGCAGGCCGCGACGTACCGGTAGTCGCGTCCGCAGCGGCGGCTCGCGCCCCGCGTCTCCTCGGCACCGGCCGGGAGGCGCGGGGCGCGTCCGTCTCGCGGGTTGCGTCCGTTGCTCCTGGCCGGCATGCCAGTGTGCGAGGTTCCGCGCACGGTGCGACGGCCGAAGCGTCGCACAGTGCGCGGAGGCTCGCACACTGTCGGCGCAGCGTCGCACCGTGCGGGGCTGGTCGGGTGGTCGTACGATCGCGGCGTGGAGCTCGAGTTCGACGGCGAGGTGACCGAGTGGCGCGGGCCGGCGCCGTTCTACTACGCGGTCGTGCCCCCGGACACCGCCGAGGTCATCCACGAGCTCGCCCCGGTGCTGACCTACGGGTGGGGAGTGATCCCGGCACGCGTGACCATCGGTTCCGTGAGCTGGACGACGTCGCTCTTCCCGAAGGACGGCGGGTACCTCGTGCCGCTGCGGGCGGCGGAGCGCAGGCGTGCGAACGTCGAACTGGGCGATGCCCCGACGATCACCCTCGAACTCGGTGGGCCATGATCGTCAGCAAGCGGGGGTGGAGGGGATGACGGGAATCGAGCGTCGGCGCAGTGCCAGCTGGAAGTGGAGGGGATGACGGGAATCGAACCCGCGTGGCCAGTTTGGAAGACTGGGGCTCTACCATTGAGCTACATCCCCGCGCTGCGCACGTGTCGCAGCCCGACCATCGTAGCGGACGAACGAGTACCGACATGCCACCCCGTGTGATGCTCCCGCCGACCGACGCCGATGCCCGGCGGATCAAGCGGTCCCGGGTCGTCTCCTACGTGCTCGTGCTCTTCGCCGCGGTCGTGTTCTCGCTGCGGCCGGAGGTCTTCGGTGATCCCCAGGCGCAGCCCGCGCACACGTTGCTGCACGTGTGGCGGGTCATCGCCGGGTTCGCGCTGGTGGTCGCTGCGCTGGTCGTGCAGGTCGCGGTCGGCGTGCAGTGGCGCCAGGGGCTGCGACGACGCGCGGGAGACGACACGGAGGACGACTCCGAACCTCCCGGGAACCGACCACCAGGGGACCGCTAGACTCATCGGCGTCGCATGCGCCTGCCGGCGTGAGCGGACACCCCTGGCCCAGTCGAACGGGGCGTAGCTCAGCTTGGTAGAGCGCCCGCTTTGGGAGCGGGAGGTCGCAGGTTCAAATCCTGTCGCCCCGACCAGGTCCACCAGAACACCGACCACACGAACGTCAACCAACAGGAGTACTCCCCTTGGCCACCAGCACCGTCGACAAGGTGAGCGACACCCGCGTCAAGCTCACCGTGAACGTGACGCCGGAAGATCTCAAGCCGAGCATCGACCACGCCTACAAGCACATCGCCGAGCAGATCAACATCCCCGGCTTCCGCAAGGGCAAGGTCCCGCCGGCGATCGTCGACCAGCGCGTCGGCCGCGGCGAGGTCCTCAACCACGCCGTCGGTGACGCCATCGACAACTTCTACCGCCAGGCGGTGGAGGAGCAGGAGTTGCGCATCCTCGGTCGCGCCGAGGCCGACGTCGCCGAGCTCCCGAACGTCAAGGACTTCACGGGCGACCTCGTCCTCACCTTCGAGGTGGACGTGCGTCCCGAGTTCGACCTGCCGGAGTACGACAAGTACGAGCTGACCGTCGACGCCGTCGAGGTGTCGGACGACGAGATCGAAGAGGAGCTGCAGAACCTGCGCACCCGCTTCGGCACGCTCGTGACGGTGGACCGTCCGGCGACCACGGGTGACTTCGCCCAGATCGACCTGACCGCCACCATCGCTGACGACGAGGTCGACTCGGCCACCGGCGTCTCCTACGAGATCGGTTCGGGCGACCTGCTCGAGGGCATCGACGAGGCGCTCGAGTCCCTCACCGCCGGCGAGTCCACCACCTTCGAGTCGAAGCTCGTCGGCGGCGACCGCGAGGGCGAGACCGCGCAGATCGCCGTGACCGTCACCGCCGTCAAGGAGCGCGAGCTCCCCGAGGCCGACGACGAGTTCGCGCAGATCGCCAGCCAGTTCGACACGATCGACGAGCTGAAGGCGGACCTCAAGGAGCAGATCGCGAAGTCCAAGACCTTCGGTCAGGGCGCCGCGGCTCGCGACAAGCTCGTCGAGAAGCTCATCGAGGACGTCAACATCCCGATCTCGGAGAAGCTCATCGAGGACGAGGTGCACCGTCACCTCGAGCAGGAGAACCGCCTCGAGGACGACGAGCACCGCAAGGAGGTCTCCGAGTCCAGCGAGAAGGCCTTCCGCTCGCAGATCCTCCTCGACTCCATCGCCGAGAAGGAGGAGATCCAGGTCTCCCAGGAGGAACTGACCCAGTACCTCATCCAGGCTGCGGCGCAGTACGGCATGGAGCCGGGCGAGTTCATCAAGGTGATCGACCAGAACGGGCAGATCCCGGGCATGGTCGGCGAGGTCGCCCGCTCGAAGGCGGTCGCGACCGTCCTCTCCAAGGTGACCGTCAAGGACTCCAACGGCGACGACGTCGACCTCTCCGCCTTCACGGCGGGCGTCGCACAGACCCCCGCGGAGGACGCGGAGTAGTCCGCGACCACCTCTCGGACTGGAGGCGCGGTGCCAGCTGGCACCGCGCCTCCAGTCCGTTTGCGGGCCACCCGCATTGCCGACAGCGAACAGACGCGAAGTGGTGCGTTGCACCCGATAAGTTCGACAACAAGCGACAACTGAACGGGAGCTTTTCCATGGCCGAAGCAACACTGAACCCCAGTGTTTTTGACCGCCTTCTGAGAGACCGGATCGTGTGGCTCGGCTCCGAGGTCCGCGACGACAACTCGAACGAGATCGCAGCCAAGCTGCTGCTGCTCGCCGCCGAGGACCCTGAGAAGGACATCTACCTCTACATCAACTCGCCCGGCGGCTCGATCACCGCCGGCATGGCGATCTACGACACGATGCAGTTCGTGCCGAACGACATCGTCACGGTGGGCATCGGCCTCGCCGCGTCGATGGGGCAGTTCCTGCTCTCGTCCGGCACCCCGGGCAAGCGCTACATCACGCCGAACGCCCGCGTGCTCCTGCACCAGCCGTCCGGTGGCTTCGGCGGGACCGCTGCCGACATCCAGACGCAGGCGAAGGTCATCCTCGACATGAAGCAGCGGATGGCGGAGCTCACGGCCGAGCAGACCGGCAAGTCGATCGAGCAGATCCTCAAGGACAACGACCGCGACAACTGGTTCACGGCGCAGGAAGCCCTCGAGTACGGCTTCGTCGACCACCTCCGTGCCTCGTCGGCCGAGGTCATCGGCGGTGGCGGCACCGTCGGCGACGGCGAGACCCCCACCGAAGCGGCCGAGCCCGACGCCCAGTCCTGACCCGACCCACCGAAGAAAAGGAAACGAGAATGCATCTCCCCATGCTCGGTGGCGCGCAGAACGTCCCGGCCCCCACTGATCGGTACATCCTGCCGAGCTTCGAAGAGCGCACGGCCTACGGCTACAAGCGGCAGGACCCGTACGCGAAGCTGTTCGAGGACCGCATCGTGTTCCTCGGCGTGCAGGTCGACGACGCGTCGGCCGACGACGTCATGGCCCAGCTGCTCGTGCTCGAGTCGATGGACCCGGACCGCGACATCGTGATGTACATCAACTCGCCCGGTGGCTCGTTCACCGCGATGACGGCGATCTACGACACGATGCAGTACATCCGTCCGCAGATCCAGACGGTGTGCCTGGGCCAGGCGGCCTCGGCCGCGTCGGTGCTCCTCGCTGCCGGCACCCCCGGCAAGCGTCTCGCGCTGCCGAACGCCCGGGTGCTCATCCACCAGCCCGCGACCCAGCAGGGTGGCGGTCAGGCGTCCGACATCGAGATCCAGGCGGCGGAGATCCTCCGCATGCGCACCTGGCTCGAGGAGACGCTGTCGAAGCACTCGAACCGCACGCCGGAGCAGGTCAACAACGACATCGAGCGCGACAAGATCATGTCCGCCGAGGAAGCCCTCGAGTACGGCCTGATCGACCAGGTCCTCACGAGCCGCAAGAACCTGCCGGCGCTCGTCAAGTAACACCGACGCACCGCACGAGGAAGGCCCCGCACCGATCGGTGCGGGGCCTTCCTCGTGCGGCGGGCGTCAGTCCTCGTCGGAGTCGTCGGCAGCCGGAGCCGGGCGGCGACGGAGGAGCAGCAGGACGGCGACGACGACGCCGACCAGGACGATGCCCCCGGCGCCGATCCAGAGCGCGTCGGACGCAGCGGACCCGCCGCCGCCCGACGCCGTGCCCGTGGTCTCCGCGCCGGCGCTCGCGTCGCTGCCGGCGGTGGCGCAGACCGGCGGCTTCGCGGAGCCCGTCGCCGGGGTGAAGCCGGACGGGGCGTCCCAGGTGAAGGCGTACTCGTCCGACACGGTGTGGCCGTCCGCGGAGACGATCTGCCACTCGACGGTGTACTTGCCGGAGGCGCCGAGTGCGGCCTTCGTGGTCATCGACGGGCCGTCGACGTCGAGGCAGCCGTCCTCGTAGTACTTCCCGTCCGGGCCGACGACCCGGTAGGCGAACCCGGAGTCGCTCCCGCCGATGTCGAGCAGCTTGTCGTTCGTGGTGATCTCGAACGCCTCGGGCAGCGACGTCAGCGTGCCGTCCACCTTCGGGGTCGAGGCGACCATGTAGTTGTGCGCGCTGGCGGGACCGGCGAGTCCGAGGACCGCACCGCCCGCGATGGCGACGGATGCGGCGGTGCCGGCCACGAGCCTCCAGGCCCGCGACCGCCCACGCGCACGACGCTCGACGCGGTGCATCACTTGGAGGCGCTCCGACGGCGCGTGTTCGCGACCGCGACCACCAGGGCGACGGCGCCGAGCACCAGACCGCCGAGGCCGAGGAAGCGGCCGACCAGGTCGGGGTCGGCGGGGGTGGTGGACGATGCGGCGGCGGCCTCGGTCGCCTCGGCACCGTGCGCGCCGTGGTCGTCGTCGTCGCCGGCGGCCTCCGCCGCGGTCAGCGTGATCGAGGGCGCGGGGTGCTCCGGCTCGGCCTCGCCGGCCTTCTGCTCCTGGTTCCAGTCGACCGAACCCCTCTCGCAGGTCTGCACGACGGGGAACTCGACGATGTCTCCGGCCTTGCCGTCGGGCAGCGAGAAGGAGAGCGAGAAGGTGTCGCGCTCGTCGGCGGGGAGCGGCGTCTTCGCGGTGTAGACGACGCTCGTGACGCGCTCGCCGGCGTCCTCGGCGGACTCGTCGTCGCTGGCGGCCGAGGCGCTCGTGTACGGCTCGGTCGTCTTCGTGATCGTCCAGTTCGGGTTCACCGTCGGGGTCACCTCGATGATCGACTCGGGCACCTCGAAGGCGATCCGCGTGGTCGGCGACCCGTCGCAGCCGTGCGGCAGCGAGAACGTCGCCGTCGTGTACGAGTTCGCCGCCGTCGAGGTGGCGGTGGCCGACACGTGGGCGCTGGCGACACCAGCGGTGCCGAGGACGATCGCAGCGGTGACGCCGAGGGTCGCGGTGCCGACGACGGCGAGACGCTTGGGCATGGGGTTCCTTCCGGAGCAGAGTTCTACAAGTTGTAGAGAAGTCGAGGACACGGTAGCAGGATCGAACGCCCTGGGCGAACGCGTCGGACGAAACCGGCCCGGCGTCGCGGTCGGTGTCACCGGTTGCGATTAGGCTCGTCCACAGTCGGGCAGGGCATCGGCCTGCACCGGTCAACCAGGGAGGGCACCGACATGGCACGCATCGGGGAGAGCGCTGACCTGCTCAAGTGCTCCTTCTGCGGCAAGAGCCAGAAGCAGGTCCAGCAGCTGATCGCCGGTCCCGGCGTGTACATCTGCGACGAGTGCGTCGAGCTGTGCAACGAGATCATCGAGGAGCGTCTGGCCGAGGCGGGCGAGGACACCGGCAGCGGTGAGTTCGAGCTCCCGAAGCCGCGCGAGATCTTCGACTTCCTGCAGGAGTACGTCATCGGGCAGGACCCGGCGAAGCGCTCCCTGGCCGTGGCCGTCTACAACCACTACAAGCGGATCCGTGCGCAGGGGCAGATCACCGCGGCGGAAGACCGCGACGACGTCGAGATCGCGAAGTCGAACATCCTGCTGATCGGCCCCACGGGCTGCGGCAAGACCTACCTCGCCCAGACGCTGGCGAAGCGTCTCAACGTGCCGTTCGCCGTCGCGGACGCCACCGCCCTCACCGAGGCGGGCTACGTCGGCGAAGACGTCGAGAACATCCTCCTCAAGCTCATCCAGGCGGCCGACTACGACGTGAAGCGTGCCGAGACCGGCATCATCTACATCGACGAGGTCGACAAGATCGCCCGCAAGGCCGAGAACCCCTCGATCACGCGCGACGTGTCGGGCGAGGGCGTGCAGCAGGCGCTGCTCAAGATCCTCGAGGGCACGGTCGCCTCCGTGCCGCCGCAGGGCGGTCGGAAGCACCCGCACCAGGAGTTCATCCAGATCGACACGACGAACGTGCTCTTCATCGTGGCGGGTGCGTTCGCCGGGCTCGAGGACATCGTCTCCTCCCGCGTCGGCAAGCGGGGGATCGGGTTCGGGGCACCGCTGCACAGCGCCACCGACCACCAGGACCTCTACGCCGAGGTCCTGCCGGAGGACCTGCACAAGTTCGGGCTCATCCCCGAGTTCATCGGTCGTCTCCCGGTCGTGACCACGGTCTCGCAGCTCGACCAGTCGGCGCTCATGCAGATCCTCACCGAGCCGAAGAACGCCCTGGTGAAGCAGTACCAGCGGATGTTCCAGATCGACGGGGTCGAGCTGGAGTTCGACCGTGGTGCGCTCGAGGCCATCGCCGACCTCGCCGTCCTGCGGCAGACCGGTGCCCGCGGTCTCCGGGCAATCCTCGAAGAGGTGCTCGGCCCGGTGATGTTCGACGTCCCCTCGGAGGACGACGTCGCACGGGTGGTCATCACGCGTGAGTCCGTGCTCGAGAACGCTGCGCCGACGATCGTGCCGCGGCCCCGGGCGAAGCGCGTGGAGAAGTCGGCGTAGTCCGCCGCTCGGAGGGCCCGGGCCGTCGGCGCGGGCCCTCCGTCGTCAGGGGAGTCGCTGCAGCTCGCAGGCCGCTGTCTGATTCTTCCCACCGAGGTTGCGATGGAACGTGAGATCGGGCGTACCTGGTCGGAACTTCCGACCAGGTACGCCCGGTTCCGCTCGGCACGCCCGGAAGCGCCCGGCGCCGCGGCCCGCTACTCCAGCCCGCGGCGACGCAGCAGCGGTCCGACCTCGGCGTCACGGCCGCGGAAGTCGCGGTACGCCTCGAGCGGGTCCTTCGCGCCGCCGACGCCGAGCAGCCTCGACGCGAACCGCTCGCCGACCTCCCGCGAGAGCCCGCCGTTCTCGCGGAACCACTCCACCGTGTCGGCGTCGAGCACCTCGGACCAGATGTAGCCGTAGTACCCGGCGTCGTAGCCGCCCGAGAACGTGTGGGCGAAGTACGTCGACGAGTAGCGCGGCGGGACGGCCTCGACCGCGATCCCGGTGTCCTGCAGCGCCTGACGCTCGAACGCCTCGACGTCCGTGACCTCCGCGGCGGCGGCTGCGGAGAGCCGGTGCCACGCCTGGTCGAGCAGCGCTGCGGCGAGGTACTCGGTGGTCGCGAAGCCCTCGTTGAAGCCGGCGGAGTCGCTCAGGCCGAGTACGAGCTCCGGGGGCAGCGGCGCACCGGTCTCGTGGTGCTTGGCGTAGTTCGCCAGCACCGACGGCCACGACACCCACATCTCGTTCACCTGCGAGGGGAACTCGACGAAGTCACGCTCGACGTTCGTGCCGGAGAACCGCGGGTAGGTCGTGCGGGCGATGAGTCCGTGCAGCGCGTGTCCGAACTCGTGGAAGAGGGTCTCGACCTCGTCCTGGATGAGGAGCGTCGGGGACCCCGCGGCCGGCTTCGCCACGTTGAGGTTGTTCACCACGACGGGCAGCGTGCCGAGCAGCGCGGACTGCTCGACGACCGGGTTCATCCACGCACCGCCGCGCTTGCCGTCCCGCGTGTAGAGGTCGAGCAGGTACAGACCGACCTGCTCGCCGTCCGACCCGAGCACCTCGAACACCCGGACCTCGTCGTTGTAGCCGTGGAGGTCCGGGCGCTCCGTGAAGGTCAGGCCGTAGAGCTCGCCGGCGGCGTGGAAGACCCCGTCGTGCAGGACCCGGTCGGCCTCGAAGTACGGCCGGAGCGCCGAGCTGTCCGCCGCGAACTGCTCGCCGCGCAGGATCTCGGTGGCGTACGCCCAGTCCCATGCCTCGACGTCGAACCCGACGGTGCGGGACCGGACGGCGCGCTCGTCGTCCGCGTTCGCCGCGGCGGCCGGCACGAGCGAGGACAGCAGGCCCTCGACGGCCTCGGGCGTGCCCGCGGTCTCGTCGGCGGTGACCACGGCGGCGTGGTTCGGGAAGCCGAGCAGCTCGGCCCGCTCGGCACGGAGCCGGACGATGCGGAGCAGAACTGCGCGGTTGTCGTGCGCGTTGCCCCGGCGCCCACGGGACAGGGACGCCCGCATGATGCGCTCGCGCAGGGCACGGTTCGCCAGGGACGCGAGCCACGGGTGCCCGGTGTAGAGCGGCAGGCTGATGAGCCAGCCCTCGAGCCCGCGGTCGGCGGCAGCACCGGCGGCGGCGGACTTCGCACCGTCGTCGAGACCGTCGAGCTCGGCTTCGTCGGTCACGTGCACCGCGAGGTCGTTCGTGTCCTCGAGCAGGTTCCGCTCGAAGGTCGTGGTGAGCGTCGAGAGCTCCTGGTTGATCGCGGTCAGGCGTTCCTTGCCGGCGTCGTCGAGCCCGGCGCCCGCGAGCGTCATCTCGGTGTACGTGCGCTCCACCAGTCGGCGGTCCTCGTCGGTGAGGTCGGTGCGGCTGTCGAGCCCGTCCCGGACGTCGCTGACCCGCGCGTAGAGCCGGCTGTCGAGGGTGATCGCGTCGCGGTGGGCGGCGAGCAGCGGGGAGACCTCGGCCTCGAGGTCGTGCAGCTCCGGCGTCGAGTCCGCCGACGACAGCGTGAAGAACACGTGGCTGACGCGGGCGAGTCGCTGGCCGGTGCGCTCGAGCGCGACCAGCGTGTTCTCGAAGGTCGGGGGCTCGGTGGAGGCGGCGATCGCCTCGACCTCGGTGCGTTGCTCGGCGAGGCCCGCGTCGAAGGCGGGTCGGTAGTGCTCGAGTCGCACGTCGCGGAACGGCGGGAGGGCGTAGGGGAGGGTGCTCGGTTCGTCGAACGGGGTTGCCATGGCAACCACCCTACGGACGGGAGGCCCGTGGCGGCCCCGCCCCGCGCCTCCCGTCCGTCCTGTGGGTACGTTCCATCCCATCGCGGCCGACCTGGAAAGCGGAATCGCGCATGGGAGGCAGGACGGAACTGCCTCCTACGCGCGGAACGGCCTCCTACGCGCGGAACGGCCTCCTACACGCGGAACGGCCTCCCACGCGCGGAACGGCCTCCCACGCGCGGAACGGCCCCTCAGCGGGTCGCGGCGTCGATCAGGGTCTCGGCGGCGCGGCGGGCGTGCGCGGCCGGCTCGGTCGTGCCGGCGATGGCGGCGGTGGTCTGCGCGCCCTCGGCGAGGAGCGCGAGCTGCGCGGCGAGCTCCTCGGCGCGTGCCGGGTCGGGGACCGCGTCGGCGGTGAGGTCCTGCACGAACCGCTGGAACGAGTCCTTGTGGTCGCGCGCGATCTCGGCGACCGCGGGGGAGGTCGCGCCGAGCTCCCCGAACGCGTTGATGAACCCGCAGCCGCGGAAGGTGTCGTCGCCGAACCACGACTCGAGGAAGTCGTACATCGCCAGGAGCTTGTCGCGCGGGATCACGGCGGCGTCGACCGCTCCGTGCACGCCGCGCTCCCAGACGTCGTGCCGGTCGGCGAGGACGGCGGCGATGAGCTGTTCCTTGCCCGGGAACGCCGCGTAGAGCTTCTTGAGGGAGACCCCGGCAGCGGTGCGGATCTCGTCCATGCCGACGGACTGGATGCCGCGCGTGTAGAAGAGTCGGTCGGCGACGTCGACGATGTGGGCCCGGACGTCGGGATCGACGGTCGAGAGCGTGTTGGCTGCCATGGACGTACCCCGTTCGCTGCGTGTTCACCGTCCCCCGCTTGCACGGGGAACGAACGTTCTCTACTGTAGGACACATCGACGGAGAACGCCCGTTCTCCGCGAGGCTCAGGGAAGGAACCACCATGGGTGCCATCACCGTCGGGACCGAGAACAGCGTCGACATCGAACTGCACTACGAGGACAAGGGGACCGGCCAGCCGATCGTGCTGATCCACGGCTTCCCGCTCGACGGCAACTCGTGGGAGGGGCAGGTCCCGCCGCTCCTCGAGGCCGGCTACCGCGTGATCACCTACGACCGCCGCGGGTTCGGGCAGTCCTCGCAGCCGTCCACCGGCTACGACTACGACACCTTCGCGGACGACCTGCACACCGTGCTCGAGACCCTCGACCTGCGGGACGTCATCCTCGTCGGCTTCTCGATGGGCACCGGCGAGATCGCCCGGTACATCGGTCGCCACGGCGAGGAGCGGATTGCCAAGGTCGCGTTCCTGGCCTCGCTCGAACCGTTCCTCGCGATCACCGACGACAACCCCGACGGCGCCGGCCCGATGTCGTTCTTCGAGGGCATCGCGGCAGACGTCAAGAAAGACCGGTACGCGTACTTCACGAACTTCTACCAGGACTTCTTCAACCTGTCGGAGAACCTCGGCACCCGCATCTCCGAGGAAGCCGTCCGCAACGCCTGGAACGTCGCCGCCGGTTCGGGCTCGATCGCGTCCGCCGCGGCACCGCTGACCTGGCCGACCGACTTCCGTCAGGACATCCCGAAGGTCACCGTCCCGGCGCTCATCGTGCACGGCACGGCGGACAACATCCTGCCGATCGACGCCACCGGTCGCCGCTTCACCAAGGCCCTGCCGGCCGCGGAGTACGTCGAGATCGAGGGCGCCCCGCACGGCCTGCTCACCACGCACACCGCCGAGGTCAACGAGGTGCTGCTGGGCTGGCTCGCGAAGTAGCCGCCACGGGGTCGGGAACGACCACATCGTGAGCAGGAATGGTCGGGTTCCCCGCGGGGACCCGACCATTCCTGCTCACGAAGCTCCTGCGCGCAGAGCTCCTGCGCGCAGAGCGAGCGACGCACGTGACGACCCGGCGCTCAGTCCTCTTCCGCGGCGTCGTCCGGGTTCGTGACCTGCGCGCGCCCGGCGTCGTCGAGGTGGATCGACGTGCCGTCGTCGAGCGCCACCATCGGCTTGCCCTCGAGGAACGTCAGCGTCCAGCCCCAGCCGGTCGTGTCGACGGACTCCTGCGTGAGTTCGGCCTCGACCTCGCGCACGGCGACGACCACCGCCTCGGGGAGTTGCCCGGGTGCCTCGGCACCCACGTTCCACCGTCTGCCCAACTGCATCCGTGCCTCCAGTCCGTCTGCCGATCCCGTCGCGGACGCGACTAGGCCTGCTGCTCGGCCAGCTCGATCTCGGTCACCGCGAGCTCCTCGCCGTCCGTGAACGACAGGTTCTCGATGCGGCCGACGGCCGCCAGGTCGACCGCCGCACGCTCGATGAGCGCGCGCGTCTCGGCGGGCGCCGCGACCACGGCGCGCGTCACCGGCGTCTTCTGCGAGGCCTTCGCAGCGGTCTTCGCGCCGCGGATGCCGATCAGCGCCTGCCCGACGGCGGCCAGCAGCCCCGAGGGCTCGGCCTGGGTGGGCAGCTCGGCCACGGTCGGCCAGGAGGCCCGGTGCACGCTGGTCTCGTGGGTCCAGGCCCACACTTCCTCCGTCGCGAACGGGAGGAACGGTGCCAGCAGCCGGAGCAGTGCGTCGATCGCGGCGCGCAGCGCCAGGACCGCGCTCGCCTGGGTCTCGTGCGTCGACTCCGCCGCGGTGCCGTACGCGCGCTCCTTCACGAGCTCGAGGTAGTCGTCGCAGAAGGTCCAGAAGAAGCGCTCCGTCACCTCCAGTGCGCGGGCGTGATCGAAGCCGTCGAACGCAGCGGTCGCCTGCTCGATGACCGAACCGAGCTCGGCGAGTACGTCGACGTCGAGCGGCTCGGTGACGCTCGTGGCGCCCTCGGGCAGCGGGAAGCCGTAGACGAACTTCGCCGCGTTGAGGACCTTGATCGCCAGACGACGGCCGACCTTGATCTGCTTCGGGTTCTGCGGGTCGAACGCCGCGTCGGTGCCGAGCTTCGACGAGGCCGCCCAGTAGCGCACCGCGTCGGCGCCGTGCTGCTCGAGGATCGACAGCGGCGTGACGACGTTGCCCTTCGACTTCGACATCTTCTTGCGGTCGGGGTCGACGATGAAGCCGGAGATGCTGGCGTGCTTCCACGGCACCGTGTCGGCCTCGAGCTGGCTGCGGAGCACCGTGGTGAACAGCCAGGTGCGGATGATGTCCTGCGCCTGCGGGCGGACGTCGTACGGGTACACCAGGTCGTAGAGCGCCGGGTCGGTCTCCCACTTGCCGGCGAGCTGCGGCGTGAGCGACGAGGTGGCCCAGGTGTCCATCACGTCGAGTTCGCCCTGGAAGCCGCCCGCGACGCCGCGCTGGTCCTCGGTGTACCCGGGGGCCGGCTCGGACGCCGGGTCCACGGGCAGCTGCGCCTCGGTCGGGACGATCGGCTGGTCGAACACGGGGTTGCCGTCACCGTCGAGGGGGTACCAGACGGGGAGCGGGACGCCGAAGAAGCGCTGGCGCGAGATCAGCCAGTCGCCGGACAGGCCGCCGACCCAGTTGTCGTAGCGGACGCGCATGAAGTCCGGGTGGAACGCGATCTCCTCGCCGCGCTGCCGGAGCGTCGCCTTGAGCTGCTCGTCCCGGGCACCGTTGACGATGTACCACTGGCGGGTGGAGACGATCTCGAGCGGCTTGTCGCCCTTCTCGAAGAACTTCACCGGGTGCTGGATCGTCTTGACGTCGCCGATCAGGTCCCCGGCCTCGGTGAGGGCGTCGACGACGACCTTCTTCGCCGAGAAGACGGTCTTGCCGGCCATCTCGGCGTAGAGGGCCTTGCCCTGCTCCGACTCGATCCAGCCGGGCGTCTCGCTCTTGACCCGTCCGTCGAACCCGATGATCGCGCGGTTCGCCAGCTGCAGCTCGCGCCACCACACGACGTCGGTGGTGTCACCGAACGTGCAGACCATCGCGATGCCGGCGCCCTTGTCCTGCTGCGCGAGGTGGTGGGCGAGCACCGGGACCTCGACGTCGAACAGCGGGGAGCGGACCGTGGTGCCGAAGAGGTCCTGGAAGCGCTCGTCGTCCGGGTGCGCGACCAGGGCGACGCACGCGGGGAGGAGCTCGGGGCGGGTGGTCTGGATGACGACGTCACCGCTGCCGTCGGTCTTGTGGAAGGCGATGCCGTGGTAGGCGCCGGGCATCTCCTTGTCCTCGAGTTCGGCCTGGGCGACGGCGGTGCGGAACGTGACGTCCCACAGCGTCGGGGCGTCGGCCTGGTAGGCCTCGCCGCGCTCCAGGTTGCGGAGGAACGCCCGCTGGGCACTCGCGCGGGAGGTGTCGTCGATGGTGCGGTACGACTGCGTCCAGTCCACCGAGAGGCCGAGCGTGCGGAACAGGTGCTCGAACTGCTGCTCGTCCTGCACGGTCAGGCGCTCGCACAGCTCGATGAAGTTGCGGCGCGAGATCGGCACCTGGTCGGCGGCCTTGCTCGACTTGTTGTCGCCGCCCTCGAACGGCGGCACGAAGGTGGCGTCGTAGGGGAGCTGCGGGTCACAGCGCACGCCGTAGTAGTTCTGCACGCGGCGCTCGGTCGGCAGGCCGTTGTCGTCCCAACCCATCGGGTAGAAGACGTGCTTGCCGCGCATGCGCTCGTAGCGGGCCTTGAGGTCGGTGTGCGTGTACGAGAACACGTGGCCGATGTGCAGCGATCCGGATGCGGTCGGCGGCGGGGTGTCGATCGAGTAGACGGCGTCCTTGGTCGCGCTGTCGCGGTCGAATCGGTACGTGCCGTCCTGCTCCCAGACCGGGCCCCAGACGTCTTCGAGTCCGTCCACCGTGGGCTTCTCGGGCATGGGCTTGGTCATGGCGGCCTTCCGTTCCGTGCGGTCCTGGGACCGCTCTGTGCGGCACCGAGTCCGTGATGAGGTGCCTGAGTGTGCGCGCGTGCTGCGCGGTGTACCCCAGGCTACCCGCTCGTCCCCAGGTCTCCGGCGTTGGCTCCGGTCCGGGCGCATCACACCTGACATTTCGCTGCGCCTGAGCGTCTGATAGTCTGTCGGAGTTTGTTCGGCGGGCGCTCCCACGGCTCGCGAGCCGCAGTGTTGCCGTCCGTCGGATGCCCGAAGGAAAGACTCAGCACTACCGGAGGACCATTTTGCCGACGAACAACCCGACGGAGTCCCACAAGGGACACCCCGTCAAGCCCGTGCGGAGCAAGGCCCAGGCCAAGCGCGCCCGACGCAAGCTGACCGAGGACGACGTCACCGTCGTCGAGGAGTCGCTGCTCAAGCGTGCCGTCGCCGCCGCCGCGCTCGGCAACGCCATGGAGTGGTTCGACTTCGGCATCTTCGCGTACCTGACGGTGACGATCTCGCAGGTGTTCCTGCCGCAGGGCGACCCGGCCGCGAACATCGTCGCGACGTTCGGCTTCTTCGCCGCCGCCTTCATCGTGCGACCGATCGGTGGTGCCGTCTTCGGCCCGATCGGCGACAAGATCGGCCGCCAGAAGGTCCTCGCCCTGACGATGATCCTGATGGCCGCCGGCACGCTCATGATCGGCCTCATCCCGTCGTACGACTCGATCGGCTTCTGGGCGCCCATCCTGCTGCTCGTCGCCCGCTTCGTGCAGGGCTTCTCGACCGGTGGTGAGTACGGCGGTGCCGCGACCTTCATCGCCGAGTACTCGCCGGACAAGCGCCGCGGGTTCATGGGGTCGTGGCTCGAGTTCGGCACCCTCGCCGGCTACGTGCTCGGTGCGTCGATCGTCACCGGCCTGCAGTTCGGTCTCTCCGAGGACGCCCTGCTCAGCTGGGGCTGGCGCATCCCGTTCATCATCGCCGGGCCGCTCGGGCTCATCGGCCTCTACCTGCGGCTCAAGCTCGAGGAGACCCCGGCCTTCCAGAAGCAGCAGGAGCAGGCCGCCGAGCGCGAGTCCCAGAAGACGCCGTTCCTCAAGCTCTTCGCGGAGAACTGGCGCTCGCTCATCATCTGCATCGGCCTGGTCCTCGTGTTCAACGTGACCGACTACATGCTCCTGTCGTACATGCCGACCTACCTCGAGCAGAACCTCGGCCAGAACGCCACGTTCGGCCTCATCCTGATCGTCGTCGTGATGCTGCTCATGATGGTCGTCATCACCTTCGGTGGTCGGCTCTCCGACAAGTTCGGTCGCCGTCCGGTGCTCGCCGCCGGCTGCATCGGCTTCATCCTGCTGTCCTGGCCGGCGCTCAAGCTCGTCCAGTCCGGCACGGGCTTCGGGGTGTTCGCGGGCCTGCTCATCCTCGGTGTCGTCCTCGTGACGTTCACCTCGACGATGCCGTCCACGCTGCCGGCGCTGTTCCCGACGATCATCCGCTACGGCGCCCTGGCGATCGCGTTCAACGTGTCGGTGTCGCTGTTCGGTGGCACGACCCCGCTCGCGACCTCGGCGCTCATCAACTGGGCGAAGGACTCCGGGTTCGGGTGGGCCGAGGACATCCCGGCCTTCTACCTCATGCTCGCCGCCGTGATCGGCCTGGTCGCCGTGTACTTCACGAAGGAGACCGCTGCGACGCCGCTCATGGGCTCCGGCCCGACGGTCGGCTCGGAGGACGAGGTCGCCGAGGTCATCGCGGACTACAACGACGAGTCGTCGGAGTTCGCGCAGTCGGACTGGGCGAAGGAGTTCGCCACGAGTGAGATCCCGATCATCTCGGGTGACGCCCCGTCCGGCGAGGCCCCGAAGGAGCCGGCCGGCTCGTAGCCGCGCGCGCCGAGGCTCGGCCCCGCGGACAGATCGCGTGCTCCGGAACGCGGAGACTGTCCGCCGGGCCGAGGCTCGGGCATGCGGAGCCGGGGCCGGGGCCGGGGCCGCGGCCGGGGGCCGGGGGCCCGGGCCGCTAGCGCCGCGCGGCCAGCCGCTCGGCGGCGTGCAGCAGTCGCGCGGTCACGGGGTGCGTCGGCCGCTCGAACACCGACGCCGCGGGGCCGTGCTCCACGACACGGCCCTCGTGCACGACCAGCACGTCGTCCGCCATCCGTCGCACGGCGCGGAGGTCGTGCGACACGAACACCATCGCCACGCCCGTCTCGTCACGGAGCCGTTCGAGCAGGGTCAGGACGGCGTCCTGCACCGTGGCGTCGAGCGCCGTGACGGGTTCGTCGAGCACGATCACCTCGGGTGACGTCGCCAGTGCCCGGGCGATCGCGAGCCGCTGCCGTTGCCCGCCGGAGAGCGTCAGCGGGGAGCGCCGTCGGAGTGCCGGGTCGAGCCCGACCTGCTCCAGTGCGGCGTCGACCCGCCGCCCGAGCGGACCGCGGGCGGAGCGTTCGGCGCCGGCGGTGAACGCGTCGGCGAGGACCCGTTCGACGCTCCAGCGCTCGTCGAAGGTCGCCCCCGGGTCCTGCACCACCGCGGCGACCCGGTGCCGCCGTGCACGTCGGTCGCGTTCGTCGAGGGGGACCCAGGGCGCCTCGTCGAGCGTCACGACGCCGGAGTCGGGTGTCTCGAGCCCGAGGAGGATCCGCGCGAGCGTCGTCTTGCCGGAACCCGACGCACCGATCACCCCGAGGACCCGCCCGCGCCCGAGCCCGAACGACACCTCGGCGAGTGCGGGGACCCCGTCGAACGAGCGCGTGAGTCCCTCGGCCGCGAGCACCGTGCTCGCACCGTGCGAGGTTCCGTCCTCGGTGCGTGGCTCGGAGCCCCGCACAGCACGTGGAACCTCGCACACTGCACCCGGAGCGGCGTGCGCGGCCGCGCGCACCAGCGCCCGCGTCGCCTCGTGCTGCGGCGCATCGAACACGGTGTCCACCGCGCCCTCCTCGACGATCCGGCCGTCGTGCATGACGGCCACGCGGTCGGCCCACCCGGCGACGAGCCCGAGGTCGTGCGTGATCACGAGCAGCCCCGCTCCACGCGACTGGGCGGCGCGGAGCTGCTCCATCACCGTGACGGCCACCCCGGCGTCCAGCGCGGTGGTCGGTTCGTCGGCGACGACGAGTGCGGGGGCGCCGATCGTCGCCGCGGCGATGAGCGCACGCTGGCGCATCCCGCCGGACAGCGTGCTGGCGAGGCGGCCGTCGGTCGCGATCGCCGGGTCCAGCCCGACCGCGGTGAGCGCGGCCCGCACGGCCTCGACGCGGGCGGCGGCCGACAGCTCGGTGTGGAGGCGAAGGGCATCGGCGACCTCGCGGCCGACGGGACGGAGCGGGTCCAGGGCGCCGAGGGCCTCCTGGCCGACGTAGCCGACCCGCGATCCCCGGACGCTGCGCCACCGACGTTCCGAGAACGCGCGCACGTCGAGCCCGGCGACCTCGAGTCGGTCGGCCCGGACGGCGGAACCGGCGGCGGACAGTCCGAGCGCGGCGCGCGCCGTGACCGTCTTCCCGGAGCCGGACGCGCCCACGAGGGCGACGCACTCGCCGGCGTCGACGCGGAGCGCGACGTCGT
Organism: Curtobacterium sp. SP.BCo; assembly: GCF_051903265.1. Taxonomy (GTDB): domain Bacteria; phylum Actinomycetota; class Actinomycetes; order Actinomycetales; family Microbacteriaceae; genus Curtobacterium. Next base: position 1,701,422 of record NZ_CP194337.1, read on the forward strand.
GCACGACGGTCGTGCCGCCGATCGCGACCGTGAGGCCGCGTAGGTCGAGGACGGTCATCGGAGGGCTCCCGTTCGTCTGATCGCCCGGCCGAGCACGGTCACCGCGGTCGCGAGCACCACGATCGCCAGGCCGGGGAAGGTGCTCATCCAGGGAGCGGTCTGCAGGTAGGTGCGGCCGTCGGCCAACATCGCGCCCCACTCCGGCGCGGGTGGCGGTGTGCCGACGCCGAGGTAGCTGAGCGCCGAGGCCCAGACGATCGCCTGCCCGACACCGAGCGTGCCGACGGCGACGACGGGCCAGAGTGCGGCGGGCAGCACGTGGCGGGCGACGATCCGGGCAGGGGAGCGCCCCATCAGCACCGCGGTCTCGACGACCTGCGACTGCCGGGCACGGAGGACGAGCCCGCGGACGATCCGGGCGTACCCGGGCGCCGTCGCGAAGCCGACCGCGAGCGTCGCCGGCACCGGACCGGGACCGGTCACCGCGATCACGACGAGCGCGACGAGGAGCAGCGGGAGGGCGAACGCGACCTCGCTGACCCGTCCGACGACCGCGTCGGCGACCCGCCCGCCGAGCCCGGCGACGACGCCGAGCAGGACGCCGGTGCCGCCGCCGACGAGGGTCGCGACGACCCCGACCACGAGCGACGCCCGCGTCCCGGCGACGACCCGCGCGAGGACGTCGCGGCCGGACTCGTCGGTGCCGAACAGGTGGTCGGCGCCCGGCGCCCGGAGCGCGTCCGACGGGTGCACGGCGAGCGGGTCGCCGCCGCCGAGCAGCCCGGGCCACACCGCCGCGACGACGGCGACCGCCACCACGACGGCCGCGACGTTCCCGGCCGGACCGAGCGTCCCCCCACGGAACCGCTCGGACCGGTCGCGTCCGGCACCGGCCGGGAGGCGCGGGTCGGCGATGCCGCTCACGACGCCTCCGCCTCGGGTCGGTTCGCGCGCGGGGCGCGGCGTGCGCCTGCGCTGCGCGGGTCGACCGCGCGCTCCACCAGGTCCGCAACGGCCAGCACCACCACGTAGGCAGCGGCGGACACGAGGGCGATCCCGGCGACGAGGGGCATGTCGCGCTGGGTCACGGCCGTCACGAGTGCGCGTCCGATGCCCGGCAGCGCGAACACCGACTCGACGACCACGGCCCCGGACACCAGCGACCCGAAGGCCCAGGCGGACAGGGCGATGCCGGGGAGTGCGGCGTGCCGGAGCAGGTGCCGGCCGAAGAGCCCGGCGCGCGTCTCGCCGCGGCTCCGGGCAGCGAGCGCGAACGCGGAGCGCTGGGCGTCGACCACGCCGTCGCGGACCGTCTCGGCGAGGTACCCGGCGACCGGCACCGCGACGGTGACGACCGGCAGCACCCAGCCCCGGACGGTGCCGTCGCTCACCGCCGGGACCCAGCCGAGCGCGCTCGCGAAGACCACGATGAGGACGCTGCCGAGCCAGAAGTGCGGCGTGACGCTCGCGGTGACGCTCAGGGCGCTCGTCAGGGCCGAGGCGAACCGGCCGCGCTGCGTCGACCACCACGCGGCGACGATCGCCAGGACCCAGGCCACGACGAGCCCGAGCGCCGCGAGCGTCAGCGTGACGGGCAACTGCTGCCCGAGGAGCGTCGCGACCGGGGTCCGGAAGGCGTAGGAGTCGCCGAGGTGCCCCGTCACCAGTCGGCCGAGGAACACCGCGTACTGCACGAGCACCGGACGGTCCAGGCCGTACTCCTGCCGGACCTGCGCCACCGCCTCGGCCGAGGCCTGCGACCCCGGACCGCCGAGGATCGCGAGCGCCGGGTCGCCGGGGATGAGCCGGACGGCGACGAACACGATCGTGGCGACCGCCCACAGCACGCCGACGCCGCCGGCCAGGCGGCGGAGTCCCCACAGTGCCCAGGCCGACCACCCGGCGGACGCGCTCCGACGTCCGCGACGCGATCCGTTCCTCCCGGCCCTCGGACGCGACCCTGCCCGCCGCACCTACCGGTCGATCCAGGCCGAACCGAACCAGGGCGTCGAGACGGCGGTGGTGCGGATGCCGTGGACCGCGGAGCGGTACAGGAAGTGGTTCTGCTGGTCGTACAGGGGGAGCACCGTGCCGCTGGACAGGATGATCCGCTGGGCCTGCTCGTACAGGTCGCCGCGCTCCGAGGTGTCCGACGTGCGGGCCGCCCGCTGCAGCAGGTCGTCGAGCTTCGGGTCGTCGAGCTGCGCGAGGTTCGCGAAGTACCCGGACGGCGCGGGGGTGATGCTCGCGCTGTCGTACAGGATCCGCAGGACGTCCGCGCCGACCTTCGTGTACGGGGCGCTGACGACGTCGTACTCGTTCGCCGCGAGGGCCGCGTACCAGCTGGACAGGTCGAGTTCCTTGAGGACCACCCGGAACCCGACGGCCTTCTCGGACGCCTGGATCTGCTGGAACAGGCTGCGCTCCGCGGGCACCGACTGGTTCGTGGACACCGGGAAGGTGACGGTCAGCTGCTTGCCGTCCTTCTCGCGCACGCCGTCGCTGCCGACCTTCCAGCCGGCGTCGTCGAGGAGCTGCTTCGCCGTCGCGGGGGAGTACTCGAACAGGCTCTTGTCGGAGTACCCGTACGGCTCGACGCTCGAGAGCACCGAGTACGAGCGCTTCGCGGTGCCGAGGAACAGGCTCCGGATGCCGGGGTCGACCTCGGCGCCGGCGATGAAGGCCTTGCGGACGGCCTCGTCCTGGAAGACGCCGTGGCCGGAGTTCAGCTCGAGACGGTTCGACGCACCGGGGCGCGGTGCGTCGAGGTCCCGGATGGTCCCCTTCGCCGAGGCGGCCTTGAGCTGGTCGGGCTGGGCGTTGTCGATGACGTCGACCTGGCCGGACTGCAGCGCCGCGTAGCGTGAGGTCGAGTCGGGCAGGAAGCGCCAGGTGATGCCGTCGAGGCGGGGCTTCGTCGAGCCGGTGAGCGGGGTGTAGCCGGTGTTCTTCCGCAGGGTGACCCGGTCGCCGTGCTTCCAGTCGGTGATCCGGAACGGGCCGGTGCCGACGGGGGATTCGCAGTTCGCCTCCTGCGAGCGCTGCAGTGCCTTCGGGGACTCCATGCCGACCCAGGGCTGCGAGAACGACTCGAGCAGCGCGCTGTCCGGGCGGCTCAGCGTCAGCGTCACGGTGTGCTCGTCGGTGGCCGTGGCCTTCGTGATCGACTGCAGCGCGAGGTACCCGGTGCTGGACGCGGTGGCCGGGTCCTGCACGTGCTCGATGTTCGCGACGACGGCGGCGGCGTCGAACGGGGTGCCGTCGGTGAAGGTCACGTCGTCCCGGAGCGTGAAGGTGAGCGTCCTGCCGTCGTCGCTGGTGGTCCAGGACTTCGCGAGTGCGGGCACCGGCTTGCCGTCGTCGAGCGCGGTGAGCTCCTCGATGTACTGGCTCGACAGCAGTGCCTGCGGGTAGTTGCCGCCGACGTGCGGGTCGAGGCAGGTCGGTTCGGCGTCGCCGGACGCGTAGACGAGCGTGCCGCCGGCGACCGGCGTGCTGTTCGAGGTCGCCGTCCCACCGCCGGTGCACGCGGAGAGGACGAGGAGGAGCGCGGCGGCGCCCGCGACCGCAGCAGCGGTTTTCTGTACTGAGTCCAAGATCATGGCTGCACGAGTCTAGCGGTTTACTGGGGCGCATGGACGAACCGATGCGCCGCGGTGGGCGACCCCGACGCTCGAGTGCCGAGGTCCTCGCGGACGCGGCCGCCGAGCTCTTCCTCGAGCAGGGGTACGGCCGCACCACGGTCGACCACATCGCCGTCCGTGCCGGGGTGAGCCGCGCGACGTTCTTCAACTACTTCACCGCCAAGTCCGACGTGCTCTGGCTCGACCTGGACGCCGCGGTCGCGTCGTTGCCCGGGCTGCTGGCGGCGTCCGCCGAGGCGTCCACGGTCCGCGCCGTCGAGGAGTCGCTCCTCGCCGCCGCCCGCGCGCACGACCCCGACCGGGTCCCGTGGGCGATCGCGCAGGCCGAGGTGATGGGCATCGGGTCCGAGCTCGTGGCGAGCGTCGCGACCCGGGTGATGGCGCAGCACGCGACCGTCTCGGCCTTCGTGGCGAGCCGGACCGGGGACCACCCGGCAGCGCTCTGGCCGCAGACCGTGGCCGGGGCGATGCTCGGTGCGGCGGCCGCGGCGTTCGGGGTGTGGGTGGCGGACGGGGTCGCCCGCCGGCCGCTCGTCGAGTACGTCGGCGCGGCGCTCACCCCGGTGGCGGCAGGTCTCGACGCGCGCTGACCGCGCGGCCGCCGCGCTGCCGCCGCGCCGCGGCCGTGCCGCGGCCGTGCCGCGCCGCCGCGCCGCCGCGCCGCCGCGCCGCCGCGCCGCCGCGCGGTCGCGCCGCCGCGCGGTCGCCGGCGTCCCGAGTCTCGCGCGGAGCGACACGTCGCGGGCCCCGCGCCCCGAGCGGCGTCGCCCAGACCGAGACTCGGCCCGGACCGCCACCCCCGCGTCAGTCGGCGCGGAGCGTCCCGGCACCGCCGGCGGCCACGTCCTCGGCGGTGCCGTCCCGGACCACCTCGGGCACGTCGTCGTCGGCGGGCACGAGCGAGTCGTCGTCCGGGTAGCTCAGCGTGAGGACGGCCTCCTCGATGTACTGGCTCTCCTCCAACGACTTCTCGACGTCGCGCAACCGGACCGCGACGTGCTCCTCGTTCTCGTTGCCGGTCAAGTCGACGGCGGCCACGAGGTACACGCGCGACGGTCCGACGAACTCCAGGTGCAGGTACGTCACGCGCTCGATCTGCGAGCGGCCGAGCAGTTCGACGAGCACGGCGTTCTCGAGCTCCGGCGAGGTGCTCTCGCCGAGCAGGAACCGGCGGTTGCGGTCGATCAGGATGATCGCGACGACGCCGAGCAGGACGCCGATCGCGATGGAACCGATCGCGTCGAACACGGCGAGGCCGGTGACCTGGTGCAGGAACACCCCGAGGAACGCGACGACCAGGCCGATCAGCGCTGCCGCGTCCTCGGCGAAGACGGCACGCAGGGTCGGGTTCGACGACTGCAGCACGTGCCGGAGCACCGGCACCTTCCGCTTCGTCGCCGCGCCGTGCGCCTGCCGGTAGGCCTGCAGGAAGCTGGTGCCCTCCAGGCAGAACGACACGGCGAGCACGATGTAGTTCAACGCGACGTCCTCGGCCGGGCCGGTCTCGCCGAGCTCGCTGATGCCGTGGTAGATCGACACGATCGCCCCGGCGGTGAACAGGCCGAACGCGGCGAACATCGACCAGATGTACGTCTCGCGGCCGTACCCGAGCGGGTGCGCGGTGTCGCGCGTGCGGGCACCGCGACGTTCGGCGACGAGCAGGAAGATCTCGTTCCCGGTGTCCGCCCAGGAGTGCGCGGCCTCGGCGACCATGGACGCCGATCCCGAGATGAGCGAGGCGATGGTCTTCGCGATCGCGACGAGCAGGTTCGCGCCGAACGCGATGACGACGGTGAGCATGGACTCCGGGCGGTCCTGCTCCGAGGAGGCGGGCATCGCTCCAGCATGCTCCTGTCCGCTAAACTCGTGCACACAGGCGTCGATCCGGCCATCACCGGGGAGCCTCCGGAAGAACGCGGGACCCTCGGGTGCCGTCAGTAGAGCCGGGCGGTCCGGGCCGTGAACACCCCGGCAACGAGCGGTCGTACGGATCCCGTAAGGCAAGCGAGGTGGTACCGCGGAGCACGCTCCGTCCTCGTGGAGACCAACCGAACCCACAAGGAGCCCCGGTGCCGTACCCGCTCAACTCCAGCAACGACGGAGTCACCCCGTCGCCGTCCTTCCCCGCCGTCGAGCAGGGGATCCTCGCCTTCTGGAAGGGCGACCGCACCTTCCAGGCGTCCATCGACCAGCGCGAGGGCTGCCCGGAGTGGACGTTCTACGACGGCCCGCCGTTCGCCAACGGGCTGCCGCACTACGGCCACCTGCTGACCGGGTACGCGAAGGACGTCTTCCCGCGCTACCAGACCATGCGCGGCAAGCAGGTGCACCGACGGTTCGGGTGGGACACCCACGGCCTGCCCGCCGAGCTCGAGGCGATGCGCCAGCTCGGCATCACCGAGAAGCACGAGATCGACGAGATGGGCGTCGACGTCTTCAACGCCGCCGCGCGGAAGTCGGTGCTGCAGTACACCGACGAGTGGCAGCAGTACGTCACCCGTCAGGCACGCTGGGTGGACTTCGAGAACGACTACAAGACCCTCGACGTGACCTTCATGGAGAGCGTGCTCTGGGCGTGGAAGCAGCTCTGGGACAAGGGCCTGGCCTACGAGGGCTTCCGGGTCCTGCCGTACTGCTGGAACGACCAGACCCCGCTGTCGAACCACGAGCTGCGCATGGACGACGACGTCTACAAGATGCGTCAGGACCAGTCCGTCACGGTGTCGTTCCCGCTGCAGGGTGCGCGCGCCGAGGCGCTCGGGCTGGCCGGCGTGCGTGCGCTCGCCTGGACGACGACCCCCTGGACCCTGCCCACGAACGCCGCCCTGGCCGTCGGGCCGGCGGTCTCGTACGTGGTGCTCCCTGCGGGGCCGGGAGGCGCGGCCGACGGCGCCGACGCCGGTTCCGTCAGCTACGTGCTGGCGTCGGACACCGTGGCCGCCTACGCGAAGGACCTCGGCTACGAGACGGCGGAGGACGCCGCTGCCGCGGTCGCCCGCACCCTGACGGGCGCGGAACTCGACGGCGTCGAGTACGAGCGCCTGTTCGACTTCCTCGCCGACGCCGAGGGGATGGAGCACGCCTGGCGCATCCTCGTCGCCGACTACGTCGAGACCGGCGAGGGCACCGGCATCGTGCACCAGGCTCCGGCGTACGGCGCCGACGACCAGGTGGTCTGCGCCGCCGCGGGCATCCCCGTGGTGCTGTCCCTCGACGAGGGAGGCGTGTTCACGTCGCAGTTCGGCGAGGTCGCGGGGATGCTCTGGTCGGACGCGAACAAGCCGCTCACGAAGGCCGTCCGCGACGCCGGTCGCCTGCTCCGCCAGGCCTCCTACGAGCACAGCTACCCGCACTGCTGGCGCTGCCGGAAGCCCCTCATCTACAAGGCCGTGTCGTCGTGGTTCGTGCGGGTCACCGAGTTCCGCGACCGCATGGGCGAGCTGAACCAGGACATCAACTGGGTGCCGGACAACGTCAAGGACGGCCAGTTCGGCAAGTGGGTCGGCAACGCGATCGACTGGTCGGTGTCGCGCAACCGGTACTTCGGCACGCCGATCCCGGTGTGGCAGTCCGACGACCCGGAGCACCCGCGCACCGATGTGTACGGCTCGCTCGAGGACATCGAGCGTGACTTCGGCCGCCTGCCGATGAACGCCGAGGGCGAGGTCGACCTGCACCGTCCGTTCATCGACGACCTGACCCGCCCGAACCCCGACGACCCCACGGGGAACTCGACGATGCGCCGGATCACCGACGTCTTCGACGTGTGGTTCGACTCCGGGTCGATGCCGTACGCCCAGGTGCACTACCCGTTCGAGAACCGCGAATGGTTCGACTCGCACAACCCGGCGGACTTCATCGTCGAGTACATCGGACAGACCCGCGGCTGGTTCTACGTCATGCACGTGCTCTCCACGGCGCTGTTCGACCGTCCGGCCTTCCAGAACGTCATCAGCCACGGCATCGTGCTCGGCTCGGACGGCCAGAAGATGTCGAAGTCGCTCCGGAACTACCCGGACGTGTCCGAGGTGTTCGACCGTGACGGCGCCGACGCGATGCGCTGGTTCCTGATGTCCTCGTCGGTGATCCGCGGTGGCAACCTCGTCGTCACCGAGGAGGGCATCCGCCAGGGCGTCCGCGAGTTCCTGCTGCCGCTGTGGTCGACGTACTACTTCTTCACCCTCTACGCGAACGCCTCGGGCGACGCCGGGTACGAAGCGACCCGTCGCACCGACAGCACCGACGTGCTCGACCGCTACCTCCTCGCGAAGACCCGCGTGCTGGTGTCCGACGTGCAGCAGCACCTCGATGCGCTCGACACCCCGCTGGCCGCCCAGGCCGTGCGGGACTTCGCCGACGTGCTCACCAACTGGTACGTCCGGCGTTCCCGTGACAAGTTCTGGCTCGGCGCGGAGTCCTCGCCCGAGGCCCGGGCCGCGTTCGACACGCTGTACACCGTGCTCGAGACGCTGACCCGTGTCGCCGCACCGCTCGCGCCGCTCGTCACCGAGGAGATCTGGAAGGGCCTCACCGGCGGGCGCAGCGTGCACCTGACCGACTTCCCGGACGCCGACGAGTTCCCCGCCGACGACGCCCTGGTGGCCGCGATGGACCGGGTGCGCGACGTCGCGTCGAAGGGCCTCGCGCTCCGCAAGGCCACCGGCAAGCGGGTTCGGCTGCCGCTCGCGACGTTGACGCTCGTCGTGCCCGACCCGGCCGCCGTCGAGCCGTTCGCCGACATCCTCCGCGACGAGCTCAACGTCAAGGGGGTCGTGCTCGAGCAGCAGGAGGAGTCCTCGCTCGCCCGCTACGGCATCGAGCGGAAGCTCACCGTGAACGCCCGCGCCGCCGGTCCCCGCATCGGCAAGCAGGTGCAGCAGGTCATCCCCGCCGCCAAGCGGGGCGACTGGGTCGCGACCGAGTCCGGCGTGACCGTCGGCGGGATCGACCTCGTCGAGGGCGAGTACACGCTCGACCTCACGGTGGCGGACGACTCCGTCGCCGTGGCGTTCCTCGACGGCGGTGGCTTCGCGGTGCTCGACACCGTGACCACCCCCGAGCTCGAGGCCGAGGGGCTCGCCCGCGACGTCGTCCGCGCCGTGCAGCAGGCCCGTCGCGACGCCGACCTCGACGTCAGCGACCGGATCGCCCTCACGCTCGGCGTGGACGCGTCCGCCGACGCGGCGGTGCGCACCCACCAGCAGCTCATCGCGGGGGAGACCCTGTCGACGAGCGTCCAGATCGTGCCCCTCGGGGCAGGTGCCACCACCGACGTCGGTGACGGTGCGAAGGTGACCGTGGAGGTCTCACGCGCATGAGCGATTTCCCCGAAGACCCGTCCGAGGACGGCATCGAGATCCCGGTCGGACCGGCCGGCGACCCGAACCCGGTCGAGGCCGTGCCCTACGGCGCCGACGACGACGAGGTCCGGCGCGTCGAAGCGGCGCTGTACGCCCGGATCGGCGAGCAGTCGCCAGAGCACCGGCTGTCGGCGACCCGTCGCGCCGTCGAGCTGCTGGGCGACCCGCACCTGTCGTACCCGGTCATCCACCTCACCGGCACGAACGGCAAGACGTCGACCGCGCGGATGACGGAGAGCATCGTGCGGGCCCACGGGCTCCGCACGGGGCTGATGACCAGCCCGCACCTGGTGTCGATCCGGGAGCGCATCGTCATCGACGGCGCGCCCATCGCGGCCGACCGGTTCGTGGAGAACTGGGACGACATCGTGCCCATCCTCGAGATGACCGACCAGGAGCTCACCGCCAAGGGCGAGCTGCCGCTCACCTTCTTCGAGGCGCTCACCGTCCTCGCCCTGGCGTGCTTCGCCGAGGCACCGGTGGACGTCGCCGTGATCGAGGTCGGGATGGGCGGCGAGTGGGACTCCACCAACGTCGTGCAGAGCCAGGTCGCGGTGTTCACCCCGATCGCGATCGATCACGCGAAGCAGCTCGGCAACACCGTCGCCGAGATCGCCCGCACGAAGTCGGGGATCATCAAGCCGTCCTCGTCCGTCGTGTCCAGCGCCCAGACGCCCGAGGCGCTCGCCGAGCTGCAGCGGGCCGCCGAGCTCACCGAGTCCACCCTGGCGGTGGAGGGCGACGGGTTCCGGGTCGTCGACGTGACGCCGGCGGTGGGCGGGCAGCTCATCACCGTGCAGGGCATCGCCGGGCGGTACGACGACCTGTTCCTGCCGGTGTTCGGCCGACACCAGGCCGACAACGCAGCCGTCGCGATCGCCGCCGTGGAGTCCTTCCTGGGCCGCGGGTCGCAGCCGCTCGACGAGGACGTCCTCTCCGAGGGCCTGGCAGGGGCGACCAGCCCGGGGCGGCTCCAGCCGATCGCCACGGGGCCGACCGTCGTGGTCGACGCCGCACACAACCCGCACGGGGCCCGTGCCCTCGCCGACGCCCTGCCCGTGGCGTTTCCGTCCGAGCACGTCGTCGGCGTCGTCGGGATCCTCGGCGACAAGGACGCCCGTGGCTTCGTCCGGGCGCTGAAGGACACCGTCGCGACGTTCGTCGTGACCCAGCCGCCCGGGGAGCGCGCCCTCGACGCGGACGAGTTCGCGCGCATCGTCGTCGACGAGGTCGGCGAGGACCGGGTGGTCGTCGAACCCGCGATCGCCGCCGCCCTGCAGGAAGCGCGCGACCTGGCGGACGAGGCGGACGCCGAGGACGCCCTCGTGCTCGTCGCAGGCTCCATCGTCCTGGTGGGTGCGGTCATGGACCTGGTGCACACCGAAGGCGAGGCGAAGTGACGGACGCGAACCGTGCCTCCAGGCCGACCGGACCGGGCCGCGCTCCGCGGGTCCGGAAGCCGCGCCGCGACCGCGGGGCGCGCGAGAGCCTGCTCTCGATCAGCCTCGTCCTCGAAGCGATCATGTTCTTCTTCCCGATGCTCGTCGTGTTCGGCAAGGGGACGCTCCCGCCGGCAGCGGCGTTCGGCGGCGGCATCGGCGCGATGGTCGTGCTGGCGCTGGCCTCACGCCTGACCGGCAACCGCGCCGGTGTATGGTTCGGGTGGCTGCTGCAGGCGGCCATCCTCGCCACCGGGTTCATCGAACCGTTCATGTTCGCGGTCGCCGTGGTGTTCCTGGCGCTGTGGGTCTTCTGCTTCGTCAAGGGCGGTCAGCTCGACCGGCAGAACGCCGCGCGCCGGGCCGCACTGGGCGAGGACTGACCACCCCTCCGACCCCGCGAACACACTAGGAGTACTGCGTGTCCGACCTCGAAGAGACCCTCGTCCTCGTCAAGCCCGACGGCGTCGCCCGCCAGCTCACCGGTGAGATCCTCCGCCGGATCGAGGCCAAGGGCTACGAGATCGTCGACCTGAAGATGCTCACCGCACCGCGCGACCTGCTCGACGCGCACTACGAGGAGCACCAGGGCAAGCCGTTCTTCGAGCCGCTCGTCGAGTTCATGCAGTCCGGCCCGGTCGTCGCCGTGCGCGTCGCCGGCAACGGCGTGATCGCCGGCTTCCGGTCGCTCGCCGGCACCACGGACCCGACCTCGGCCGCGCCCGGCACGATCCGCGGCGACCTCGGCCGCGACTGGGGCCTCAAGGTGCAGCAGAACCTCGTGCACGGCTCCGACAGCACCGAGTCGTCGGCCCGCGAGCTCGCGCTCTGGTTCGCCTGAGGACCGGGGGAGTCACCGATGACCAACAACAACAACCGTCCCACCAAGAACGAGCGCCGGGCCCACGCCCGTGACCTCGCCCGTGAGCGTGCTGCCGCCGAGAAGCGTCGGAAGCGCCGCAACAAGTGGTTCCTGCAGGGCGGGATCGGCCTCGGCATCGTCGCGATCGCAGCCATCGTCGCGATCGTCATCGTGAACGTGAACAACGCGGCCACGGTCTCCGCGGCCGGCCCGGAGAACATGGCGACCGGTGCGATCCAGTTCACCGGCGGTGACGGCAAGGTCACCCCGGTGACCACGAAGGCCGTCTCGGCGAAGGGCACGCCCTCGGCCGTGCCGACGTCAAACTCCGACGGCGCCGTCGCGGTGACCGAGTACGTCGACTGGGCCTGCCCGGTGTGCAAGCAGTTCGAGGTCGCCTACGCCGACCAGATCCTCGACAAGGTGAAGTCCGGCGACGCCACGCTCGCGATCCAGCCGGTGTCGATCCTCGACCGCAGCTACCAGAACTCGCGCTACGCCAGCCGTGCCGCGAACGCCGCGATGTGCGTCGCGAACTACGCGCCGGACAAGTTCCTCGACGTGCAGACGCAGTTCTTCGACAACCAGCCCCAGGAAGGCACCACCGGCCTGACGAACGCCGAGATCGCGAAGCTCGTCACCGCGGGCGGCGCGACCGGGTCGAACGTCTCCGAGTGCCTGTCGAGCGAGCAGTTCAAGGGCTGGGTGACGAAGTCCACCAACCTGGTCACGAACGACAAGGCGCTGCAGGGCACCCAGGGCTTCGGTACGCCGACGATCGTCGTGAACGGCAAGCGGGTCGACACGCTGACGAACGTGATCAGCGAGATCGAGGCCGCCGCCAAGTAGTCGGTCGCGCAACGCAGATCGCCTCGAACCACGGACTTCCGTGGTTCGAGGCGATTCCTGTTGTGCGGGTCCGACCGGCGCCGCCTCGCAGGTCAAGCGCCGCGGGTCAGGCGCCGCCGTTCTGGTCGACGAACGCCGCGAACGCGGACGTGTCGGTGAGCGAGCCGGTGTACTGCTTCCCGTTCACGATGATCGTCGGCGTGCTCGTGACCTTCGGCAGCGAGGAGTTCGGGATCTCCTGGGTGAGCACCCGGTTCGTGGCGTCGGCGACCCACCCGGCGAACCGCTGGTCCGTGATGCACGACGCCACGTCCGGGTTCGTCGCACCGGCCGCCTTCGCCAACGACGCGAGCTTGTCGTTCGTGAGCCCGCGGGTGCTCTCGGACGGCTGGTTCGCGTAGAGCGACGTGTTGTACGCCAGGAACGCGTCGGGGTCGGAGTTCGCGACGCACGCGGCGGCGGCAGCAGAGCGGGTGGAGTACTTCGACCCGAGCGACACCCGGTCGAGCAGGTTGAACGGGTGCAGCTCGAGCGTCGCCGTGCCGGCCTCGACCCACTGCTCGATCTGCGACATCTGGCTGGTCTCGAACTGGTTGCAGTACGGGCACATGTAGTCCGAGTACACCGTGATGTTCGCGACCGAGTCGTCCTGCTTCGTCGGGGTCGGCTTCCCGCCCTCGGGCGTCGCCGTGGTCGTGACGGGGACGATCTTCCCGTTCACCCCGTGCAGCAGGACACCGTCGCTCGCCATGTTCCTCGGCCCGGGGCCGCTCGGTTGGACCGAGTTCGCGATCACCACGACGACGACCGCGACCACCGCGAGGCCGCCGACGATGATCCCGCTGATGCCCAGCGTCCGGTTGCGGCGACGGCGCGCCTGCTCCTTCGCACGTGCCGCTCTGGCGCGCTCCCGCGCCGCGTCCCGCCGTGCCTTCTTGCTCTCGTTCTCGCTCATCGAGATCGAGCGTAGGTGGCGGGTGCGCACGGATCGGGCGTCCTGGCTGGGAAGGCCCCCGGAATTCAGTGACGCGTCATCGACTGATCATCGACAACCCTCAGCGAAGGCTCAGAAGGACGACAGCAGGGTCGGGAACTTGATGAGGATCGTGACGATGATGACCAGGTAGTTCGCCAATGGGAAGGCCCAGCAGAAGGGGAGCAGGACACGCCCGACCCGCTGGGTCCCGGCACCGAAGCGACCCTGCGCGGCGTTCCAGATCGTGAACACCCAGAACATCGGGATCGTCATCGACCAGACGAGCATGCACCAGGGGCACAGGGCGCCGATGAACCACACGGTCTGGGTGAACAGCCACGTCACGAAGACCCAGGCGAGGAAGACGCCCGCGTTGAAGGCGATCCAGAACCAGCGCGACCCGTTCCGGAACCCGGCGAGCAGCATCACGGCCACCGCGATCGGCGCGACGAAGCCCATCACCCCGAGGAGCGGGTTCGGGAAGCCGAACAGGTGCCCCTGCCAGCTCGCCATGACGTCGGAGCAGCTGATGAACGGGTTGACGTCGCAGGACAGCACCTTCTTCGGGTCCGCGTACTTCGCGAACTCGTCGAGGACGAGCGAGAAGGACCCGTACAGACCGACCACGCCGGTGATCAACAGGAACACCGCGATGGCGATCGGACGGCGGGCGACAGGTGCTGGCGTGCTCACGGCGTCATCATCGCATGTCCGTTCCGGTCCTTTCCGGGTGCGGCATGCGATAATCATCGGAGGTCGTGCGGCCATCCGCACGACGATGAGAGCTTTCCGGGCGCCGCCCGGACGATCAGGTGCGGTGAGAGCGCACCGTGACCGGGATGCGCGAGACGCACCGGTCACAAGACAGCGAACGCGGGGGCGTGGTCGCCACCCGTCACAACTACAGAGTTCCCGCCGCCCGACACGGGCGCGAGCGGGGTCAAGGAGTGCACCAGGTCCATGGTGGAGCAGAACAACGACAACACGAACAACGAAGAAGTCGCGCCGAAGCGTCGCGGTCGCCTGTTCGGCGGCCGTCGCGCCCGGTCGGCGGGCAGCCTGGAGGCACGGGGTGACGGCACCGACACCGGTCCGGTCGCCGAGACGGTCGCGCTGACGGACGACGCGGTCGCTCCCTCGACGGCGGCTCCCGTCGCCGAGCCGGCACCGCTGTCGGTCGAGGTCGACGAGGTCGCCAGCCCGAGCGACGAGCCGCACGACGTGAGCACCGTGACCGGCTCCGTGCCGGTCGTCGAGGCTGGCGACGCGCCTGCCGTGCGCGACGAGGCGGCGGCGAGCACCGCCTCCCGTCCGGAACCCGCGCCGACGGCGGACGAGCCGGAGGCGACGGAGGCGGCCGAGCCGTTCGTCCCCAAGGCGACGAGCACGCTCAGCCTGATCTTCCACGCGCCGGTGCTGCCGGACCTGCCGCAGCGTGCCCCGCAGGCGGACGAGGACGACGACGACTTCGGTGGCGGCCGCCGCCGCTCGCGTCGCCGCGGCACGAGCGCGGACCGCGAGCCGCGGGAGCCGCGCGAGCCGCGGGAGCCGCGCGACCACCAGGAGCCGCGCCGCCGCGAGGTCGAGTACATCACCGAGCCGCAGAAGGTGAAGGGCTCGACCCGACTCGAGGCCAAGAAGCAGCGCCGCCGCGACGGCCGTGACGCCGGGCGACGCCGCCAGGTCGTGACCGAGGACGAGTTCCTCGCCCGCCGCGAGAGCGTCGACCGCCAGATGATCGTCCGGTCCAGTGCCTCGAAGATCGAGATCGGCGTGCTCGAGGACAACGTCCTCGCCGAGCACTACGTGACGAAGTCCCACAACGTGTCGCTCATCGGCAACGTGTACCTCGGCAAGGTGCAGAACGTGCTGCCCTCGATGGAGGCAGCGTTCGTCGACATCGGACGCGGGCGCAACGCCGTGCTGTACGCCGGCGAGGTCGACTGGAACTCGGTCGACACCGGCAACCACGGCCGTCGCATCGAGGCCGCGCTCAAGCCCGGCGACAAGGTCCTCGTGCAGGTCACGAAGGACCCGGTCGGCCACAAGGGCGCCCGGCTCACCAGCCAGGTCTCGCTGCCCGGTCGCTACCTCGTCTACGTGCCGAACGGCTCGATGAACGGCATCTCGCGCAAGCTCCCGGACACCGAGCGTGCCCGGCTGAAGAAGATCCTCAAGGAGGTCCTCCCCGAGCACGCCGGCGTCATCGTCCGCACCGCTGCCGAAGGGGCGACCGAGGAGCAGCTCACGCGCGACGTGCAGCGGCTCACCAGCCAGTGGGAGGCCATCCAGAAGAAGGTCTCGAACGGCAACGCGCCGGTCATGCTCCACTCGGAGCCCGACCTGCTCGTGAAGATCGTCCGCGACGTCTTCAACGAGGACTTCACGAAGCTCATCATCGACGGGTCCGCCGCGCGCGAGACGATCGACGAGTACCTGACCGCGGTCGCCCCCGACCTGAAGGACCGCGTCGAGCTCTACGACGGCCCGGACTCCTTCGAGGAGTACCGCCTCAACGAGCAGATCGAGAAGGCCCTGGACCGCAAGGTCTGGCTGCCCTCCGGTGGTTCGCTCGTCATCGACCGCACCGAGGCCATGACGGTCGTCGACGTCAACACGGGCAAGTTCGTCGGCTCCGGCGGCAACCTCGAGGAGACGGTCACGAAGAACAACCTCGAGGCCGCCGAGGAGATCGTCCGCCAGCTCCGGCTGCGCGACATCGGCGGGATCATCGTGGTCGACTTCATCGACATGGTGCTCGAGTCGAACCGCGACCTCGTGCTGCGCCGGCTCATCGAGTGCCTGAGCCGCGACCGCACGAAGCACCAGGTCGCCGAAGTCACCTCGCTCGGCCTCGTGCAGATGACCCGCAAGAAGATCGGCGTCGGCCTGCGCGAGTCGCTCGACGAGGTCAACGCGAAGGTCAACGACAACAACGCGGACCCCGGCCCCTCGAAGGGTCGCCGCAAGGGCCGCAACGGGAACGGAGCCTCGAACGGCAACGGCAACGGCAACGGCAACGGCAACGGCGGGGGCGCCTCGGCGTCGTCGAACGGCTCGTCGTCGCACACGCACCAGATCACGGACGACGTCAAGAACGCCCTGTCCCGGATCGCCGCGTCGACGCTGCCGCACGAGGAGCACGACGGGGCCGCGTCGCCCGTGTCCGCCACCTCCGCGGTGTCGGCTGCGTCCGTGCCGTCGGCGCCCGAGGCCGCCGAGGCCTCGTCCGCACCGCAGGAGCACGGCGAGCAGCCCTCCGGGTCGAAGCGCCGCCGCCGCCGTGGCGGTCGGGGCGCCGGTGCACCGGACACGACCTCGACCGCGCAGGGCGCTCCCGAGGCGGCAGCGTCGGCCGAGGCTGCCGCGCAGTCGAGCTCGTCGTCGAGCTCGCCGTCGAGCTCGACGTCGAGCTCGACGTCGAGCGAGCCTGCCGCGTCGTCTTCGGCGCCCGAGCCGAACGCTGCTCCCGCGCCCGTCGTCGAAGCCCCCGCGCCCGTCGCCGAAGCCCCCGCCAAGGCGCCGACCCGTCGCCGGGTCAGCTCGAGCGCACCGGTGACCCCGACGGAGACCTCCGTCGCGATCCTGGACATCCCGATCGCCGCCACCAAGCGCGAGCCGCGGCCCGTGCGCGACGACGCGGAGTCCCTGCTCGACTCGGTCCTGCAGGCGCTCCCGGAGCCGAAGCAGCCCGGACAGGGCCGTTCGCGGTCGCGCCGTGTGTCGTCGCCGAGCATCAGCGCTCCGGCGTCCGCCGACGCCGACACCACCGACGACGGCGCAGTGATCCTGGGGAACTGACGATGTCGAACCCGGGCGACCCGCAGCGGTCGCAGCAGGACCGCGGGTACTACGGTGCGGGCTGGTCGCAGCCCGCACCGCCGTCGCAGCCGGGACCGCATGCCCCTGGGCCGAACCACGGACAGGGGTACGCGCCGTACGCCGGCGGCCCGTACCAGCCTCCGCGGCCGCCCCGGCAGCCGTCGGACCCGCGTCGGGCCTGGGCACCGGGCGCGTCGGTCACGAACACCGCCGGGGCGCTCATCGCCGTGGTGTCGCTCGTGCTCGTCGAGTTCGTGTCCGGGATGATCGGGTTGCTCGGGACGTCGCTCGTGGTGCACCCGTTCTCGTCGTACGGCGCTGGCGACAGCCTGGTCAGCGGGTTCGTCACCGGGGTCTTCCTCGCGCCGTTCCCGTTCTACGCAGGAGCGTTCCTGGCGCTCGCGTTCCTCGCACCCATCGCCCGCCGGAGCCCGCTGCCGACGGTGCTGCTCCGCGCGGTGCTCGCCGGAGCTGCCGGCACCGTCGCCCTCGCGCTCGTCGGGGTCTTCACCGGGTCGATCGGTGCCGTCCGGTCCGGGGGAGCGCGCCTGGTGATCGACGTCTTCACCACCCCGCTGCAGAACGGCGTGCCCTTCACGGTGATGCTGCTCGCGACGTCGACCGCGGCGTGGCTGTGGCTCGGGCGTCCGCGTGGAGGACGTCGTGCGTCGGCGACCCCCGGCACGCCCGGGACGGTGCGCCCCGCCGACGCCGTGCCGCCCGCGACCGTGCCGCCGCCCGCGCAGCTCGGTGCGCAGCAGCCGCAGGTGCCGCCGTACGCGCCGCCGCAGCCGCCGTCGAACCCCTGGGGTGGTCCGGCGCCCCGCTGACCTCGTCCGTCGGCCCTCGCTCCGTGCGCCGCGCGCGGCGCGTGCCGTCGGCAGTGTGCGAGGTCCCGCGCAGTGTGGGAGCGCCGGACCCTCGCACACTGTGCGGA
Source organism: Curtobacterium sp. SP.BCo (assembly GCF_051903265.1). Taxonomy (GTDB): domain Bacteria; phylum Actinomycetota; class Actinomycetes; order Actinomycetales; family Microbacteriaceae; genus Curtobacterium. The sequence goes on from NZ_CP194337.1 coordinate 1,719,311, forward strand.
CCCTCGCGCCGTCGTGAGCGCGCCTCGCACCGTGGGAGGTGCGCCGCGCGCGGCGCGTGCCGTCGGCAGTGTGCGAGGTCCCGCGCGGTGTGGGAGCGCCGGACCCTCGCACACTGTGCGGACCCTCGCGCCGTCGTGAGCGCGCCTCGCACCGTGGGAGGTGCGCCGCGCGTGCCGCGTGCCGTCGGCAGTGTGCGAGGTCCCGCGCGGTGTGGGAGCGCCGGACCCTCGCACACTGTGCGGACCCTCGCGCCGTCGTGAGCGCGCCTCGCACCGTGCGAGGTGCGCCTCGCACCGTCGTGAGCGCGCCTCGCACCGTGCGAGGGGCGGGGCGCGCCCCGTCGAGGTGATCCGTGCCTCCAGGCCGGTGGTGGCGACCACGGGGCGCGACCCGGTGCGACACCACCGGTGTCGTACGACATCGGGGTCGTCGTCCGGCGTCGGCCGCGCACCGTGCCGCGCACCGAGCCACACACCGTGCGAGGCACCCAGCACCCCGCGCCCGCGTCAGCGTGCGCGCTTGTCCCGCTGCGCCACCCGGAGCCCGCTCGCGATGAGCCGCAGCACGAGCTCCCGCCCGGTGACCGCTGCGGCGCCCGCAGCCACGAGTTCGTCGTACCGGGCGAGCGGCACGTCGTAGTGGTCGTGGTCGAACGCACGACGCGGGATCCCGGCGCGTTCGGCGAACCGGTGCAGCTCGTCGTAGGATGAGTCACTGACGAGGTGCGACCACAGTGTGTCGTGTGCGGGCCACGTCGGCGGGTCGATCAACACGGTCACACGGCAATCGTACGTGTGTCGCCGTTTGACCGGACGTAGGGGCATCGAGTATTCTCGATCCCTGGTGTCAGCGGGCCGTTCTGCCTGCGTCGCCGATCGGGCCCGGCCTCCGGGAGCCGCTCGTGCAGAAGTGGGCACCCGAGACTTCCCTCAAGCAGAGTTACGTAAGGATTTCCACGTGGTTTACGCAGTAGTGCGCGCCGGCGGCCGTCAGGAAAAGGTCGAGGTCGGGACGATCATCACGCTCGACCGTGCCAAGGCCGACGACAAGGGCAACATCGACCTCGCCCCGGTGCTCCTCGTGGACGGTGACAAGATCACGTCGGCGGCTTCCGAGCTCGCCAAGGTGACCGTCACCGCCGAGGTGCTCGAGGACCTCCGCGGTCCGAAGGTCGTCATCCAGAAGTTCAAGAACAAGACCGGGTACAAGAAGCGTCAGGGTTTCCGCGCTGAGCTCACCCGCGTCAAGATCACCTCGATCGCGTAAGGCGGGAGTAGAAGATGGCACACAAGAAGGGTGCGAGCTCCACTCGCAACGGTCGTGACTCGAACGCACAGCGCCTCGGCGTGAAGCGCTTCGGTGGCGAGGTCGTCAACGCCGGCGAGATCATCCTGCGCCAGCGCGGCACCCACTTCCACCCGGGCGCCAACGTTGGCCGCGGTGGCGACGACACGCTGTTCGCCCTCTCGGCCGGTGCGGTCGAGTTCGGCACCAAGGGCGGCCGCAAGGTCGTCAACATCGTCAACGCGTAACACCACCGACGATCTGACTCTGCGGGAGGGGCGGGCCACGTGCCTGCCCCTCCCGTTCTCTTTTCTGCAACAGCTCGTGCAACACCAAGGAGTGGACCCATGGCGACCTTCGTCGACCGCGTGACCCTGCACCTCACCGCGGGGAACGGCGGCAACGGCTGCGTGTCGGTCCGCCGTGAGAAGTTCAAGCCCCTCGCCGGCCCGGACGGCGGCAACGGCGGTGACGGTGGCGACATCGTCCTCGTCGCCGACCCGCAGGTGACGACCCTGCTCGGGTACCACCGCTCGCCGCACCGCTCCTCGAAGAACGGTCAACCGGGCATGGGCGACATGCGCAGCGGCATCAGCGGGGAGACCCTCGAGCTGCCGCTGCCGATCGGCACCGTGGTGCACGACGAAGACGGCGAGGTCATCGCCGACATGACCGAGCCGGGCATGCGCGTCGTGATCGCCCCCGGTGGTCAGGGCGGGCTCGGCAACGCCGCACTCTCCACCACGAAGCGCAAGGCCCCCGGGTTCGCGCTCCTCGGGACGGAGGGCTGGTCCGGTGACGTCAGCCTCGAGCTGAAGACCATCGCCGACGTCGCCCTCGTCGGGTTCCCGAGCGCCGGCAAGTCCTCGCTCATCGCCGCGGTCTCCGCCGCGAAGCCGAAGATCGCCGACTACCCGTTCACGACCCTCACGCCGAACCTCGGCGTCGTCGAGTCCGGTTCCACCCGCTTCACCGTCGCCGACGTCCCCGGCCTGATCGAGGGCGCGTCGGAGGGCAAGGGGCTCGGCCTCGAGTTCCTGCGCCACGTGGAGCGCTGCGAGGCCCTGCTGCACGTCATCGACTGCGCCACCCTCGACCCCGGCCGTGACCCGATCTCCGACCTCGACGTGATCCTCGGCGAGCTCGAGCGCTACCCGGTCCCCGAGGGACAGGTGCCGCTCCTGGAGCGTCCGCAGATGATCGCGCTCAACAAGGTCGACGTGCCCGAGGCCGCCGAGCTCGCCGAGTTCGTCCGTGGCGAGCTCGAGGGTCGCGGCTACCGCGTCTTCCCGATCTCGACGGCCTCCCGCAAGGGCCTGCGCGAGCTGACGTTCGCGCTGGCTGATGTCGTGGAGCAGGCACGCGCCTCCCGGGCCGCCGAGCCGGCGCCGGAACGCATCGTCCTGCGCCCGAAGGCCGTCGACGACAAGCCGTTCACGATCCGTGCCGAGGGCGGCGAGGAACACCGTTTCTACCGGATCCGCGGCGCCAAGCCGGAGCGCTGGGTCCAGCAGACCGACTTCACCAACGAAGAGGCCATCGGCTACCTCGCCGACCGCTTGGCGAAGCTCGGCGTCGAGGACGGTCTGTTCAAGGCCGGAGCCGTCGCCGGGTCCACCGTCGTCATCGGCGGCGACGGCGGCACCGTGTTCGACTGGGAGCCCACCCTCACCTCGACCGCTGAGCTCATCACGAGTGCCCGCGGCACGGACGCACGCATCGGCGCGACCTCGCGGCCGACGCGCAACGAGCGCCGCGAGGAGTACTTCGAGCGGATGGACGCCAAGGCCGCCGCGCGCGCCGAACTCGAGCAGGAGCGTCGCGCGGGGCTGTGGGCGGACGAGGACGACGCCGTGCTGTGGGCGGACGAGGACGACGCCGTGCTGTCGTCGCCCGACGGTGCCGACGACCGGAACGACAGGGACTGACCCCGGCATGACCGACACGACCGCACGCACCGACCTCGGACCAGTCACCCGGCGCGAGGACATCCCGCGTGCCAGGCGGATCGTGGTCAAGGTCGGGTCGTCGTCGGTCAGCGGGGACAACACCGGACAGATCGCCGCGCTCGTCGACGCCCTCGCCGCGGCACACGCCCGCGGTACCGAGGTCGTGCTCGTCTCCTCGGGCGCGATCGCCACGGGGTTCCCGTTCCTCGGCCTCGAGGGGCGCCCTGACGACCTCGCGACGCAGCAGGCCGCGGCGGCCACCGGGCAGAACGTGCTGATGTTCCGCTACCAGAAGGAACTCGACCGGCACGGTGTCGTGGCGGCGCAGATCCTCCTCACCGCGGGCGACCTGCAGAACCCGACGCACCGGGTGAACGCGCAGCGGGCGATCGACCGGTTGCTCGCGCTGCGGGTGCTGCCGATCGTGAACGAGAACGACACCGTCGCGACGCACGAGATCCGGTTCGGTGACAACGACCGGCTCGCGGCCCTGGTGGCGCGGCTGCTCGGGGCCGACGCGCTCGTCCTGCTCTCCGACGTCGAGTCGCTGTACACGCGGCCGCCGGAGCAGCCCGGAGCGGCACCGATCGACCTCGTGCCGTTCGGGGACGAACTCGCCGGTGTGACCTTCGGCTCGATCGGCACCGCGGGCGTCGGGACCGGGGGAGCGGGCACGAAGGTCGCCGCTGCGCGGCTCGCGGCCGAGGCGGGGACGTCGGTCCTCGTGACCGCCACCGCGCTCGTCGAGCAGGCGCTGGCCGGCGACTCCGTGGGCACCTGGTTCGAGGCGGCTCCGCGCGCCTGACCCGCTGGGCAGCCTGGAGGCACGACCCGCCTCCGCGGACCGGCGCGCCCGGGTGCCGTGGTGCGGCCGACCCCGTGACCGGATGGCGACGTCCTCACCAGGAGCCGCGCCTCCAGTGCCCGTCCACAGGCGGGCCCGCGGCCCGTCATCGGACGGAGGCGCCGCTTAGGATCGAGGCATGTCGCTGACCGCTCCCGCACCGACCCTGACCGACAAGCTGCGCGCTGCGCGCGAGGCGTCGTCGGCCCTCGCGACGGCGACGACCGCGGTCAAGGACGCGGCCCTCCGAGCGATCGCCGACGGTGTGCGGGCGGCGACCGACGAGATCGTCGCCGCGAACCACGGCGACCTCCTCGCCGGAGAGGAGGACGGGCTGTCCTCGGGGCTGCTCGACCGACTCCGCCTGGACGCCACACGCATCGACGCCCTCGCCGCCGCGGTCGAGCACGTCGTCGGCCTCACCGACCCCGTGGGGCAGCACGTGCGCGGGGCGCGGTTGGCCAACGGTCTGCAGCTGACGCAGGTCCGGGTGCCCTTCGGCGTCGTCGGCGCGATCTACGAGGCGCGCCCGAACGTGACCGTGGACATCGCCAGTCTCGCGCTGAAGAGCGGCAACGCCGTGGCCCTCCGTGGGGGATCGGCCGCGCAGCGCACCAACGCCGTGCTCGTCGCCCGGATCCAGGACGCCGTGGCCTCGGTGGGGTTGCCGCGCGCCCTCGTGCAGACCATCGACGAGTTCGGACGGGCCGGCGCCACCGAGCTGATGCGGGCGCGCGGGCTCGTCGACGTGCTCATCCCGCGGGGGAGTGCCTCGCTCATCCAGACCGTCGTCACCGAGTCGCAGGTACCAGTCATCGAGACCGGGGCCGGTGTCGTGCACGTCTTCCTCGACGCGTCCGCGCCGCTCGAGCGCTCCGTCGACATCGTGCTGAACAGCAAGGTCCAACGGCCGAGCGTGTGCAACGCCCTCGAGACGCTCCTCGTGCACGAGGGTGCCGCCGAACGACTCCTGCCCACGCTGGCCGACCGGCTCCGTGCCGCCGGCGTGACCCTCCGCGGTGACGACGCCACCCGCGTGCTCGTCCCCGGGGTGCTGCGTGCGACGGACGACGACTGGGGCACCGAGTCGATGGACCTCGACCTGTCGATCCGGGTCGTGCCCGACGTCGACGCGGCGATGGCGCACATCGCCCGGTGGTCGACGCACCACACCGAGTCGATCGTCACGAACGACGTCGACACGGCGGAGCGGTTCCTCGCCGAGGTGGACTCCGCGGTCGTCATGGCGAACGCGTCGACGCGGTTCACCGACGGCGGGGAGTTCGGATTCGGTGCAGAGGTGGGCATCTCCACGCAGAAACTGCACGCCCGCGGCCCGATGGGGCTGCCCGAACTCACGAGCACCAAGTGGCTCGTGCGCGGCCAGGGGCAGATCCGCGGCTAGACTGAACGGCGACTTCCCCCGACCGAACGGAGCATCGGACACATGACCTTCCTCGCAGAAGCCGCTGAGCACGCCTCCGGGGTCCCCGCGTACGTCTTCCCGCTGGTCGGTGCGCTGTTCTTCGCGTTCCTCGGGTTCGTGACCTGGAGCTTCCGCGACGTGGCCTACCGTCACTCGCACAAGTTCGAGGCCACCCGCCACCACGAGACGGGTGTCGACGAGTTCGGTCACACGAAGATCTGACCCGCCACTCCATGCTCGAGAGCACGGGCCGTCCTCGCATCGGTGTGATGGGCGGCACCTTCGACCCGATCCACCACGGCCACCTCGTGGCGGCGTCGGAGGTGGCGCGTGCGTTCGACCTCGACGAAGTGGTCTTCGTCCCCACCGGTCAGCCGTACATGAAGTCCGACGTCACGGACGCCGAGCACCGGTACCTGATGACGGTCATCGCGACCGCGTCGAACCCGATGTTCACCGTGAGCCGCGTCGACATCGACCGGCCGGGCCCCACCTACACGGTCGACACCCTGCGGGACCTGCACGAGCAGCGGCCGGATGCGCAGCTGGTCTTCATCTCGGGCGCAGACGCCGTCCAGCAGATTGTCGACTGGAAGGACCATGATGGTCTCTGGGACCTCGCGCACTTCGTCGCCGTGACACGTCCGGGACACGCCCTGAGCATCACGGGTCTGCCCGAACGAGACGTGAGTCTGCTCGAAGTCCCCGCACTGGCGATATCGTCGACCGACTGCCGTGACCGCGTGCGACGCGGTTCCCCCGTGTGGTACCTGGTCCCCGACGGAGTCGTCCAGTACATCTCCAAGCACCACTTGTATCGGAGCGTTGCATGAGTTCGTCCGACGCGCAGCCGCCCCTGTCGCGGCGCCAGGCGCGCGAGCGTGAGCGTGCCGCCGCGGCCGGTGCGCAGCCCGTGACGCCGCCACCGACCGTCGCGGCCCCGGCCGACCAGCCGGAAGCACGCCGCCGACCCGGATCCCACGTCGCACCCGCACCGGGTGCACCGGCGCAGTCCGCAGCACCGTCGTCCGCTGCCGCGCCCACGTCGGCGGCACCGTCGTCCGCCTCCGCGCCCACCTCCGCGGCATCGTCCGGCGTCCCGTCCGCGCCGCCGGCGTCCGCGACCGAGATCGTCCCCGGCAGCGGTGGCCTCACCCGCCGGCAGATCCGCGAGATGCGCGCTGCCGAGGGACAGGCTGTCCAGCCGGTCCCGCTGCAGAACCCGACGCCGCAGTCGTCGGACCGCACCGTGCAGGACGTCCTCGGTTCCGTCGAGGACCTGCACGCGGCACCCGCGTCCGCGGTCTCCGAGGACGACGAGCGCCCCGCGCACGAGCCCGGGGCCGAGACCGTCGTGCTCGACCAGGCCGCCGTGGCCCAGGCCACCGAGGCGGACGGTTCCCCGGACGCGATCGAGCCGCTCGAGACCGCCGTCGCCAACAGCGAGGAACCCCGCCGCCACCGGTCGACGTGGGCCCCGCACGACGAGGCCGTGCCGGAGCCCGCCACGGACGACGTCGCGGAGCCGCTGCCGACGGCGCCCGCGGTCGAGTCCTCCACGCCCGGGGTGTTCCCGCTCTCGCTCGACGAGGACGACACGAACGAGGTCCCCGTCCAGGTCGCACCGACGTCGGCCGCGCGGCCGGCCGCCACGTCGTCCACACCCCGTTCGGCGGGCTCCGACGACGACGAGGCACCCCGACTACCCGCGTCGTTCCAACGCCCGACCGAGCCGAAGCCCCTCACGACCGCGTTCGAGCCGCCCGTCGGCCACTGGTCGCAGCAGGCGCACGACTCCAACGACGCCGAGGTCCACGACGAGGAGACGGGTACGCGCCGCGTCGCCGTCACGAACACGAACGCGATCATCCTGCCGAACTCGGCCCTCGCCGACCCGACGGGTGCGCTCAACGCGACGGGTGAAGTCATCCTCACGGGGTCGATCGACCTGCCGGCCTCGCTGTCCTCGACCGGTTCGCACCGACCGATCGACGGTGCTGAGGTGGACCGACTGCTCGAGCAGCACGACGAACAGCCCGACACGGACGCCAGCCCGGTCCGCGCCAGCCGAGCGGTCTCGAGCCACACGTCGACCCGTCAGGTGGTGCTCGCCGCCGCCAAGCCGAAGGAGTCGCGGACGCCGCTCATCCTCGGCGTGACCGTCGGTGCCGTCGGTGTCGCCGCTGCCGCGGTGATCATCGTGGCCCTCGTCACGACCCATGCGTTCGGCGGCTGAGACACCGCCACCGACACCCGGACATCCGGCACCCCGTCGGCCGCGGCCTGGCCGCCGTCGGCGGGGTGGCTTATGATCGGGACCCATCAAGCGATCCGGTCACACCGCCGGGTCGACGACCGGAAGGAATCCGTGACCGCCTCCTCACGCGCACTGGAACTCGTGCAGATCGCCGCTCGCGCGGCCGACGCCAAGCAGGCCGAAGACCTCGTCGCCCTCGACGTGACCGGGCCGCTGCAGCTCACTGACGTGTTCCTGCTCGCGACCGGCCGGAACGAGCGCAACGTGCTCGCCATCGCGGACGAGGTCGAAGAGCGCCTCCTCGAAGCCGGGGCCAAGCCGCTCCGTCGTGAAGGCCGGAGCGAGGGCCGCTGGGTCCTCATCGACTTCGGTGACATCGTCGTGCACGTCTTCCACGAAGAAGACCGTCAGTACTACTCGCTCGAGCGCCTCTGGTCGGACTGCCCGACCATCCCGCTCGAGCTCCCGGTGGACCACACCGCCTAGTCGCGACTCGCCCGGGTGGCGGTGGCGATTTCGTCACCCGGCGTTCGCATGGTGTACGCTTCACTGGTGCCTCCGGGGAACCGGTGGTCACGACAGCAACACCCAACGGGTCTGTGGCGCAGCTGGTAGCGCACCTGCATGGCATGCAGGGGGTCAGGGGTTCGAGTCCCCTCAGATCCACCCGAAACCCCCCTCGTTCTCCGGAACGGCGGGGGTGTTCTCGTTCCTGGAGCTGTCAGCCGGCCGATACGCTGAGCGCATGAGCAGCGACGCCCCCCTCTCCGGTTCCGCCCTGACGATCACCGCCGGCGGGTACACGGCCGAGCTCGCCTCGGTGGGGGCGACGCTCCGGACGCTCCGGCACGAGGGACGCGACCTCGTGGTGCCGTTCGACGCCGACGAGGTCCGTCCGGCCTTCCGCGGCGCCGTCCTCGCACCGTGGCCGAACCGGGTCGTCGACGGCACGTACTCCTTCGGCGGCACGGAGCACGAGCTCGCGCTCACCGAGCCGAAGCGCGGGCACGCGCTGCACGGGCTCGTCGCCTGGACCGACTTCCGGATCGTCGCGCACGAACCCGACCGTGCCGTGCTCGCCACGACGGTGCCCGCCCAGTCCGGCTACCCGTTCCGCGTCGAGGTGTTCGTCGAGTACCGGGTCGATGCCGACGGCCTGCACACGACGATCACCGGCACCAACACCGGGCCGGACGCCGCGCCGTGGGGGACCGGGCCGCACCCGTACCTCGTGGCCGGCGAGGGCCGCGTCGACGACTGGACGCTCACGCTCCCCGCAGCCGAGGTGCTCGAGGTCACCGAGGACCGGCTGATCCCGACCGGTCTGACACCCGTCCACGACGAGTTCGACCTGCGTTCCGCGACCCGCATCGGCGACCGGTTCATCGACCACGCCTACACGGGCTTCGAACGTGGTGCCGACGGTGTCGCGACGATCGTGCTCACCGCCGAGGACGGCCACGGCGTCCGCGCCTCGTTCGGCCCCGAGTGCCCGTGGGTGCAGGTGCACACCGCCGACCACGTCGTCCCCGAGTACCACCGTGCGGGTCTCGCGGTCGAGCCGATGACCTGCGCGCCGGACGCGTTCAACGCCGGCGCCGACGCCGGGCTGGTCGTGCTCGAACCGGGCGCCTCGCACGCCGCGTCGTGGACGATCGCAGCGGTCTGACCGCGGATCCGTCCGTCCGCGTCGAGGTCCGCGCGTTCCCGGACGTCCCCGACCTCGGCGCGCTCGCGGCGACGACCGGGGCCGACGTCGTCTGGCTCGACTCCTCGCTGCCCGCCGGCGCTCCGGCCTCAGCGCACGCTCGCGCTCGCTGGTCGGTCCTCGCGCTGACGGACGGCCCGTTCGCCGCGCGGTTCCGGCACGAGGCCCGTCGCGCCGTCGTCGAGGTCGCCGCGCCGTCGGTGCGGTGGTTCGGCCCGTCCCGACACGACGGGAGTCCGGCGTTCGCGGTCCTCGACGACCTGCTCGGCCGGACCCCACGGCTGCCGGGACCGGTCGCGGGGTGTGGGTTCACCCTCGGCTGGGTCGGGTTCCTCGGGTACGAGCTCGGCCGCGAGTCCGGTGGGGTCGACCGCACCGCCCCGTCGCACGCGGACGCCGACCTGCGGTTCACCGACCGTGCGGTGGTCGTCGACGAGCGCGGAGCGGCCTGGGCGCTCGCCCTGGTCGCGGACGCGGAACCGGCGGCCAGCGCGGCCAACCGCGCATGGCTCGGGACGGTGACCGGCGGGCGGACGTCGGTCGACGTCGTCGACGTGCCCCCGCGCCTCCCGGCGGACCTGGCGGCGACCGGCCGCGTCACGCGGGCCGCGTACGAGACGTCGGTGGACGTGTGCCGCGCGGAGATCCGCGAGGGCAACGCGTTCCAGGTCTGCCTCACCACGGCCTTCGCCGTGCCCGGCAGCGGCCAGGAGGAACGGTGCGCGTCCGCCACGGACCCATACCTGGTCGAGTACCGGCGGATGCGCGGAGCGGATCCCGTCCCGTTCGGGGCGTACCTGCGGCTCGGCCCGCTGCGCGTGGCGAGCCGGTCGCCGGAACGGTTCCTGCGCATCGACGCGGCCGGGGCCGTGTCCGCCGAACCGATCAAGGGCACCAGACGGCGGACGGCCGACCCGGTGGCGGATGCCGCGGTGCGCGCGGAACTCGCGGCGAGCGTGAAGGACCGCGCCGAGAACGTGATGATCGTCGACCTGCTGCGGAACGACCTGCTCCGGACGGCGGTGCCCGGGTCGGTGCACGTGGAGCGACTCTGCGACGTCGAGACGTACGCGAGCGTGCACCAGATGGTGTCCACGATCACCGCGGTCCTGCCGGACGGGGCACCGCGGGCGGCCGTGGTGCGCGCCGCGTTCCCGCCGGGGTCGATGACGGGTGCGCCGAAGATCAGCGCGATGGCGATCGCGGACCGGCTCGAAGGGGCGCCGCGCGGGGTGTACTCGGGGGTGATCGGGTACTTCGCCGCGAGCGGATCGGTGGATCTGTCGGTGGCGATCCGCACACTGGTGACGGTCGTCGACGACGCGGGTGCGGTGCGGTCGCGGACGTTCGGGGCCGGCGGTGCGGTGACGTGGTCGTCGGTGGCGGCGGACGAGGCGGAGGAGGTCGAGACGAAGACCCGGTCGGTGCTCGGCGCCGTGGGGGCCGCTGCGCGCTGGTGAGGCCGTCCGGCTCGGTCGTGGGGCGGGGTCGTCGGGCTGGTTCGTGGCTTCGTCAGGCGTGTTCGTGGCTTTGCTCGGCGTGTTCGTGCCTTCTTCCGGCGTGTCGAACGCGTGTTCGAACAATTTGTCCACAGGATGTCGGTGCTCGTTGACATCATCGAACACATGTTCGACGATGAGGGCATGCAAACGGCGACGGCGGTCCGCTCGCCCGGGGCTCCACCGGAGCCGACCGGGCGTGCCGGTGCTGCCCGTCCGGTGCGCCGGGTCGACCACCTGGGGGACGCCCGGGCGGCGCTCGAGCGCATCACCTCGCTGCGGTCGCGCGTGGCCGAGATGGAGTCCACGCGCGTCGACACCGAGGGGCTGCCGACTGCCGAGGCGCTCGCGCCGCTCCTGCCGGGCGGGTCGATCCGTGTGGGCGGCTCCTACGCGGTGCAGGAGTCGGTGCTCCTCGCGATGACGATGCTGCAGGCCGCCTCCGCTGCCGGGGCCTGGTGCGCCGTCGTCGGCGTGCCGTCGTTCGGGGTCGAAGCGGCAGCGGCGGCCGGCATCGACCTCGAACGCCTGGTGCTGGTGCCGGACCCCGGCGACCAGTGGCTCACCGTGACCGCCGCCCTGGCCGACGTGGCGCAGATCGTCCTCACCCGGCCGCTCGGGCGGGTGGTGCCCGGCGACGTCTCCCGACTGTCGGCACGGTTGCGACAGCGCGGTGGGGCGCTGGTGGCGCTCGGTTCCTGGCCGGGGGCGGACGTCACGCTGCGGGTGACGCGGTCCGAGTGGAGCGGCATCGGCAACGGCCACGGGTTCCTGACGGAGCGGCGGGTCACGGTGTCGGCGTCGGGCCGTGCCGGAGCGGTCCGTCCGGTGGACACCGAGCTCCTGCTGCCGGCTGCGGACGGCACCGTGCGGGCCGCTGTGCCGGCCGCGGCCGCGGCCGCAGCCACCGCGCCCGTGCTCCGTCCGGTGGCGGTGGCGTCGTGAGTCCCCGTTCTCGTGCTGTCCGCCCACGTGCTGGCCGGGCCCGCGCTGCCGTGCCCGACAGCGGGACGATCCGGGCCGACGCGATCACCCGCGGTGGGGCGCTGCCCGAGCCGCCCCCGACCCGGACGATCGTGCTGTGGTGCCCGGACTGGCCGGTCATCGCCGCCGCCCGCGCGGCCGGGTCGCCGCCGGAGCAGCCGTTCGCGGTGGTGGCGAAGGGGCAGGTGTACGCCAGTTCCGCCAGCGCGCGACAGCAGGGCGTCGTGCGGGGCCTCCGGGTGCGCGAGGCACAGGCACGCTGCCCGGAGCTCCGGGTCGAGCCCTACGACGACGCCCTCGACCACCGGGCGTTCGAACCGGTCATCCGTGCGGTCGAGGCAGCGGTCCCCGGGGTCGAGGTCCTCCGGCCGGGCACCCTGGCGTTGCGCTCCCGCGGACCGGCCCGGTACTACGGCGGCGAGCGTGCTGCTGCGGCGACCCTCGCGGGCATCGCCGCCGACCACGGCGCCCCGGGCGTGCGAGCGGGGGTCGCCGACACCCCGTTCGCCGCCGAGCAGGCAGCACGCGCACGACCGGTCCGGCCGGGGGAGCGCGTGCGGATCGTGCCCGTGGACGGCTCTGCCCCGTTCCTGTCCGGCCTGCCGCTCGGGGTGCTCGGCGACGCCGACCTCGCGATGGTGCTCGGACGACTCGGCATCCAGACCCTCGGCGAGTTCGCGGCGCTGCGCGACGAGCAGGTGCGCGACCGGTTCGGTGCAGCCGGGGCGTTCCTGCACCGGCTCGCCGGCGGGCGAGACCCGCGTGAGGTCGCGGCGCGGGACGTCCCGCCGGAGCTCCGGGTCGAGGCGGCCTTCGAACCGCCGCTCGACCGTGCCGACCAGATCGCGTTCGCGTTCCGGCGCACCGCCGACGACTTCGCCGCCCGGCTCCGCACCGCCGGACTCGTCGCCACCACGATCCGGGTCGGCATCGTCGACGAACGCGACATCCTGCTCGAGCGCACGTGGGTGCACCCGCGGTGGTTCGACGCCGCCGACGTGGTCGACCGGGTGCGCTGGCAGCTCGCCGGCGGGGTCGACCCGACCGGACTCGAAGCACCGGTCGTCTCGGTCGTGCTCGAACCCGTCGCCGTGGACGACACGGCGAACCACGAACGCGGGCTCTGGGGGACCGGGCCGGACGAACGCGTCCACCACGGGCTCGCCCGCGTGCAGGGGCTCGTCGGGCACGACGGGGTGGTCACCCCGCGGGTCGGCGGCGGACGCACCCTGGCGGAGCGCGTCGTGCTCGTGCCGTGGGGCGACGCTCCGGTCGGGGGTGAGCGTGCCCTGGCGACCGTGCGGGACCGTCCGTGGCCCGGCAAGCTGCCCGGACCGCCCCCGGCGACCGTGCTCGACCGCCCCCGACCGGTCGACGTCGTCGCCGCCGACGGCGGCACGGTGGACGTCGACGACCGCGGAGCCCTGACCGGTGCACCCGAGCGCTTCCGGGCCGAGGGCGAGCGCGGCGGCCGGTTCGACCCCGTCACGGCGTGGGCGGGGCCGTGGCCGCTCGTCGTGCGCTGGTGGGAGTCCGGCGGCCGGCGACTCCACCGACTGCAGGTCGTCGATGCCGGGGGACGTGCGTGGTACCTGGTGCTCGCCGACCACCGGTGGTGGGCCGAGGCCGTGGCGACGTGAAGGACTCCTGATGGGCTACAGCAACCCACCCATCCCGTGGTCGCAGTTCGAACGAGCACTCTCGGACAAGCGGAACCCGGGCAGCGGACACGACGGCGACGGCGGGGACAGCCCGGCGTGGTCGCGGAAACGCGAACCGTACGCCCCGGCGGACCCGCCGACCGCAGCCACCGGTGCCGACGACGTGCTCGTCGTGCCGTACGCCGAACTGCACGCGCACTCCACGTTCAGCTTCCTCGACGGCGCGAGCGGGCCGGAGCACCTCTTCGAGGAAGCCGCTCGGCTGCACCTGCACGGGCTGGCGCTCACCGACCACGACGGCTTCTACGGCGCCGCGCGGATGGCCGAGGTCGCCGAGGCGTACCCGACCGTCGCGACCGTGTACGGCACCGAGCTGTCCCTCGGCCTGACCGAACCGCAGAACGGTGTGCCCGACCCCGAGGGCACGCACCTGCTGCTGCTCGCCGACGGGCAGGACGGCTACCACCGGCTCGCCGGCGCCGTGACGAGCGCACACCTGGCCGCCGGCGCGGAGAAGGGACGGCCCCGGTACGACCTCGACGACCTCGCGGCGCGGTCGGACGGACACTGGCGGGTGCTGACCGGGTGCCGGAAGGGCGCCGTGCGGCAGGCCCTCGAGCGCGGCGGCGAGTCCGCGGCCGAGGAAGCCCTCCGTGCGCTGCTCGACCGGTTCGGCACGGCCGGCGTGGTCGTGGAGCTGACCGACCACGGCGACCCGATGGACACCGCGCGGAACGACGCCCTCGCCGCCCTCGCCACGAAGCACGCGCTGCCGATCGTCGCGACGGGCAACGTGCACTACGCCACCCCGGACCGGTTCCCGGTGGCGACGGCGCTCGCTGCGGTCCGGGCCCGGCGCAGCCTCGACGAGATCGACGGCTGGCTGCCGGCCGCCCCCACGGCGCACCTCCGGTCCGGGGCCGAGATGGCCAGACGGTTCGCGCGCTACCCGGGGGCCCTCGAGCACAGCGTCGAGCTGGCGGACGAGCTCGGGTTCCGGCTGAAGACGGTCAAGCCCGGGCTGCCGGACATCGACGTCCCGGAGGGGCACACCACGATGTCCTGGCTGCGGGAGCTCACCTGGCGCGGGGCACGCCGGTTCTACCCCGGCAGCGCGGACGGCGTCGACCCGCAGAAGCGGGAGCGCATCGAACGCGAGCTCTCGGTGATCGAGGACAAGGACTTCCCCGGGTACTTCCTCATCGTGCGGGACATGGTGCAGTACGCCCGTCAGCGGGGCATCCTCTGCCAGGGGCGCGGCTCGGCGGCGAACTCGGCGGTCTGCTACCTGCTCGAGATCACCGCGGTGGACTCGATCCGGTACGGACTGCCGTTCGAGCGGTTCCTGTCGGCGATGCGCGACGAGGAGCCCGACATCGACGTCGACTTCGACTCCGACCGGCGCGAAGAGGTCATCCAGTACGTCTACGAGAAGTACGGCCGCTTCAACGCCGCGCAGGTCGCGAACGTCATCACCTACCGGCCGAAGGGCGCCGTGCGGGACATGGCCAAGGCCCTCGGGCACAGCCCCGGGCAGCAGGACGCCTGGTCGAAGCAGGTCGAGCGGTGGGGGTCGGTGACCGAGAGCCAGGACCACGACATCCCGGACACCGTGGTGGACATGGCGCAGCAGGTGCTCGGGTTCCCGCGGCACCTCGGCATCCACTCCGGCGGCATGGTGCTCACCGACCGGCCCGTCGGCGAGGTCGTGCCGATCGAGCACGCCCGGATGGACGGCCGCACCGTGCTGCAGTGGGACAAGGACGACTGCGCGTACATGGGTCTCGTGAAGTTCGACATGCTCGGGCTCGGCATGCTGGCGGCCCTGCAGTACGCGTTCGACCTCGCCGACGAACACTGCGGGGAGCGCTGGGACATGCACTCCATCCCGAAGGAGGAACAAGGCGTCTACGACCAGCTCTGCCGTGCAGACACGATCGGGGTGTTCCAGGTGGAGTCCCGCGCGCAGATGGGCACGCTGCCCCGACTGCTGCCACGGCGCTTCTACGACCTGGTGATCGAGGTCGCCCTCGTCCGCCCCGGGCCGATCCAGGGCGGCGCGGTGCACCCGTACATCCGCCGACGCACGGGCGAGGAACCGATCACGTACATCCACCCGTCGCTCGAACCGGTGCTCGAACGGACCCTCGGGGTGCCGCTGTTCCAGGAGCAGCTCATGCAGATGGCGATCGCGGTGGGCGGCTGCTCGGGGGACGACGCCGACCTGCTCCGGCGGGCGATGGGGTCGAAGCGCGGGCACGAGAAGATCGACCGGCTCCGCGAGAAGCTCTACGCGGGGATGGCGGCGAACGACATCCACGGCGCGGACGCCGACGCGATCTACGCGAAGATCCAGGCGTTCGCGAACTTCGGGTTCGCGGAGAGCCACTCGATCAGCTTCGCGCTCATCGTCTACGCGAGCGCGTGGATGCGGTTGCACTACCCGGGGGCGTTCCTCGCGGCGCTGCTCCGGGCGCAGCCGATGGGGTTCTACTCGCCGCAGACACTGGTGGCGGACGCCCGACGGCACGGGGTGCAGGTGCTGCGGCCGGACATCCTCCGGTCCGACGTCGACGCCACGCTCGAACGGCTGCCCGACGACGAGCGTGCGGCTGCCCCGAGCGGCGCGGACGACTGCCTGACCGAGGAACAACCCCCAGTGCTGCCGTTCGACAAGGCCGCACCCGACGACACCGCCCGGCACCGGCGAGACGGCGGCTTCGCGGTGCGGCTCGGGCTCGCCGAGGTCTCGTCACTCGGCCGGAAGGGCGCGGAACGGATCGTCGCCGAACGCCGGGCGCACGGGCCCTTCACCGACATGTCCGACCTCGCCCGCCGGGTCGGCCTGACCACGGCGCAGCTCGAGGCGCTCGCCGCGGCCGACGCGTTCGCCGCACTCGGGGTCGACCGTCGCAGCGGCATGTGGTCCGCCGCCCAGGCCGCTGCCGAGCGCCCCGACCAGCTGCCGGACACCCAGGTGACGGTGCAGCCGCCCCTGTTCGGGCAGATGACGAGCGGGGACGTCCTGATCGCCGACATGTGGTCCACCGGGATGACGACCGACGACCACCCCGTGCGGCACGTCCGGCCGGGGTTGGTCGCCCGCGGAGTGCTCAGCGTGCAGGACACGGTGACGGCCGAGACCGGTCGGCGGGTCGAGGTCGGTGGGATCGTGACGCACCGGCAGCGCCCGGCGACGGCGTCGGGCATCACGTTCATGAACGTCGAGGACGAGACCGGGTTGGTGAACGTGATCTGCAGCGTGGGGGTGTGGGGACGCTACCGGCGGGTGGCGCGGGAGGCGCCGGCGATCATCGTCCGCGGGATCCTCGAGCGCTCGCCGGACGGCGTCGTGAACCTGGTCGCGGACCGGATCGAGCACCTGTCGCTGTCGGTCCGCACGCGGTCGCGGGACTTCCAGTGAACGCACCAGCGCGTTCGGCGGCTGCGGGTCAGGACACCGCCGGCAGACGGATCGTGACCTCGAGTCCGCCGGATCGCACGTTGCGGAGGGTCGCGGTGCCGCCGGCCCGTTCGGCGACCGCCCGCACGATCGCCAGGCCGAGGCCCGAACCGCCGGGCAGCGGGATGCCGCCGGTGGCCGGGTCGGGGTTGGGGCGGGACTTCCTGGCCTCGTCGGGGCGGGTGAACCGGTCGAACGCCACCGGGATGAACGACTCGGGGACGCCGGGGCCGTCGTCGGTGATCTGCAGGATGCCCTCGTCGCCGGTGCTGCGCCACGACACGAAGATCCCGCCGCCGCGGGGGAGTGCCGCCACGGCGTTGCCGGCGATGTTCGTGACGAGCTGCGCCATGCCACCGGTGTCGAGTCGGTACTGCGGTTCGACGGTGCCGCCGCCGGTGCCCGGACCGGTGCCGCCCACGGCGACCGGCGCCTCCAGGTCGAAGTCCACGGTGATGTCCTTCGCCGAGGCGATCAGCCGGACCCGGTCGACGGCGGACATCACCTCGTCGCCGAGGTCCGACCACGCCGTCAGGGGCTGCTGCTGGCCGTCGTGGTCGCGGCGCTCCGACTCCTCGATGCGGGACAGCGCGAGCAGGTCGTTCGCCAGGCGGGACAGGCGCGCGACGCTGAGCTTCGCCCGTTCGATGTGGGCGGCGAGTGCTGCGGCGTCGTCGCCGTCGAGCGAGGCCAGGTCGAGCTGGGTGGTGAGGATCGCCAGGGGCGTGCGGAGCTCGTGGCTCGCGTCCGAGACCATCTGGCGCTCCCGCTCCGTCGCCTGGCGCGTGCGGGCGAGGAAGGCGTTCAGCGTGGTCGCGAGCGACGCCAGCTCGTCCTGTGCCGGGCCGACCGGCAGTTCGGCGCGTTCGGGGGCGACGGACAGCCGTTCCGCCTCGCGGCGCATCCGGTTCACCGGGCGCAGCGCCGCGGTCGCGAGCGCCCAGGACGCGATGCCGAAGGCGAGCAGGATGGCCAGGCCGGTGAGCGAGAGGGTGGAGGTCAGGTCGTCGACGACGAGCGCCTCGGCCTGCGAGTTGCGTGCCGCGACGACCGTCCAGCGGCCGGCCTGGTTCACCGGGTGCTCGACGACGACGCGGTACTCCGAGCCGGAGACCTCGATGACGGATGTGCCCGCCTTCGTGGACGTCAGGCTGCCGAGGGCTCGCTCGACCCGGGGCGGCATCGAGGAGAGGGCGATGTCACCGGACGGCGACACCACCGCGACGAGCTGCGCGTTGCCGGGCGGTGACAGGTCGGGGTTGCTGTCCACCTCGAGCGTCGCGACGTACGGGTCGGCGTCCGCGTCGAGCAGGGTGCGGGTGGCGCTCGCGACGACACTGACCACCTGGAAGCGCATCACGAGCACGAGCAGCACGATGACGACCGCGGCGATGGCCGTGGAGCCGATCGTGATGCGTGCACGGAGCGACAGCATCCGCAGTGGACGGATCAGGCCACGCCTCGGGGTGTCCGATCCGGAGGTGGGCAGGGGCCCGGTCACGCCCCGAGCAGGTCGAGCCGGTAGCCGCGGCCGCGCACGGTGGAGATCGCGACGGTCGCTTCGTGCGAGGTCAGCTTCTTCCGCAGGTACGAGATGTACTGCTCGACGACGTTCGGGTCGACGTGCTGCGAGCCGTCCCAGACCTCTTCGAGGATCTTCGGTCGGTCGACCACGGTGCCGACGGAGCGTGCCAACAGTCGGAGGAGCGCGAACTCGGTGGGGCTCACGGCGACCCGCTGGCCCTTGATCGTGATGCGTCGTGCCTCGGAGTCGATGCCGACGTCGCCGACCTCGATCGTGCGCGGCGCCCCGGCGGACTCACGACGGCCGAGCGCCCGGAGCCGTGCGGTGAGTTCGGCGAAGGCGAACGGCTTGGTGAGGTAGTCGTCTGCGCCGGCGTCCAGGCCGAAGACCCGGTCGTCGACGGCGTCCCGTGCGGTCACGAGCAGGATCCGCACGGGGTCCTCGCGCTCGCGGATGCGTCGGGCGAGCTCGAAGCCGGACATCCCGGGCATCATCACGTCCACCACGGCCAGGTCGAACGCCTGCTCGCCGAGCGCGATGAGCGCTTCGACGCCGTTCTCGACCGCCGTGACGCGGTACCCCTCCGCGGCGAGCCCACGTTCCATGAGCGCGCGCATCTCGTCATCGTCCTCGACCACCAACAGGCGCATAACGACCTCCTCGGACCCATCGTGGCATCGAACCGGCACGCGCGGGGTACTCCTCGTGGGAAGTCGCTGAATCTCGTCACAGTGAAGGGCAGAACGGTCTGTCCCTCGTTCGCGGGACGTGAGGACTTCTTGCTTCTTTGGTATGCTCGCGCTCCGGACGCCGCGTACCCGACGCTGCGTCCGCACCTGGGGGCACCATGAACGACTCGCCGGACCACCCGGCCCTCGTCCGTCTGCGTGCCGAGCTCGACGCCGCTTGGAAGGGCATCGGCGTGCTCGGCGACATGGAGGACGTCCGCCGCGACCGCATCGTCGCCGAACTCCGTGCTGCCGTGCCGGACGTCGCCAGCCGTGCGGCCCGCGAGGCCGGTGCCGACCTCGTCGTCGCCGAGATCACCCGGTTCGCGCACGCCGAGGTCGTCGTGACCGACGACACCGTGCCGACGGCTTCGATCTGGGACGACATCGTGCACTCGGCCGCCGTGGCCGCGTCCGCCGCACGCTGACCTCGGGTCCTCGTCCCGCTCGTGGTGGTGGGTCGTTTCGCGCGTAGGTGGCGGGTTCGGGCGTACCAGGCTGTTTGTTTCGACCTACTACGCGCGATTCCGCTTCCCATCCCGGGCGGTATGGGAAGGAACGTGCGGACGGGAGGCGCGGCCGGGCCGGGCGCGCCTGCTCGCGCTGGTCGCGCCTCCAGGCCGGTGCCGCGCGCCGTGGCGGGGTGCCGGCGGTGGTGGGTCGTTTCGCGCGTAGGTGGCGGGTTCGGGCGTACCAGGCTGTTTCTTTCGACCTGCTACGCGCGATTCCGCTTCCTATCCCGGCCGCGATGGGAAAGAACGTGCGGACGGGAGGCGCGACCGGGCCGGGCGCGCCTCCAGGCCGGTGCCACGCGCCGTGGCGAGGTGCCGGCGGTGCCGGTGCCGGTGCCGGTGGCGGTGGTGGGTCGTTCCGCGCGTAGGTGACGGAGTCGGGCGTACCAGGCTGTTCCTTCCGACCTGCTACGCGCGATTCCGCTTCCTATCCCGGGCGGTATGGGAAGGAACGTGCGGACGGGAGGCGCGGCCGGGCCGGGCGCGCCTGCTCGCGCTGGTCGCGCCTCCAGGCCGGTGCCGCGCGCCGTGGCGGGCTGCCCGTGGTGGTGGGTCGTTTCGCGCATAGGTGGCGGGTTCGGGCGTACCAGGCTGTTTCTTCCGACCTGCTACGCGCAAATCCGCTTCCTATCCCGGGCGCGATGGGAAGGAACCTGCGGACTGCCCCGACCGCAGGTAGCAGGCCGCCGGGCCCGGACGGAACGCCCCGTCAATCGTCCTCGCCGAGCAACTCCTCGCGGACGCGCCGGATGTCCTCCAGCAGCGCCCCGATGAGCACCCAGTGCCGCGAGTTCGGCCGGATCACCTCGAGCGGCGCGGTGAGCGCGGGCCCCACCGGGGAGGCCGGAGAGGCCGGAGAGGCCGGGGAAGCCGAAGCTACCGGGACCACCGGGACCGCCGGCGGGACCGTCTGCACCTCCGACGCCGCGACTCGAGCACTGAGCGCCCGCACGTCGGCCCCGATCCGGGCGACCTCGGTGGCGATGCTCCCGACGACCGGGTCCGACCGGAGGTCCGGCGCCGTGTTGTCCTGGATCGCGCGGGTCATCCCGGTGACACGGGTGACGAGGACGCGCAGGTGCTCGGCGACGACGATGTCGTCGTCGAGGATCGTGCGGTGTCGGCCGCCCCGCGGGTTCATCGTCAGGGACTCGCGGGCCGCGGTGAGCGCGGCCTCGGTGCGGGCGTGCTGCTGCCGGAGCGCCCGGGCCTGCAGCAGCGCCTCGTGCCAGCGGTCGTGGTCCCAGCCCTCGGTGAGGCCGATCGCGACCCGTTCGAACGCCGCCGCGGTGTCCCGGCCGAGTCGGGCGACGGCGAGGTGCGCAGGGCCGAGCAGCACCGGTGGCACGATGACGGCGTTCACGATGAGGGCGACGACCGCGCCGAGCACGGTCTCGAGGATCCGGTCGGCGGAGTAGTTCGGCGTGACGACCCCCGCGGTGAGCACGAGCATCCCGCTGATGCCCACCTGCGTCGCCGAGGTCGGGGTGAGCCGGAGCGCCCAGGCGATGAGGATCGCGAGCACGATGACGAGCAGGACGACCCACACGCTGTCGCCGAGCAGCAGGTGGAAGCCCGTGGCGAGCACGACGCCGAGGACCACCCCGGCGCTGCGCTCGAGCCCCTTCACGAACGACTGGTTGATGCTCGGCTGCACCACGAGGAGCGCGGCGATCGCGGCGAAGGTCGGGAACGGTCCGTCGATGACCACCCGGCAGAGCAGCACGGCGGCGACCACCGCGACCGCGGTCTTCACGACCTGCAGGAACGGCGTGCGACTGGAGCTGCGGAGACGCGCGACCGGGTTCACGTCGACCACGGTAGCCACGGTCCGCGCGCCGAGCCGTGCACGAACGCGACGAAACCCGCCGGGTCCGGTTGACTGGTGTCGTGTGGCCCAACCATGAGCGTGTCATCCCGCAGGCCTTCGCCGGCTCCGGGACCTCCGTGGTGGCCGCTCGCGCCCACTCGGTGGAGCCGTCCGGCAACGGGTACCTCTACGGGTACGAGGTGGACACCGTCGACCGCAACGGTCAGCGGGCCACGGTCCTGACCTACGTCGACACCGGCGGCACCCACGACCAGAACAGCGCGATCGTCACCGATCCCGCCACCGGCGACCCGGTCTCGGTGTGGGCGTACCCGAACGACCCGGGGCTCCCGGTCCTGCCGCAGGTGACCTACCGCGACGCCGTGGCCGAACTCCTCACGACGCTCGGGATGCCGGTCACGAACCCGACCCTCACGGTGGCCGCCTACCGTCCCGGCAAGCGGGCCGTCGTCCGCGTCGACGCGCCTGAGGGAACGGTGTTCCTCAAGGTCGTGCGTCCGCACCGGGTCGCCCCCATCGAGAAGTCCCACGAGCTGTTCGTCTCGGCGGGGCTGCCGGTCCCGCGCGTGCTGTCGAGTCGCGGTGACGGGCTGCTGGTGCTGGAACGCATCCGCGGTGTGCCCGCCGGCAGTCGGATCCTCGACATCGCCGACGACCCGCGGTTCGTGGCGTCCCTCGCGGCGCTCACGGGTCGGATCGCGACGGTGCCGATGACGCAGCAGGCCCGGGCGGACGCGATGGACCACGCCGACTGGCATCGCCGCACCCTGGTCGCCGCACTGCCGCAGGACGCCGAGGAGATCGACGGCCTCTACGACGCGATCGGCCGGCGGTCGATCGGCTGGGCGACCGCGTCGAAGCAGGTCGTGCACGGCGACCTGCACCTCGAGCAGGTCTTCGTCGACGAGGACGAGCCGTGGCGCATCTCCGGCCTGCTCGACATCGACACGGCGGGCTGGGGCTTCCCGGTGCGGGACATCGGCGCCGTGGTCGCGCACCTGGTCGTCACCGGGTTGTGGCACCGCTCCCGCGGGGACGCGGATCGGGGCGCCGCCGCCGAACGGCTCGCGGACGCGGTCGCCCGCGACTGGGTGGCGCGGAACCCGGACCAGGCGGACCGGATCGGTCCGGCGATCGGGGCGCAGCTCCTCGCGCACGCCGGCGGGCAGGCCACGACCGGCTCGGCGAACGGGATCCACACCGCCGAGCAGCTGCTCGCGGCGACGCAGGCGGCGCTCGCCGAGGCGAGCCCGGTCGTCCCGTCGGACGGTCTGGTCCGTCCGCGGTCCGCGCCGCAGCTCTGACGCTGCGCCGCGCCGGACAACAGGCGCGTGGCGGGCTGGCACCGTTCCTCCCGGCCGGTGGACGGCGACCGCCTGGAGGCGCGACGCGCGCGGGCGACGTCGAGTCGCCTCCGTCGGTGGTCGGGGAGTAAACTGACGGCGCACGCACCGCGTTCCCGCGTGCCGCGTCGATTCCGGACGCAGCAGTCGGTCGCTTGCCCGACGTGGGAACCGGATCCGTGGTCGCCCCGAGGGGGCCTCACGTGCGTGTGACGGCGCCGGATCCCGGCGCGGACCGTCGCATCCGGTGCCACCCGGTGGCCGACGCAGCGGTCCGCGGGACTCCACCGGACGTCCCGAGGCGGGGACCGGCGAAGCGGGCCACGGTGGCCCGCGGACACACCGGAGCCGCGCCAGGCACCGGTACACGACTTCCGCCCCGACGGGCGGCTCGCCCGCGACGAGCGGGTGGAACAGGAGGAGCGTTGGCTCGATCAGGCACCCGGCGAGCAGCCGGCGGGACGCGCACCGCGTCGCGTCGCACCAGGCCGCTCGACAACGACGGCGTCATCCCCGTTCTCGCCCGCGCCGTGCGCGAGGTCGAGGCGGCGGCGCAGCGTGGACCGCTCAAGGCGTCGAACCGTTCGAAGTTCCAGGCGGTCGCCCTGCTCATGCGCGAGGAACGCGCACGGGTCAAGGCGGACACCGAGCTCACCGACGCGCAGCGAGCGGAGCAGCTCAAGCGGCTCGACGGGGTCGCGACGATCCTCGCGAAGACCGCCGCGCGGGACACGAGCGTCATCCAGCTCCTCACGGAGGAAGCATCGGTCAGCGAGACGACCCGCACCGTGAAGCGCGACATGATGATCGCGGGCGGCATGGAGCTGCAGCCCGAGGAGCTCGTCATCGCGGCCGAGCCGTCGCCGACGGTGGAGAGCCCGGTGCGCTCGGTCGTGCCGCAGGCCGTCGTGTCGCGGCAGCTCGCGAACCCGTTCCTCCCGCCGGACTTCGCGCTCGCCGACCAGCCGGTGGCGCACCCGCGTCGCCTGGCGAACTGGGAGCTGTTCGGTCCGCTCTTCAAGTCGTTCGAGTACGGCGCGGGCGGGGGAGCGGCGACGATGCCGCTGCCGGAGCCCACGACGCTGCACTCCAAGTCCGGCACCACGCTCATGAAGCACCAGGCCGAACTCATCGCCGCGGCCGCGCAGGGACACCGCACGTTCCTGCTCGCCGACGAGCCCGGTCTCGGCAAGACGGCGCAGTCGCTGCTCGCCGCCGACGCCGCGAACGCGTTCCCGCTGCTGGTGGTCGTGCCGAACGTCGTCAAGACGAACTGGGCACGCGAGGCCTCCCGGTGGGTGCCGAACCGCACCGCGACCGTGATCCACGGCGACGGGGACGACCTCGACGGCTTCGCGGACATCGTCATCGTGAACTACGAGATCCTCGACCGGCACGCCGGGTGGCTCGGGTCGTTCGGGTTCAAGGGCATGGTCGTCGACGAGGCGCACCTCATCAAGAACAAGGACTCGCAGCGGTCGCGGTTCGTGCTGCAGCTCGCCGAGAAGATCCGGCAGCGCACCGCGCACCCGCTGCTCATGGCGCTCACCGGTACACCGCTGATCAACTCGGTCGAGGACTTCCGGACCATCTGGGAGTACCTCGGCTGGATCGACGACAAGAAGCCGCGCGCGAAGCTGATGAACGAGCTCGAGGAGATCGGGCTCACCCCGGCCGACCCGGGCTTCTTCGTCGAGGCCCGCAAGGCCGTCATCGACCAGGGCATCGTCCGACGCCGCAAGGTCGACGTCGCGGCGGACATCCCCGCCCGACGCATCGCCGACATCCCCGTCGAGCTCGACGGCGACGAGGGCCGCTCGATCCGCGACGCCGAGCGCGAGCTCACCGCGAAGCTCGTCAAGCGCTACCACCAGGCGCTCGACGCCCGCACCGGACAGGACCCGGTCGTCGGCATCGACCACAAGCTCGTCCGACAGGTCGCGCGCTGGGAGCTCGAGGACCAGGACGCCTCGTCGACCGGCGAGAACGTCTTCTCGATGGTGCGACGGATCGGTCGCGCCAAGGCGCAGCTCGCGGCGGACTACGCCGCGCAGCTCGCCTCGAACGTCGGCAAGGTCGTGTTCTTCGCGAAGCACCTCGACGTGATGGACCAGGCGGAGGAGGTCTTCGCACGCCGGGGCCTGCGCACCGCCACAGTCCGCGGCGACCAGACGCCGGCGCAGCGCACGGCCGAGATCGACTCGTTCGTGAACGACCCGGACGTCGCCGTCATCGTCTGTTCGCTCACCGCGGCGGGCGTCGGCCTCAACCTGCAGGTGTCGTCGAACGTCGTGCTCGCGGAGCTCTCGTGGACGTCGGCCGAGCAGACCCAGGCGATCGACCGCGTGCACCGCATCGGGCAGGAAGAGCCCGTCACCGCGTGGCGCATCATCGCGGCGCAGACGATCGACACCAAGATCGCCGAACTCATCGACTCGAAGGCGTCCCTCGCCGCCCGTGCCCTGGACGGCTCGGACGAAGAGGTCGTCGACTCCGGCGACATCCAGCTCGACGCGATGGTGGCGCTGCTGACCGAGGCGCTCGGGGGCTAGCGGCCGTTCAGCGCACTCCGGGCTGACCGCGCCCCGACGCAGACATCGCGCCCCGTTTCCACGGGGCGCGATGTTCGTTCCGGGGCGCGATCCTTCAGATGCGGGACTGGACCTCGGCGAGCGACGGGTTCGTCGCCGTGCTGCCGTCCGGGAACACCAGCGTCGGCACGGTCTGGTTGCCGCCGTTGACCTCGGCGACGAGCTCGGCCGTGCCCGGGGTCTGCTCGATGTCGACCTCGGTGAACGGCACGCCGGCCTTGGTCATCTGGTTCTTCAGCCGCGCGCAGTAGCCGCACCACGTGGTCGTGAACATGGTGACGCCGCCGGCCTCCGGCACGAACGCGTCGCGGGTGATCGTCTCGCTCATGCCCTCAGGCTAACCCGCCCACCTGAGGGCTTGTGCCGCTTGTTCGATATAGGTAGGTTGAGCGCATGCAACCGATTCAACGCGTGACCGCCCCCACGCTCGACGTGCTCGAAGCGCTGCTCGCGGGCGACGGCGCGGTCTGGGGACTGCTCGTGATCAAGGCGACCGGGCGCCAGGCGGGCACCGTCTACCCGATCCTCGAGCGTCTCGAGCGGCAGGGGTGGATCCGCTCCACCTGGGACGACGACGCCGACCGGCCGGGACCGCGTCGCCGGCTCTACGAGTTCACGGCCGAGGGTGCCGAGGCCGCCCGGGGGCTCCTCGACGCACGCCAATCGGCATCGGACGCGGCGGCACGTGCCGCGCGCGCCGGACGCCCGACCGGCCGGGCGGTGACCTCGTGAGCGCGCTCGACCGCCTGCTCGTCGGGGCCGCCGTCGCCGTCTCGCCCGCCGCCCACCGCGATACCCGTCGGGAGCAGTGGCTCGCCGACGTCCGGGACGCCCGGGAACTCGACCTCGCACCGACCGCCCTCGCGTTCGGCGCACTCACCACGGCGCTCTTCCACCGACGCGCCGGACACCGATCCACCTGGGGGGAATCCATGACCGCTGCACCGCTCCACGTCCGCGTCACGCCGCACACCATCCCGACGATCCCGGTCCTGGTCAGCCTGGCCGTCGTCAGCTTCCTGGGCGCGAGCCTCGGTCTCGGCCTCCTGCAGCGCTACAACGGCTTCCCGGCCAGTCCCCAGTTGGCGCTGCTGGTGTCGCTGTGCCTCACCGTCGTGCCTGGAACTGCCGTCGGCCTCAGCGTCCTGCTGGCGACCGGCGCGCCCCTCCGTCGACGGGCGATGGGTGCGCTGGTCGTGCTCGCGGTGAGTGTCCTGTGGTGGGGGATCGTCACCGGATTCCTCGCCCTGCCGGTGCACCCTGCCCTCGCCCTCGGGATCTTCGCTGCCGCGTGGCTCGCCGTCTGGCTCGTCGTGCTGCACCGTCCGCGCTGGACCTGGTCGCTGCTGCTCCTGCCGATCGTGGCGTCCGCGCTCGTGTTCCCGCTGTCCAACGGCGTGTACGGCACGCAGCTCGCCTACTCGGTGAAGGCCGCTCTCGGCACGGCGGTCGACGCGGTGCCCTTCCTCGTCGCCATCGTCGGCGCGGTCGTCGCCGCGCGGTTCTCCACCGACGCACCCGCCCCGGTCGAGGCGCACGGCGAAGCACTGGTAGACAAGAGCGCGTGAGCGACACGCACCTCGAGATCGAGCGCACCTACGACCTGCCCGAGGGCGGTGCCCTCCCCGACCTGATCGGCGTCGGCGGCGTCCTCCGCACCGACCATCTGGAACCGTTCGAACTCGACGCGACCTACTGGGACACCGAGCGGTACGACCTCGTCGCGGCGCGGGTGACCGTCCGTCGTCGCACCGGGGGACCGGACGCCGGCTGGCACATCAAGCGCGCCGCGTCCGACACGGTCCGGCACGAGCAGCACTTCCCGCTGACCGACGACGCCGACACCGTGCCGGACGAGGTTCTCGCCGCCCTCTTCACCGAACGCCGCGGGCGTGGACTCCGCCCGGTCGTCCGGATCACCACCACGCGCACCGTCACCCGCCTGCTCGACGAGGACGGCGACCAGATCGCCGAGCTCGCCGACGACCAGGTGGCCGCGAAGCGACTCGACGACGACGCCCCCGAGACCCCTCGGACCTGGCGCGAGGTCGAGGTGGAAGCCGTCGGAGGCGTCGACCCGCAGGTCGCCCACGAACTCTTCGCGGCGCTGGACGGACGCTTCGCGGCCGTCGGCGCCGGCCCCGCCGCTGTCGCGTCCAAGCTGGCGCGCGGGCTTGCCGGAGCACCCGCACCGCGCCTCCGGTCAGCGGAGAAGCCGGAGAAGGGGACGGCTGCCCGTGCGCTGACCAAGCGCCTCCGGAAGCTGCGCGCGACGCTCCTCGACCAGGAGGCCCTGCTCCGGTCCGGCGGACCGGCCGACCTCCGTGAGACGGCCGAGGCCGCACTCGGGATCGCCGCCGTCATCGGGTCGTACCGTCCGGCGTTCGCGGCGACGGCGGACGTCGATCGCGCCGCCGAGGCCGCCGAGGGGCTCGTCGCCGTGACGGCGCGCGCCGCCCTCGCGGAGTACCTCGTCGACGGACTGCCCCGTGCCTCGACCCCGGCGCAGGACGCCCTCGTCGACGCGATGACGCGTGAGCGCATCCTCGCCGCGACCCGCGAACGACGAGCCGTCGCCGTGCGCGACGTGGTCGCGTTCCTGCACGGCGAGCCGTTCCTCGAGCTCCTCGACGTGCTCGACGACGCGGTGGAACGTCCGGCCCCGACGACCTGGGCGCTCCGGTCCCCGAAGAAGGTCGCGCAGGACGTCTCCTCGATCGAGAAGCCGCGGGTCCGCGAACTCGTCCGTGATGCAGTGGGCGACGACGACGACTCGACGGCCGTGCTCGACCGTGAGGCCACTGCGCGCGAAGCGACCGAGCGCGCCTGGCAGGCGGCGACCCGCGCTCGGATGGCGATGGACGTGCTCGGCGACGACGCGTTCCCGCACGCGCTCTGGAAGCGGATCGGCGACGCGGCCGACGTCCTCACCGAGCGGGTGCGCTCCCTGCACGCGCTCGACGTGCTGCGCGTGCACTCGGGGATCGCGGAACGCGGTGGTGAGGGCACGTTCGGGTACGGCGTCCTCGCGGGCGACCGGGTGCGACTGGCGGAGGAGTCCTACGACGAGGCGGTGCACGCGCTCAACCGCGTGTGAGTGCGGGGCGCGCGGCGGGCGCGGGCACGCACGCGCAGCACGGGCACGCGCACGCGCACGCGCGCCGCGAGCGCTTCGTGAGCAGGAACGGTCGGGTCGCCGCAGCGCACCCGACCGTTCCTGCTCACGAAGTCGTCAGGCGGGTGTCTCGTCCGCCAACCCGAGGACGTCGAGCAGCCAGGCCAGCTCGAACGCCCGCTCCTTCCACGAGTCGTACCGTCCACTGACCCCGCCGTGGCCCGCCGCCATCTCGGTCTTCAGCAGCACCGGCGCTCCGACCTCACGCAGCTTCGCCGTCCACTTCGCGGGCTCGACGTACAGCACGCGGGTGTCGTTGATCGACGTCACGGCGAGGATCTTCGGGTACTGCACGTCGGAGCGGACGTTCTCGTACGGGGTGTACTCGCTCATGTACCGGTAGACCTCGGCGTCGTGCAGCGGGTCGCCCCACTCGTCCCACTCGATGACGGTGAGGGGGAGGTCGGGGTCGAGGATGCTCGTGAGGGCGTCGACGAACGGCACGGCCGCCAGGATCCCGGAGAACCGCTCGGGTGCGAGGTTCGCCACGGCACCCATCAGGAGTCCACCGGCGCTGCCGCCCTCGGCGACGAGTCGCTCGGGGGTGGTGCGTCCGGACTCGATCAGGTGCCCGGCCACCGCGACGAAGTCGGTGAAGGTGTTCTTCTTCGTGAGGGTCTTGCCGTTCTCGTACCAGTGGCGGCCCATCTCGCCGCCGCCGCGGACGTGCGCCACCGCGAACACGACGCCCCGGTCGAGCATCGAGAGTCGCATGACGCTGAACCCGGGGTCGATGGAGTGCTCGTAGGAGCCGTACCCGTAGAGGTGCAGCGGGGCGGGTCGGTCGGGGTCGACCGCGTCCCGTCGCCAGACGAGCGAGATCGGCACGCGGGTGCCGTCCTCAGCGGTCGCCCAGTCGCGCTCCTGCACGTAGTCCTCGGGGTCGTAGCCGCCGAGGACGGGCTGGCGCTTGAGGACGGTGACCTCGCCGGTCGCCAGGTCGAGGTCGCTCACCTCGGAGGGCGTCACGAACGAGGTGAAGCCGATGCGGAGGGTCGGCTGGTCCCACTCGGGGTTGCCGCCGAGCCCCGCCGAGAAGAGCGCTTCGTCGAAGGGGACCTCGTGTGCGTCCCCGTAGCCGTCGCCCTCGATCGGGATGATCGCGACGCGGGGGAGTGCCTCGGACCGGTACTCGAGCGCGAGGTGTCCGGCGAAGGCGTCCACCGACTCGATCCGTCGTTCGGTGTGGTGCGCGACGACCACGCGGCGGTCGCGCTCGGAGGTCGGGTCGTCGGCCGGGACGTCGACGAGCTCGAAGTTCTCGGCGCCGTCGTTGTGCAGGATGAGGAAACGGTCGCTGCCGCCGACGATCGCGTGTTCGATCTCGTACTCGACGCCCTCGCGCCGGGGCCACACGACCTGGAACTCGCCGGTGGGGTCGGCCGCGTCGAGGACCAACGCTTCGGAGGTGATCTTGGACCCGAGCTCGATGACGATGTACTGCGACGACCGCGTCACGCCGACGCCGACCCAGTACCGGTCGTCGCGCTCCTCGAACACGACGACGTCGTCGGCCGCGGCACTACCCACGGTGTGGCGCCAGATCCGGTCCGGTCGCCAGGAGTCGTCGACCGTCGGGTAGAACACGTACCGCCCGGAGGGGTCGAACGTCGCGCCGGCACCGGTGTTCGGGATCTCGTCGCCGAGGTCGGCGCCGGCCGTCAGGTCGCGCACGTGCAGCGTGTACCGCTCGTCACCCTCGACGTCGACGCCGTACACCAGCCGGGTGCCGTCGTCGCTGATGTCGTAGGTGCCGAGGGAGAAGAAGTCGTGGCCGTCGGCGAGGGCGTTGCCGTCGAGGACGACCTGCTCGCCGGGGAGCGTCGCTGCGCCGTCCTCGACCGTCGGCGGCGTCCAGTCGTCGGGACCGCTGATCGGCACGCGGCAGTGCACGCCGTACTGGCTGCCCTCGGCCGTGCGGGAGAAGTACCACCAGTCGCCCATCCGCACCGGGACGGAGAGGTCGGTCTCCTGCACGCGGCCCTTCACCTCGGCGAAGATCCGGTCCCGGAGGCCGCTCAGGTGGGCGGTCTCGGCGTCGGTGTGGGCGTTCTCGGCCTCGAGGTAGGCCAGGGTGTCCGGGGATTCCTTGTCCCGCAGCCACTCGTAGTCGTCGACGAAGTCGATGCCGTGGTGGGTCCGTGTCACGGGCCGCTTGGCGGCGGTGGGCGGGGTGGCCTGGGTGTGCTCGCTGCTCACCACCCCACCCTATTCGCCCGCTGATCGACGGCGGCCCGGACGCGGTCGCCGAAGCCGGTGACCTCGTCGACCACGTCGACGACGACCCACGCCCGGTCCCGGCGCCGTTCGGTGACGGCGCGGAGCACCCCGACGCCGCAGAGGTCGTCGACGACCGTGTCGATCGTCGACCGCTCGCCGTCGAAGAGGTCGTCGAGGTGGTCCTCGGTGAGCACCGGGTCACGCCGGATCGCGTGGTCGATGATCGCGGCCGGACCGTCGGCGCAGGGACCGGCCGCGCGGACCGCGGCACCCTCGTCGAGCAGCAGCGCGGTCAGTGCGGCTTCGTCGCAGACCGTGCCGATCGCGAGCGCGAGGTCCCGGACCCACTCGTCGACGACACCCCGGCGGTACCGCTCCAGGTGCCAGAAGTACCGCTCGCGCTCGGCCACCAGCGCCGGAGCCACCGGGACGGTGACGACACGGCTGAGTCCGCGCCGCCGGAGCACCGCACCGATGAGCGCGCGACCGATGCGTCCGTTGCCGTCGGTGAACGGGTGGATCGACTCGAACTGTGCGTGCCCGATCGCGGCCTGGGCGACGGGGTGCAGGTCGTCGCGGTGCAGGAAGGCGAACAGGTCGTCCATGAGCGCCGGCACGAGCTCCGGCGGCGGCGGCACGTGACGCGCGAGCCGCGGGGTCGGTCCGCCGCCGATCCAGTTCTGGACGTCCCGGTAACGTCCCGCGCACCGGCCGTCGACGGGGTCGTCCCGCAGCAGCGTGCGGTGGGCGTCGAGCAGCGCGTCCGGGGTGATGACCCCCGACCCGGCCGAGGACACGAGCCGGTCGATCGCCCCGCCGGCGCGCACCATCGCGGTCGCGCTGCTGTTGGCACGGATGCCGACGACGGCGCGGGCGACGTCGTCGAGCGATGCTGCTTCCTCCTCGATGCGGGAGGACGCGACCGCCTCCGTCCGGTGCAGCACGCCGCCGAGCGCCGCCAGGTCACCGCCGTGCCCGGCATCGAGCGCGCGCACGGCCGACGCCGCGCGGTCGAGGAGCACCGCGGTGTCGGCGTCCGGCGTCCACGTGACGGCGGCGATCGACGGCGGGACGGACGTGCGGACGGACGTCGTCAACCGGTCGGCTCGCGGCACGCGTCCGGCGGTGCGCCACGGCACGGTCCTCGTGGTGTGGGGCGGCCAGGGGTGTTCGGTTCCGCGCATGCTGCCTTCCGGATCGTCGCGACCGGCGTGCTGCCGGTCGCGGGGACATCGTGGTCCGGCGACGGTAGGGGAGCCCTCGCCTCGAGCGCCAGGAATCGGGATGTCGCATGCATGGCAGCGGTGTCGGCATCCCTCGATACCGTGGTGGCATGAGCAACTCCTTCGTCGTCACGAACGCGCACGTCGTCCCTGTCTCCGCCCCCGAGTTCGACGGCACGGTCGTCGTCGAGGACGGCACGATCACCGCCCTCGGTCCGGACGTCACGCCGCCCCCGGGGCTCGAGGTCGTCGACGCCGCCGGCGCGTGGCTCGTGCCCGGCTTCGTGGAGTCGCACGGTCACGTCGGCATCCACGAGGAAGCGAACGGCGAGGCCGGCAACGACACGAACGAGATGACCGGTCCGAACATGGCCGGCGTCCGTGCGATCGACGCGATCGACATCGACGACGAGGGCTTCCGTGACGCGCTCGCCGGCGGGATCACGAGCATCGTCGTGAAGCCCGGGTCGGGCAACCCGATCGGCGGGCAGACCGTCGCGATCAAGACCTGGGGCGGCCGGACCGTCGACGAGCAGCTCATCTCCGACGCGGTGAGCATCAAGAGCGCGCTCGGCGAGAACCCGAAGCGTGTGTACGGCGGCAAGGGCCAGACCCCGTCCACCCGCCTCGGCGTCGCCAAGATCATCCGCGACGCCTTCGTCGAGGCCCAGAACTACCGGGCCGCGCGTGACGCTGCCGCCGCGAAGGACGAGCCGTTCGCCCGCGACCTCACGAAGGAGACCCTCGTCCGCGTGCTCGACGGCGAGCTCGCGTGGGACCAGCACACCCACCGGCACGACGACATCGCCACCGCGATCCGCCTGTCCGAGGAGTTCGGGTACCGCCTCGTCGTGAACCACGGCACCGAGGCCCACAAGATCGCCGACGTCCTCGCCGAGAAGGACATCCCCGTCATCTACGGCCCGCTGTTCACCAGCCGGTCGAAGGTCGAGCTCCGCGACCGCGGCATCCCGAACCTCGCGGCCATCGCCGCCGCGGGCGTCCGCGTCGCGATCACCACGGACGCGCCGGTCGTGCCCATCAACATGCTCGTCGACCAGGCCACCGCCGCGGTGAAGGAAGGCCTCCCGCGCCAGACCGCGCTCGAGGCGCTGACCACGAACCCGGCCGACTTCCTCGGCTTCGGCGACCGCGTCGGCCGCCTCGCCGAGGGCTACGACGCCGACCTCGTCCT
This sequence comes from Curtobacterium sp. SP.BCo, assembly GCF_051903265.1. Taxonomy (GTDB): domain Bacteria; phylum Actinomycetota; class Actinomycetes; order Actinomycetales; family Microbacteriaceae; genus Curtobacterium. Next base: position 1,752,730 of record NZ_CP194337.1, read on the forward strand.
CTGGGACGGCGACCCGCTGGACGCGACCAGCCGCGCGACGCGCGTCTGGATCGACGGCAAGTCGGTCTTCACCTGGGCCGACGGGACGGGCGTCACCACCCCGCGGTGGTAGCGACCCGCTGACTGACAGGAGGCGCGGTGCCAGCCGGCACCGCGCCTCCCGTCCGTCAGGTCCTCAGACCTCGCGCGCCAGCAGGAAGTCGTTGATCCGCGTCGTGAGCTCCGCGTCGACGGTCCACGGGGTCCCGTTCACCGACCGGATCGGCGCCGCCTGCCGCACACTCGACACCAGCCATGCCGCGTCCGCCGCGTGGAAGTCGTCGAGCGTGACGAGTTCGTACGCCGTCTCGATGCCGGCGGCCTCGGCGAACCGGAAGACGTCCGCCTGGGTGGTGCCGGCGAGGATGCCGATGTCCGTGCGCGGGGTGACGAGCCGGCCGCCGACCGACAGGATCAGGTTGGCGCGGGTGCCCTCGAGCACGTAGCCGTCGGTGGAGACGAACACGGCGTCGTCGGCGCCACGCCGGACCGCCTCGCGCAGCGCCGCCATGTTCACGCCGTACGACAGCGTCTTCGCGCCCTGCAGCAGCCACGGCGAGGTGCGCTCGACGTCGTGTCGGTAGCCGCGGTCGAGGGTGACGACGGAGATGCCCTCCGTGCGGGCGGCCGTCGAGTCGGGGGACGGGGCGCCGTACACCCAGCCGGTCGGACGGTCGGTGCCCTCGACGCCCCGGGTGAGGACGGTCTTGACGAAGGCCTCGCGGACCGGGTCGAGCCGGGCGCAGACCGCTTCGATCGCCTGCCGCCACGCGTCGGTGTCCGGCTCGGGCAGGTCGAGCATCGCCGCCGAGCGGGCGAAGCGCGCGAGGTGCGGCTCGAGGGCCTGCGGGTGCCCGTCCACGACCGTGATCGTCTCGAACACGCCGTCGCCCCGGGTGATGCCGAGGTCCTGCACCTGGATGTGCTCCTCGAGCGGCTTCGCCCAGGTGAAGGCGTCCGCCTCGGGGTCGTGCGGCGCGGCGTCGCGCGACGGCTGGTTCAGGACGGCGAGGACGGTTTCGGTCATGCCCCCATCCAACCGCAGCGCGGCCGGGAACGACCTAGCCGGCCTCGGGCAGGGCGCCCAGGAGCTTCCACACCGCCGGCGTCAGTTCGGGGTGCTGCAGGGCGATGCGGCGCAGGCGGTGGTACTCCTCGCCGAGCCGGGTGCCCTGGCCGGACGCGGGGTGCATCGACCACTGTGCGCTCCGCTTGCCGATCGCGGCGTCGAGTTCGACGGCGTCCGCACGGAGGATCAGCACGACCTGCTCGTCGACGGTCGGGAGCGTCGGCATGAACTCCCACGGGTCCTCGCCCTGACGGCTCCGGTGCTCGACGAGCATCGAGATCTCCTCGGCGGCCTCGGCACGCAGCACTTCGAGGCTGCGCCCCGTCCTGCGGGACTCAGCCATGATGCCCCCGCAGCACGCCTGCCATGGAGAAAGCGTACGCCAGATCGTGCACCAGACTTGACGCGTGACCGCGCGCGACGAGAGCAAGTCCCAGCACCCCGCCGTGGTGGTCGTCTACCTCCTGAGGGACGGTGCGACCGGTCCGGAGGTGCTGCTCGGCGAGAAGCGACGCGGCCTCGGCGCCGGTCGCGTCGTCGGTCCGGGCGGCAAGCGGGAACCCGGTGAGACCGCGGTCGAGACCGCGGTGCGCGAGGTCGCCGAGGAGGTCGGCCTGCGGGTCGACGCGGCCGACCTGGAGGCCCGTGGCACCTTGGACTACCGCTTCCCGTACCGTCCGTCCTGGTCCCAGGTCTCGGACGTCTTCGTCTGCCGCCGCTGGCAGGGCACCCCGTCGGGGAGCGACGAACTCGAACCCCGCTGGGTCTCGGTCGCCGCCGTGCCGTACGGCGCCATGTGGGACGACGCGAAGTACTGGCTGCCGGGGGTGCTCGACGGGGGATCGGTGCGTGCCCGTTTCACGTTCGCCGAGGACGACGCGACGGTGTCGGGCTACACCGGCACCGGCGTCGAAGCGCCCGTCTAACGGGTCTGCGTGCGGGTGCTGCCGGTGCGGGCTTCCTCGGCAGCGGCGATGACCTCGGCGTCACCGGCGCGGCCACCGAGCGGACGGACGAAGAAGTCGATGATGCCGAACACGATCGCGCCGACCATGGCGAACATCGCCCAGCCGACGAACAGTCCGGCCACGTTGCGACCGTCGGCCGGGGCGAGGGCGACGCTCGCGACGTAGAAGCCGACCGTCAGCACGAGGAACACGACGACGACGGTGACGAGGACGCGGTGCCAGGCGATGCGGGGGTTCATGGGAGCCAGGATACCGCTGGCCCGGGCCTCAGCGGTCCGCGTGCCGGCCGTGCGGACGGGTGTCGCCGGCGTCGGACCGGGCCGGGGCCCTGGAGCCGTCCACCCGTGGGACGGGACGGGTCCGGGGGCCGGTCGCCGCGCCTCCCGGCCGCTGCACCGGACCGGTGCGGTCCGCACCACGCACCACGGGGATGCGCCCGGTCGGGGTGCTCTCGGTCTCGAGGCCGTCGCGGCCGCCCATGAAGACGTCGCCGTTCACGCGCTCGTCCTCCCAGTCCTCGTCGCGGAGCACGCTCAGCGTGCCGGTCTCCGTCGAGGTGAGGCCGTTCCGCTCGAGCTCGGCGTCGCGCTGCTTCCCGAGGAACTCGCGGTTCGCGGTCTGGGCGTCCTGGAACATCGTCGTGCGGCCGGTGACGATGGCCCGGATGCGACGGCGCTCCCACCACTTCTTGCCGAAGTACATCAGCACCAGACCGGCGCCGGCGTAGCACGCCATCGTGATGAGGCCGCGGGAGTACGACGGCCCGACGCCGTAGATCTGGTGCTTGATCATGTCGACCATGCTCGAGCCGACGACGACGTTGTTCAGCCAGGCGAACGGCTCCGGCATGAACCACTTCGGGTACGCGCCGCCGGACGACGGCATCGACAGGAAGACGAAGCAGATCATCGCCGGGGCGGCGATGAACCGGCCGACGAAGTAGCTCAGGCCGTTGACCGCCAGGCCGATCGCGACGATCCACCCCCAGGCGATGAGGACGAGCTCGATCCAGTGCCCGTGGATCGCACCGACGACGGGTCCGGCGAGCGTGTTCGTGATGAGGGAGATGACGAGACCGCCCACCACGATGACCGCCATCCGGGTGCGGTGCCGGAGCGGGCCGCCCATGATGCCGATGAACATCGCGACCATGTAGCCGCCGATGCACCACGCGAGCATGACGTACATCGCGACGGTGCCGTACTCGTCGTACGCGGGCAGCGGGGCGAGCTCGGTGACCGTCGGCGCCGCGACCCCGATGCCGGTCAGGACCGTGCTCAGCGTGACCGGGACGAGCGAGGCGACCTGGAACTGGTGCGCCGTCGCCTTGAACACCTCGTTCGTCGACGGGTCGTAGGCGACCGCCATGGTGCCGGCGAGGACGTCACGCTTCGCCTGCGCGAGGGAGTCGTAGGTGTGGAACAGGTACTCGCCGGGGAGCGCCTTCTGCACCGCGGCGACGAGCGTCGGATCGCTGCCGACCAGGGCGACCGGGACGTCGTGCGGGTGCGGCGCGTGGAAGGCGAAGACGTAGCAGAGGCAGAAGCCGACGATGAAGAACAACGGCATCCAGAGCTGCAGGCCGATCAGCTGGAGCGAGGGGTGCAGGGTGCCGAACCAGCGCCGGTAGCGACTGATGCGCTGCGGCTCGGGAACGGGGGCCTGCCGGACGCGGCCGCCGGTGCCGGGACGGTTCGGCCGGGTCCCCGCGACGGGAGCGCCGCGGCGGGGCTTCGATCCGCCGCGCGTCGAGGGGCGTGTGGCGCGCTGCTTCGGAGCGACACCCTGCCGGGACCCACCGTCACGATCCGGGAGGTCGTTGTTCCTGGGGACGTCGTTCCGCGGCGTGCTCACTCGGCGTGTCGCTCCTGTTCTGGGTCGGAGCGCCAGGATACGCCCGGGGTCCTGCTCGTGCGCTGGGGCACGGCGGCGACGGGGCGTCGCGCGGCGGGGCCTCCCGGCGACGGGTCGTCGCCCGCCGCCTGGGGCTCAGGAGCGGCTGCGGGACGCCTGGGCCGAGTCCATCGCGAGCTCCTCGGCGTCGAGCGTCACGAGCACGCGGCGCATGACCTCCTCGTCGAGGTTGCCCTTCTCGCGTTCCTCGAGCACGATCTCCCGCCGCCGGTCGAGCAGCTCGCGTCGGATGTCCTGGATCTGCGCGCCGCTGAGCCGGAGCGGGGCGTTCCGCTCCTCGTCCTCCTCTTCCTGGGCGTCTCGTCGGAAGGTCTCCGCCTGGCGCTGCAGCCGGGCCTTCAGTCGCGGGACGACCGAGTCGACGGCCTCGGCGCCGAACTGCTCCGCCCACCGCGGGCGTCGCGCGTCGAGCAGGGCGATCGCCGCCTCGGTCGTGCGCTGGTTGAGGCGCATCTCGCTCCGGACGTCCTCCTCGCCCTCGGCGGGGTCCTGCACCTTGAGCGAGCGGATCACGAACGGCAGCGTCAGCCCTTGCAGCAGGAGCGTGCCGACGGTCACGATGAACGCGATCACGAAGATGGTGTCCTGCGCCTTGATGTCGACGGGGTTCGCGACGACGGACACGGCCGCGGCGAGCGTCACCACACCGCGCATGCCCGTCCAGGAGATGACCGTGAGCTCCCGCCAGTTGAGCTTCGGCTCGGCGGAACCGCGCATCCACCGGAGTGATGGGTGCCCGCGGGAGAGTCGCACGCGCAGCGGTCGGAACCAGCGGCCGTTAAAGCGGTTCCGCACGTACGACTCGAAGACGAACAGGGGTCGCACGAGGATCACGACCGCCAGCACGACGGCCGCCGCGGTCAGCGTCTGCCCGAGACTCCGCTCGCTCTCGACCAGGTCCTGCACGACGGTGTTGAGCTGCAGGCCGATGAGGGCGAAGACGAAGCCCTCCAGGATGACGTCGATGCTCGTCCAGAGCGGGCGCTCCTGCAGTCGGGTGGCGTAGCCCTCCTTCGGCGAGTTGTAGCCGATGTACAGGCCGGCGGTGACCACCGCGATGACGCCCGAGCCGGAGAGGTCCTCGGCGAGGATGTACGCCACGAACGGCAGCAGGATGCTCATGATCGTCTCGACCACGGGGTCGTTGATCCGCATCCGGATCCAGTGCACCGCGACACCGAGCACGATGCCGACGGCCAGGCCGACCCCGATCGCCAGGCCGAAGATCCCGAGGTCCTGCCAGATCGTGAGCGAGGTGCCGGCGGCGATCAGGGTGAAGACCCGCACGAGCGTCAGCGACGCCGCGTCGTTGATGAGGCTCTCGCCGGAGAGCACCGTCATGACCCGTCGGGGGAGCCCGAGCTTCCGGCCGATCGCCGCCGCGGAGACGGCGTCCGGCGGGGCGACGATGGCGCCGAGGAGGATCGCCGCCGGCCAGTCCATGTCCGGGATGATGATGTACGCCGCGAGCCCGACGGCCAACGCCGTGATGATCACGAGGAAGATGCCGAGACGGCGGATCTGCTTGATCGACTGCCGGAAGCTCTGCCACGAGACGTCGAGCGCCGCCGAGTACAGCAGCGGCGGCAGGATCACCGTGAGGATGACCTCGGAGTCGATCTCGATCGGGGGGAGCCCCGGCAGGAACGACGCAGCCAACGCGACCGCGGTCACGAGCAGCGGGGCGGGGAGTCCCTTGGCCCGGGCGAACCCGGTCACCGCGAGCGATCCGACCAGCAGGATGAGGAGCTCGACGGTGTCCATCCGTACATTCTCCCATCGGCATGGTTCGAATGCTGAACGAGTCTGAAGGTCCGGTGAACAGGAGGTTGCCGACAGGGTTTGCCCTGGGACGCCTGATGGGGAACACTGGCCCGCGGTGGACATCACACTCATAGTCGTCCTGGTCATCGCGTTGGCCCTCTTCTTCGACTTCACAAACGGTTTTCACGACACCGCCAACGCGATGGCGACACCGATCGCCACCGGGGCCATGAAGCCCAAGGTGGCCGTCACGGTCGCCGCGGTGCTCAACCTCGTCGGTGCGTTCCTCAGCACCGCCGTGGCGACGTCGATCTCGCACGGCCTCATCAACGAGGGGCCCGGTGGCGTGGCGATCTCGCCCGAGATGATCTTCGCCGGGCTCATCGGCGCGGTGGTCTGGAACATGATCACGTGGCTGCGCGGCCTGCCGTCGTCGTCCTCGCACGCGCTCTTCGGTGGGCTCATCGGCGCCGCGATCGTCGGTGCCGGGTTCAACGCGGTCAACTACGCGGCGCTGCTGACGGTGGTGATCATCCCGGCGTTCCTGTCGCCGGTGATCGCGGCGCTGGTCTCGTTCCTGTCGACCCGCATCGCCTACCGGATCACGAAGCGTCCGGTGTTCCCGAACGAGCGCGGCGGCTTCCGCATCGGCCAGGTCTTCACGAGCTCGATGGTCTCGCTCGCACACGGCACGAACGACGCGCAGAAGACGATGGGCGTCATCACGCTCACGCTGATCGCCTCGGGTGCGCAGTCCTCCGACCAGGGCGTGCAGTTCTGGGTCGTCGTGGCCTGTGCCCTCGCGATCGCCCTCGGCACGTACACCGGTGGGTGGCGCATCATCCGGACGCTCGGCTCGGGCATCACCGAGATCCGTGCGACGCAGGGCTTCGCGGCCGAGGCGTCCACCGCCGCCACGATCCTGGCGTCGAGCCACCTCGGCTTCGCGCTGTCCACCACGCAGGTGTCCTCCGGGTCGATCATCGGCGCGGGCCTCGGCCGCCGCGGGTCCAAGATCCAGTGGTCGACCGCGGGCAAGATCGTCATCGCCTGGTTCATCACGCTGCCGGCCTCGGCCGCGGTGGGTGCCGTGGCCTCGGGCATCGCCCGCCTCGGGGTGGCCGGGCTGGTCATCGACGCGGTCGTCGGTGCCGCCGTGATCCTCGGCCTCTACCTCTGGTCGCTGCGCAAGCCGCACGGCCAGGCCGCCGCCATCGAGGTCGACGTCGCCGCCAACGCGGTGTTCACCCGCAAGGAGCTCCGCGACCTGCAGCGCAAGAAGCGTGCGGAGACCGTCGCCGCTCGTCGTGCGGAGCTGAGCCGGGAGCGCACGCTCCGCCGGATGGCCGGCCGCAAGGGAGGACGTCGCTGATGGGCATCGACTGGTTCGCGTTCCTGAGCGTCGCGATCGTGTCCCTGGTGGGCGCGTGCTTCGTGGTGACGGTGTACTCGATCGGCCTCCGGTTCTGGAGCGCCGCCGACACCCGCGCCGGCAAGTTCACCGTGAAGGACGACGGCACGATCGGCCCGGCCACGGTCGGCTTCCCGCACCCGTCGAACGTCACGGCGGTGGTGCGCTGGTACCGGACGCTGAGCGTCGCGTGCTTCGTCGTGTCCGGCGCCGCCGTCCTGTACGGCATCTACCTGATCGTCCCGCAGTTCCACTGACGGCCTGGAGGCGCGGTGCGGGCCCGCGCCGCGCCTCCCGTCCGTCCCGTCGTGCGTTCGAGCCCATCGCGTGCGTCCTGGAAAGCGGAATCGCGCGGAGGAGGCCGGAAGATCCGGCCTCCTCCGCGCGGAACGGCTTCCCACGCGCGGAACGGCTTCCCACGCGCGGAACGGCTTCCCACGCGCGGAACGGCTTCCCACGCGCGGCGCGGCCGGCCGCGACCCGCGTCCGACGCGCCCGCGTGCTCCGGGACACGCACCGGACCGGCCGGACGGGCTAGCCTCGTGGGCGTGACCGGCAACGAAGCAGCACACGCACCTGGACGACCCACGCGCACCGAGACCGACTCCCTGGGCTCCCTGGAGGTCCCGGCGGACGCCTACTGGGGGATCAATACCCTCCGCGCGCGGGAGAACTTCCCGATCACCTCGGTGCCCATCGCGGTGTACCCGGACCTCATCGAGGCCCTCGCGACCGTGAAGCAGGCCGCCGCCCGGGCGAACAAGGCGATCGGGGTGCTCGACGCCGAGCGTGCCGACGCGATCGACCGTGCCGCGCAGGAGGTCCGCGACGGTGCCCTGCGGGACCAGTTCGTGGTCGACGTGGTCCAGGGCGGTGCCGGCACGAGCACGAACATGAACACGAACGAGGTCCTGGCGAACCGGGCCCTCGAGCTCCTCGGCCGCGAGAAGGGCGACTACGGGTACCTGCACCCGATCGACCACGTCAACCGCAGCCAGTCGACGAACGACACGTACCCGACGAGCGTCAAGCTCGCGATGATCTTCGGCGTGCAGCGCCTCATCGAGCAGCTCTCGCTCCTGTCCGACGCGTTCGCCGAACGCGGGCGGGCGTTCGCCGACGTCCTGAAGGTCGGCCGCACGCAGCTGCAGGACGCCGTGCCGATGACCCTGGGGCAGGAGTTCACCGGCTTCGCGCACACCATCCAGGAGGACGTCCTCCTGCTCCGCACGGTGATGCCGCTGCTCGCCGAGACCAACCTCGGTGCGACGGCAATCGGCACCGGCATCACGGCGGACCCGCAGTACCGCGACGAGGTCCGCCGCCAGCTCCAGGTCGCGAGCGGCCTCGACATCGTCACCGCACCGGACCTCATCGAGGCGACGAGCGACGCCGGCGCGTTCATGACCCTGTCCGGCACCGTGAAGCGCAGCGCCGCGAAGCTCTCGAAGATCTGCAACGACCTGCGCCTGCTCGCATCGGGGCCGCAGGCCGGTCTCGGGGAGATCACCCTGCCGGCGCGTCAGGCCGGGTCCTCGATCATGCCCGGCAAGGTGAACCCGGTGATCCCCGAGGTCGTGAACCAGATCGCGTTCGCCGTCGCCGGGGCGGACACCACGGTGACGATGGCGGCCGAGGGCGGACAGCTCCAGCTCAACGCGTTCGAGCCGATCATCGCGCACTCGATCATGCAGTCGCTGCAGTGGATGGCGAACGGGTGCGCGACCCTCCGCGAGCACTGCGTCGTCGGCATCGAGGCGAACCTGGCGAAGCTCGCGGCGCAGGTCGACACCAACGTCGGCGTCGTCACGGCCCTCACCCCGTACATCGGGTACGCCGCGGCGGCGTCGATCGCGCACACCGCGCTGACCACCTCGACGCCGATCGCCACGCTCGTCACGGCCGCGGGGCTCATGGAGGAGGACCAGGTCCAGCGGGTGCTGAGCCCGGCGCGCCTGTCCGGCATCGAGCTGGCGACCGGTGCGATCCCGGTCGTGACCGAGGAGATGCTCGACGCAGCGGCACGCGAGACCCGGCGCGACTGACGACGGGGCGGCCCACGCGGCGAGCGCCACCGGCGACGGGCTCCGCCCGTGCGGCGCCTACCGGCTCTCGGTGTGCTCCGGCAGCGGGGCCTCACCCGCGCGCACCTGCTGGGACATCGCCCGCAGGTGCTCGCGCTGTTCCTCGGGCTCCGGCGAGGCGCCCTCCTCGATGCGGTGCAGCGCGGCGGTGCGGACGTGGTGCGCGGCCGCGATGTCGGCGTCGCGCCACCGGGCCAGCGTGAAGTTCCGGGTGACGTCGCGCAGGGGGAGCCGGATGGACTCGTCGGCCTCGATGCCGGCGAGCAGCTGCCGCATCCGGATCACCTCGGAGTCGAGCTCCCCGCCGACGACGAGCACGAAGTTCGAGATGTACAGGTACACGAGCAGCAGGATCGCGCCGCCGAGCCAGCCGTACGCCTTGTTCCCGCCGCCGATCGTCTCGACGTAGACCGTGAACCCGAGGGTGGCCAGCGCCCAGGTGACGATCGCGAACCCCGCGCCGGCGGACACCCAGCGCAGCTGCGGCGTCTTCACGTTCGGCGTCGCGTAGTACAGCACGGCGACCATCACGACGAGGTCGACGGCGAGGACCGGCCACTTCACGACGTTCCACAGGTCGTCGATCCACGGTGCCCAGCCGAGCTGTCGGATGACCGCGGCCGAGATCGTCGGCGTGCCGAGCAGGATCACGATGGCGATCGCGCCGCCGACCATGACGAGCAGCGTGACGAGGAGCATCATGCTGCGGAACTTCCAGATCCGCCGGCCCTCCTCGACCTCGTACGCGGTGTTCATCGCGCGGCCGAACGCCGTGGCGTACCCGGACAGCGACCAGAGCGTCAGGACGACACCGGTGGCGAACCCGAGCCACGGGTTGTCGAGGGTCAGCAGCTGCCGGAGGGGTGCCTCGAGGTGCTCCGCGGTCTCGGGTCGCACGATGAAGCCGAGGACCTCGATGATGTCCGACAGGCTGTCGCCCTGCCGGTCGACGATCGACAGTGCGGACACCACGGTGAGGGTGGTCGGGAAGACGGTGAGGAGCGCGAAGAACGTCAGCGACGCCGCGGCGTCGACGACGCGGTGCCGGATCACCGAGTGGTAGGTGCGCCGGACGACGGCACGGACTCCCGTCCGCTGGAGGTCGCGCGCGGCGCTGTCCGGCATGCGTTGTACGGTACCCGACACCTGACGGACGGGAGGCGCGGGGCGGCGCCGCCCCGCGCCTCCCGTCCGTCCGTGGGGTGCGTCAGCACCCGCTGCCGCATCGCGGGGGTCAGTTGGCGTGCGGGTGCAGCGCGTCGTACCGACGGAACGACGGCACCAGGCGGAGCAGCAGCGCCACGAGCCCGATGATGAGCACGCCGCCGATGATCGGCGGGTACGCGATGCCGGCTGCGACGACCAGCCCGGCGTAGAGGTCGCCGAGTCGCGGGCCTCCCGTCACGACCACGATGAAGATGCCCTGCAGCCGGCCGCGCATCCCGTCCGGGGACGCCGCCTGCAGGATCGTGTTGCGGAACACCGAGCTGACGTTGTCCGCCCCGCCGGCCGCGGCGAGGAACAGCGCTGCGAGCCCGAGCGCCGGCAGGATCCCGACGGAGAACGCCTCGCCGGAGCGGCCGCCGAGCACCCCGGCGAGGGCGATGACGACGCCGAACGCCGCGATCGCGCCGCCGTACGCGGTGATGGCCCAGCCGACGGCCTCGCCCTGGCGTCGGACGTGTCCGAGCGGGCCGGAGAACACGCTCGACAGGAGCGCACCGATCGCGTACGCGGCGGTGAGGGTGCCGACGGTGATGGACCCGCCACCGATCACGAGCGCGCCGATCGCGGGGAACAGCACGCGCGGCTGGCCGAACGTCATCGCGCAGATGTCGAGCACGAACGTCATCGTGATGTTCTTCGAGCGGCGGAGGAACTTCGCGCCCTCGATCAGGGAACCGAGCCCGGGACGGAGCGCACCGTGGTCCGCGGGCATCCGGGGCAGGGTGAACACCCCGAGGAACGCGAACGTGAAGAGGACGACGTCGATCGTGTACGTCGGTGCGAACCCGACCGCGGCGATGAGCACGCCGGCGACGGCCGGACCGACGGTGACCTGGAACCCGGCGGCGATCCCGCCGAGGGCGCTCGCCGCGGGCAGCAGGTCCGTGCCGACCAGCCGCGGCACGATCGCGGACCGCGCGGCGTTGGAGACGGTCGCGGCGACCGCGTTCACGGTGGCGAGCACGTAGAGCAGCACGACGCTGTGCAGCCCGAGCCAGGCGTGCGTGGCGATCAGCGCGACCGCGACCCAGGCGACGATCGACGACACGACCGCGACGGTCCGGCGGTCGAAGGCGTCCGCGAGCATCCCGCCGTACAGTCCGGCGACGATCATGGGCAGCAGGGCGATGACCCCGACGAGTGCCACGGCGAAGGTCGAGTGGGTGATCTCGTAGACCTCGAGGCCGACGGCGACGGTCGTCATCTGCGTGCCGACGCCGGCGATGGCGGTACCGGCCCAGAGTCGGGCGAAGGCGGGGGAGCGGCGGAGCGGGGTGAGGTCGGCGAGCAGACGGCGGCGCGGCGGTGCGGGAGTCGATGGTGTCACGGTGGAACCATTCTGGGGGCTGTCCGGGGTCTCTGGTTGACTGGTTCGCATGACTGACCTGAACAGCAAGCCCGAGTTCGACGCCCCCGAGGGCCCGGCCCCCACCGAGCTCGTCATCACCGACATCGTCGAGGGCTCCGGCGACGTGGCGTCTGCCGGCTCGACCGTCAAGGTGCACTACGCCGGCGTCGAGTACGAGACGGGCGAGGAGTTCGACAGCTCCTGGAACCGCGGCGAGCCGATCGACTTCCCGCTCGCGGCCCTGGTGCGCGGCTGGCAGGAGGGCATCCCCGGCATGAAGGTCGGCGGTCGCCGCAAGCTCGTCGTCCCGCCGGAGCTCGCCTACGGCCCGGCCGGCGGTGGTCACTTCCTGTCCGGCAAGACCCTCATCTTCGTGATCGACCTGCTCGGGGTCCGCTGATGCAGGTCGGTGCCCCGACGATCGAGCTGAACGACGGCCACCGGTTCCCCGAGCTCGGTCTCGGCACCTACGGGCTGAACGGCGACGAGGGCACGGCGGCGGTCGGCACCGCGATCTCGAGCGGCTACCGGCTGCTCGACACCGCGCTGAACTACGGCAACGAGGACGCCGTCGGCCGGGCCGTCCGCGAGTCCGAGGTGGCGCGCGAGGACCTCGTCGTCACGTCGAAGCTCCCCGGCCGGCACCACGGCTACGACGAGGCGCACCGCTCGATCGACGAGACCCTCGGGAACCTCGGCCTCGACCACGTCGACCTGTACCTGATCCACTGGCCGAACCCGTCGGTGGACAAGTTCGTCGACACCTGGAAGGCCTTCGTCGACCTCCGTGACAGCGGCAAGGTCCGGTCGATCGGCGTCTCGAACTTCACGCCGGACCACCTCCGTCGCATCGTCGACGCCACCGGGGTCGCGCCCGCCGTGAACCAGGTGGAGCTGCACCCGTACTTCCCGCAGGCAGCCCTGCGGAAGGTGCACCAGGAGCTCGGCATCGTCACCGAGAGCTGGAGCCCGCTCGCGAAGCGGTCGGAGCTCCTCACCGAGCAGCCGATCGTCGACGCGGCCGCGGCGCACGGGGTCTCCCCGGGTCGGGTCGTGCTCCGCTGGCACGTGCAGATCGGCGCCGTCCCGGTGCCGAAGTCCGGCGACGCGGAGCGACAGCGCGAGAACCTCGACGTCTTCGGCTTCGAGCTGACCGACGACGAGGTCGCGGCGATCTCCGCGCTCGAGCGCGGTCGCCTCTGGGACGGCGACCCGGACACGCACGAGGAGATGTAGACGCTTCGCGTCTGACGGACTGGAGGCGCGGTGCCGGCTGGCACCGCGCCTCCAGTCCGTCAGACCGTCGGACCGTCAGCGGTGTCGGTCCTGCGGGACTACACTGGACACCCCTGTTTCCCGAAGGGTTGTGTGTGTCCGAACCGACCGAGATCGACCGCGAGCGTGGCTACGTGGACGGGCTGTTCGCCCGTCTCGACGAGCTGACCGCCGAGGCCGAGCAGCGACTCGCCGAGACCCGCCGTCAGGCGGTCGGCGGGAACCACCAGAGCCGCAGTGAGCGCGATGCGTACGCCCGGCTCTACGAGGACACCATGGCGACGCTGGAGCGCGTCGGCGACCGGCTGGTCTTCGGCCGGCTCGAGGTCTCCGGTCCGGACAGCGACGAGGACGCGTTCCGCTACATCGGTCGCGTCGGTCTCCGCGACCGGGAGCACCGCCCGCTCCTGCTGGACTGGCGCGTGCCCGGTGCCAGCGCGTTCTACCAGGCGACCGCGGCGCACCCGATGGGGATGCGTGCCCGCCGGCACCTGACGCTCGACGGCCGCAGCGTCGTCGGGATCGAGGACGAGGTCTTCGACGCCACGCTCTACGACGACGAGCGCACCCACCTGCAGGGCGAGGGTGCGCTGCTGGCCGCGGTGACGGCCGAGCGCACCGGTCGGATGACGGACATCGTCGCGACGATCCAGGCCGAGCAGGACCGGATCATCCGCTCCCCGCTCGAGGGCGTGCTCATCGTGCAGGGCGGTCCCGGCACCGGGAAGACCGCCGTCGCGCTGCACCGCGCCGCGTACCTGCTCTACTCCTACCGGGAGCGTCTCCGGGGTTCCGGCGTGCTCATGGTCGGGCCGTCCCCGGCGTTCCTGACGTACATCGAGCAGGTGCTGCCGTCCCTCGGCGAGACCGGCGTCGTGATGGCCTCACTCGGGTCGCTCTACCCCGGGGTGCACGCCTCGAGGCACGACCAGCGGGACGTCGCCGCCGTGAAGGGGTCCGCCGAGATGGCGCAGCTGCTCCGCCGGGCCGTCCGGTCGCGCCAGGTCGTTCCCACGGAGTCGGTCACGCTCGACGTCGAGGGGGAGCGGCTCGTCGTCCCGCCGGCCCTCGTCGCCGACGCGATGAAGCGCGCGCAGGACCGGGGCAAGCCCCACAACGTCGCCCGGGTCACCTTCAACAAGATCGCCCTCGACGCGATGACGCGGCTGCTCGCCGACCAGCTCCGCGAGCGCGGGACGACCGTCGACGAGGCGGACGAGAAGGTGCTGCGCGAGGACATCCGCTCGTCGTACGACGCCCGCGTCCTGCTCAACACCGCCTGGCTGCCGCTGCCGCCGGAGAAGTTCCTCGAGGACCTCTACGCGCGGCCGAACTGGCTCGAGTCGCTGACCCCGCACTGGTCCGCTGAACGCCGAGCCCTGCTGCTGCGCGCACGGGGTGCCGCGTTCACCGTGGAGGACGTCCCGCTCCTCGACGAGGCAGCAGAACTCCTCGGACCGTTCGACCCGACCGGCGGCGCGGCCAAGCGCGCCGCCAAGGCGAGTCGCAACCGGGACATCGAGAACGCTCGACAGGCGATCGAGAACATGGGCGTCGAGGGCATCGTCACCGCCGAACAGGTCGCCGGCTCGTTCGCCGAGGGCGGGGACGCCCGCACCACCGCCGAGCGTGCCGCCGAGGACCGCGAGTGGACCTACGGGCACATCGTCGTCGACGAGGCCCAGGAGCTCTCGCCGATGCAGTGGCGCGTGCTCGCCCGCCGCAACCCGCTCCGCTCGTTCACGATCGTGGGCGACATGGCGCAGGGCTCCTCGCCGGGGGCCGCGCGCACGTGGGACGACGTCATCGGAGCGCTCGCCCGTCGCCGCCGGGGCCGCGCGCCGCAGGTGCCGCTGGCGCACCGCGTCGAGGAACTCACGGTGAACTACCGCACCCCGCGGTCGATCGTGCGTGCCGCCGGCGAGTTCGCCGACGCGGCCGGGCTCACGGTGACCCGGAACGAGGCGGTCCGTGACGGCGACCCGGTGGAGCGGTTGCGGGCCTCCCGAGCCGAGTTGCTCGACACCGTGGCATCGGTCGTCGACACCGAGCGGGACCACATCGGCAGCGGGACCATCGGCGTCATCGTGCCCGAAGCGGAGGTCGACGCCGTCCGGCAGCGGCTCGCCCGGACCGAGGCGGACGTCCGGTCGCTCGGGTCGCCGCGGCCCGGGTCGGTCACGGTGCTCACCGGGGCGGACGCGAAGGGCCTGGAGTTCGACGGGGTGCTGCTCGTCGACCCCGAGGGCGTGGGAGCGGACGCGGCCCGTGCGGCGGCGGCGGTCTACGTCGCGATGACCCGCCCGACGCGCCGCCTGACGGTCATCGACGTCGCCTGAGCGCTGCGCGCGCTGCGCGCGGTGCGCGTCGCTGCGGTGCGCCGGCGCCGCGGCGCGCCGGCGCCGCGCCGCGGCGTCGCTGTGCGCCCCTGCGCGCCGCTGGGCGCGCGGCGTGCCCGCGCCCGCGCACTTCGTGAGCAGAAACGGTCGGGTGCGCCCGACCGACGCGACCATTTCTGCTCACGAAGCGGGACGGGCGCACGCGACGCGCGGACGGGAGGCGCCCGGGCTGGGCACCCGCGCACATCGTGATCAGAAATGGTCTGGTGCGCCCGAGCGACGCGACCATTTCTGCTCACGAAGCGGGACGTGCGCACGCGACGCGCGGGCGGCGCGCCGCGCGTCCGCGCCGGGGCTTGCGACCGCGCACTTCGTGAGCAGAAATGGTCGGGGCCGCCCGACTGACGCGACCATTTCTGCTCTCGAAGCGGACCGCGACGTGCCCGCCTCGATGCGCGCGCGCGGACCGCGACGCGCCCCGCCTCGACGTGTGCGCGCGGACGGGAGGCGCGGGGCGGGCCCGCCCCGCGCCTCCCGGCTCAGGACGGGGTGCCCTCGGACCGCACCCGCGTCACCAGCGCCGCCCACGGCCCGTCGAGGCGGGTGCCGGGGATCGTGACCGTCGTCCGCTCGACCGTGATCGTCCACGTGAAGTCGTCGCGGACCGCCGGAGCCGGAGCCAGGGTCGACGGGGCGTCTCCGGGGAGCGCGCCCACGAGCTCCGACCACCCGGACGGGTCGTCGCAGGTGTCGGTGTCCACATGCCAGGTCCGCGTGCCCCCGGCGATGCCCCCGGTGCGGCGGACGTCGATGTGCATGCTCCGACCGTACGCCGACGGCACGGCTCAGGCGAGCACGCCCACCTGTCGCCAGGCATCCTGCACTGCGGTCTGCTGCGTCGAACCCTGCCCGAAGCGCGCACCGGCGACGTCGACCGTCACCTGCGCGAACCCGGCGAAGTCGATCGAGGCGGTCACGGCGTCCGAGGTGAGGGCGTCCCACCACACGGTGCCGGCGCCCTCCCACGCGTTGCCGCCGATCGCCGTGGCCGCCAGGAAGAACGCGTGGTTCGGGATGCCCGAGTTGGTGTGCACGCCGCCGGAGTCCTCGGTGGTGTCGACGTACCCGGCCATGGTCGCGGGCTGCGGGTCCTTGCCGAGCACCGGGTCGTCGTAGGCGGTGCCCGGAGCCCGCATCGAGCGGAGGGCCACTCCGTGCACGGCGGCCGTGAAGAGCCCCTCGCCGATGAGCCACGTCGCCTGCTCGGCCGTCTGCCGTGCTGCGTACTGCGCGACGAGGGAGCCGAAGACGTCGCTGATCGACTCGTTCAGCGCACCGGACTGCCCCTGGTAGGTCAGGTCCGCCGTGTACTGGGTGACGCCGTGCGCGAGCTCGTGGCCGATGACGTCGACCGCGATCGTGAAGCGGTTGAAGACCTCGCCGTCACCGTCGCCGAAGACCATCCGGTTGCCGTCCCAGTAGGCGTTGTCGTAGTCCTGCCCGTAGTGCACGGTGGCGTCCAGCGGCAGGCCGGCACCGTCGATCGACACCCGGTCGAAGACCTCGAGCCAGAACGCGTGCGTGTCGCCGAGTCCCGCGTAGGCCTCGTCGACGGCGGGGTCGCCGGAGTCCGGGTCGCCCTCGTGCCGGACCGGATCCCCGGGGAGCGTCGTCGTGCCGTGGGCGTCGGAGATCGTGCGTTGCGGGGACCGGTCGACCGTGCCGCTGACGCCCTGCGGCGCCGGCCGGTGGTCGTGCTTCGGCCGCTGCACCGTGTCGAGCGACGCGAGCGCGGTCCGTGCAGCCGACGCCGCAAGCGGGAAGTCCGCGGCGTCGGCGACGGCGCGGAGCAGGTAGGGCGGGACGACGGAGCGGCGGCGTTCGGTCGGGGTCATGGCGTCATGCAACCACCGGCGACCGACAGTCAGTCGCGCGTGCGGTTCTCGACCAGGGCGAGCGCGTAGGACTCCCACCACTGGCCAGCAGCCGGGCCGCCGTTGCAGGTGCCGTCGCTCAGCCCGGGGGTCTTCACCCAGAGCAGCGCGTCCAGCCGGGTCGTGCCCCGGGTGACGTGCGGCGCCTGCCCGAGCCCGGCACCGTCGGGGTTGCACCAGGTGCCGCGCCACCCCTGGCCGTTCCGGGACACGTCGATGACGAAGTGCGGGTCGCCGCCGATCGCGTCCGCGAGCTCGTCGGCGTATGCGCGCTCCTGGTCGACCCGGTAGAAGTTCGACACGTTCGTGAAGAACCCCTGCACCCGGTCCACGCCGGCCTCGCGCAGCCAGGTCGCCATCTTCGCGGTCGGCACCCGGTTCTCGTTCCCACCGTCGAGGTACACGGTGAGCCCGTGCCCTGCGAGTTCGCCGACGGCCTTGCGGAGCAGGGGGAGCCGATCGGCCTCGAGCCGCTTGCACACCTGGATCTGGGCGATGGCGTCGGGCTCGACGAGGACGACCGCCCCCGACCCGGCCATCGCCTTCGCAGCGGCACGGACCCACGGCAGGTACTCGTCCGGCCGTGTCCCGCCCTTCGAGTAGCTGCCGCAGTCGCGGTCGGGCACGTTGTAGAGCACGAACACCGGCGTGCGGTGCTGACGCTCGGCACTCCGGACGACGTCGCGGACGGTCTGCCGGGTCGCCGTGATCGAGGTGTTCGTCAGCCAGGTCGCGATCGGCTGGTCGGCGATGACGGCGATCTTCGCGGCGGTGGCGTCGTCGCCGTCGGCACGCGCCTCGGACGCCTGTCGGCCCGGTTGGTTCTCGTCCGCCGGCTGCCGGGCGAGGCCGCCGGGGAACGCCTCGGCGGCGGACTTCCGCTCGGCGATCCGCCGGCCGTCGTCGGACCCGTGGGGGAGCACGTTCACGAGCGTCACGACGACCGCGGCGACCACCAGTGCGGCGACCCCGATCCACGTCCACTGGCGTCGACCGGTGCTGCGGCGTGCACGGGTTCCCTCGACACTCGGCATGCGCCCATGCTGGCAGGTGCGCCAGCCGTCCGCCCAGTCCGAGCGGGTGTTCTGCCAGCTTCGGTGCCGCTTCCTGTCAGGTCCGTCGCTGCTGGTGCCCAGGACGGTCCCGCAGACTGTCGGGATGCTCCGGAAGCTCCTCCTCCTCGCCGTGACCGCGGCGTACGCCTGGGTGATCTGGCGGATGACGTTGACGCCGCAGGTGTTCACCTCGGCGCAGAACTCGCTGGTCCTGCACGCGATCGCCTGGGTCCAGCAGCTCCCGCACGGGTCGTGGTTCACCTACGACCGCACGGAGTTCCTGGCGAACATCGGGATGTTCGTCCCGGTCGGGATGCTCGCCGCGCTCTGGCTGCCCCGCCGGTGGTGGTTCCTCGGCGCCGTGGTGGCGGTCGCCCTGTCGACGGGCATCGAGGTTGCGCAGGCCCTGTACCTGCCGTACCGGGTGGCCGACCCGCGGGACGTGCTCTCGAACGGCCTCGGGGGCCTGCTCGGCGCGACGTTCGTCGGGCTCGTCCGCAGCCTGCTCCCCGCGCCGCGTGGCCGTCGGGTCCGTCCGCGGACCGCCTGACGCTCTGGTAGTCTTGTGCGGTTGCCGTCGAACGGCCGCGGACAAAGAGCGCTCACGCATTCGGTGTGGGCACCGCGCAACGGACAGGAAGGGGATCATCCATGGCACTTGACGCGAAGGTCAAGCAGGAGATCATCGAAGAGTACGCGACCCACCCGGGCGACACCGGATCCCCCGAGGTCCAGGTCGCCGTTCTGACTCGTCGCATCAACGACCTGAACGAGCACCTCAAGGAGCACAAGCACGACCACCACTCGCGTCGTGGTCTGCTGCTCATGGTCGGTCAGCGTCGCCGTCTCCTCGGCTACCTCTCCGACGTCGACATCGCCCGCTACCGTGCGCTCATCGAGCGCCTCGGCCTGCGTCGCTAGTCGACCGACCCACGCTTGACCGGACGCCCCGGTCCTCTCACGAGGACCGGGGCGTCTCCTGTTGTCCGGGAACGCGGGAACGCGGGCACCCGGGAACGCGGGCACCCGGGAACGCGGGCACCCGGGAACGCGGGCACCCGGGAACGCCGGCATCCGGGAATGCCCGCACCCGGGTGCAGGTTGGGTACGATGTTCATGCAAACGCATCGAAAGTCAGGACTTACCATGACCACCATCGCCGTCGTCTCCGCCGGGCTCTCCGAGCCCAGCTCCACCCGCCTGCTCGCCGACCGTCTGGCCGAGGCCGCCGTCGCCGCGCTCGCCGCACCGGACCCCTCGGGGCTGCCGGGAGGCACGGCGACGGTCCAGCACGTCGACCTCCGTCCGCTGGCCCACGAGATCACCGACGCGATGCTCACCGGGTTCGCGGCACCCGCCCTGTCGGCCGCGATGGCGACCGTCGTCGAGGCGGATGCCGTCGTGTTCGTCACGCCGGTCTTCACCGCCGGGGTGAGCGGCCTGGCGAAGTCGTTCCTCGACGTGCTCGACAAGGACTCGCTCACCGAGATGCCCGTGCTGCTCGGCGCGACCGGCGGCACCGCCCGGCACTCCCTCGCGATCGAGCACGCGCTGCGCCCGGTGTTCGCCTACCTCCGCGCCGCCGTGGTGCCGACGGGCGTCTTCGCGGCGACCGACGACTGGGGGAGTGCGGGGGACTCCGCCGCCCTGGACGGACGCATCCGCCGGGCCGGTGCCGACCTGGCCTGGGCGATCCGCGCCTCCCGTCGGACCCCGCAGGAACCTGACGCCCTGCCGGCGACCGCGGACTTCGCATCACTGCTCGGTGGCCTCGGCCACTGAGCCGGCGGTCCGGGGCGGTCGCGGACCTCAGTACCAGTGCGGGTTGACGCTCATCTCGTGGTTCCACGCCCCGCACGGGGAGCCGTAGGCGTCGTGGATGTACGCCAGCCCCCAGTTGATCTGCGTGGCCGCGTTCGTCCGCCAGTCGGCACCGGCGACGGCCATCTTGTCGGCCGGGAGCGACTGGGGGATGCCGTACGCGCCGCTCGAGGCGTTCAGGGCGTTCGCGCGCCAACCCGACTCCTGGGTCCAGAGCGACACGAGGCAGGAGAACTGGTCCGACCCCCAGCCGTACGACCCGATCGCGCCGCGTGCGTAGGCCTGCGCCCCGGCGGGGTCGACCACGACGCCGCCGGTGCTCGGGTAGGACGAGCCGGAGCCGCCGCCGGATCCGGACGCGCTGCCACTCGACCCGGGCACCGGGTTCGCTGCCGCTGCCGCCGCTTCCTCGCGCAGGCGCTGCTGCTCGGCCTTCTGTGCCGCCACCTGCTGCCCGAGCTCGTACCGTTGCTCCGTGCTGGCCGTGGTGTCCTTCAGTGACGCGAGCTGCGCGTACAGCTCGTCACTGTGCTGCTGGGTGTCGGCGACGGCGGCCTGCGCGACCGCCTCGGCGGACTTCGCGGCGCTCGCCTTCGTCTCGGCCGCGGTGGCGAGGTCCGCTCGCTCGTCCTCGGCGCGGGTCGCCTGGTCGTGCAGCGACGACGCCGTCTTCGCCGCGACGGACGCGTCGTCCATCACGCCCGCCCAGGTCGACGACAGCTGGTCGAGCGCGCCGAGCTGGTAGAGCAACTGGTCCGGGTTCTTCGCCGTCGCGATCCGGGTGGTCATCTCGTTCGAGCTGCCGTCGCGGTACAGGTTCGCGGCGAGCTGCCCGGCGCGCTCCTGCGCGCGTTCGGCGGTCTCCGCCGCCTGGTCGGCCTGGGCCTGGAGGCTCGTGGCGGCCTGGGTGGCGGACGCCAGGTCCGCCTCGGCGCGGTCCGCCTTCGCGGAGGCGTCGAGCGCCGCCTGCGACTTCGCCGCCGCGGCGGCCTGCGCCGACCGCAGTGCGGCCTGCACGCGGGAGACCTCGGCGCGCTTCGACTGCTCGTTGCCCTTCGCCCGCTCGACGTCCTGCCAGCTCGGGTACTCCGTCGCGTTCGCCGGGAGAGCGGTGACGACGGGGGCGACGAGCGCGCCGACGACCACTGCGGCCGCGACGAGCAAGCCCCGGGAAGGCGTGAGGCGCATGGCCGCAGGCTACCGGGGACACGCCCGTTCGCCCTGAGCCTCGCCGCGGTTTTCCTGCGGACTGGTAAAGTCCATCACGTCCGGGGACCGTTTCCCCGGGCGTCAGACAAACACTGCGCAGGCCGGGCACGGAGCTGGTCATCGGTGGTGGCTCGCGGGCCGGACGGTTTCCCGAGTGCTTCTACTGCTGGCCAGACATGCGTCCCGATCCCTTCGGCGCGCACGCACCTGACGGGTGCCGTCGCCCCAGCCTGCCGAACACATCAAGGAGGCACCCTTTTGGAGGGTCCCGAGATCAAGTTCGCCGAGGCCGTTCTCGACAACGGCAAGTACGGCAAGCGCACCGTCCGGTTCGAGACCGGTCGGCTCGCACAGCAGGCGCAGGGCGCGGTCGCCGCGTACCTCGACGAGGACACCATGCTCCTGTCGGCCACCAGCGCCGGCAAGCACCCGCGTGAAGGCTTCGACTTCTTCCCGCTGACCGTCGACGTCGAGGAGCGCTCGTACGCCGCCGGCAAGATCCCCGGTTCGTTCTTCCGCCGCGAAGGCCGTCCCAGCACCGAGGCGATCCTCGTCTGCCGTCTCATCGACCGGCCGCTGCGCCCGTCGTTCGTCGACGGCCTCCGCAACGAGGTCCAGATCGTCATCACCGTCCTGAGCATCGCTCCGGACGAGTTCTACGACGCGCTCGCGATCAACGCCGCGTCCGCGTCGACGCAGATCTCCGGTCTGCCGTTCTCCGGCCCGATCGCCGGTGTGCGCCTCGCGCTCATCGACGACCAGTGGGTCGCGTTCCCGAAGGCGTCGCAGCTCGCCGAGGCCGTGTTCGACCTGACCGTCGCCGGTCGTGTCGTCACGGACGAGGCCGGCAACGAGGACGTCGCGATCATGATGGTCGAGGCCGAGGCCACCGAGCACAGCTGGGACCTCATCCAGGGCGGTGCCACCAAGCCCGACGAGGCCGTCGTCGCGCAGGGCCTCGAGGCGGCGAAGCCGTTCCTCAAGCAGCTCGTCGACGCGCAGGCGCAGATGGCCGCCCAGTCGGCCAAGGAGATCCAGGACTACCCGGTCTTCCCGCCCTACGCACCCGAGGTCTACGACGCCGTCGAGGCCATCGCGCTGTCCGAGCTCGGCGACGTCTACAAGATCGCCGGCAAGCTCGAGCGCCAGGACGCCGACGACGCGCTCAAGGCCCGCGTCAAGGAGGCCATCGCCGCCAAGGTGACGGCCGGCGAGCTCCCCGAGAGCGCCAACGGCCAGGTCAGCGGTGCCTACAAGTCGGTCACGAAGAAGGTCGTCCGCGGCCGCATCCTCACCGAGCAGGTCCGCATGGACGGTCGCGGCCTCGCCGACATCCGTCCGCTCGACGCCGAGGTCGCCGTGATCCCGCGCGTCCACGGTTCGGCGATCTTCCAGCGCGGCGAGACGCAGATCCTCGGCGTCACCACGCTGAACATGCTCAAGATGGAGCAGCAGATCGACTCGCTGTCGCCCGTCACGAAGAAGCGCTACCTGCACCACTACAACTTCCCGCCGTACTCGACGGGTGAGACCGGTCGTGTCGGTTCCCCGAAGCGTCGCGAGATCGGGCACGGCTTCCTCGCCGAGCGCGCCCTCGTGCCGGTGCTGCCCCCGCGCGACGAGTTCCCCTACGCCATCCGTCAGGTGTCCGAGGCCCTCGGCTCCAACGGTTCGACGTCGATGGGCTCCGTGTGCGCCTCGACCCTGTCGCTCCTCAACGCCGGTGTGCCGCTGCGCGCCCCGGTCGCGGGCATCGCGATGGGCCTCGTCTCCGACACCGTCGACGGCCAGACCCGCTACGCGGCGCTGACCGACATCCTCGGTGCGGAGGACGCCCTGGGCGACATGGACTTCAAGGTCGCCGGTACTTCGGACTTCGTCACGGCCATCCAGCTGGACACGAAGCTCGACGGCATCCCCTCGTCGGTGCTCGACGCGGCCCTCAAGCAGGCCAAGGAGGCCCGCTCGGCCATCCTCGGTGTGCTCAACGAGGCCATCGACGCCCCCGACGAGATGGCCGACACCGCGCCGCGCGTCATCTCCGTGCAGATCCCCGTCGACAAGATCGGCGAGCTGATCGGCCCGAAGGGCAAGACGATCAACGGCATCCAGGACGAGACCGGTGCTGACATCAGCATCGAGGACGACGGCACCGTCTACATCGGCGCCGTCGACGGCCCGTCCGCCGAGGCCGCACGTGCCCAGGTCAACGCGATCGCGAACCCGACGAACCCGGAGATCGGGGACCAGTTCCTCGGCACGGTCGTCAAGATCGCGACCTTCGGTGCCTTCGTGTCCCTGCTCCCGGGCCGCGACGGTCTGCTCCACGTCTCCGAGGTGCGCAAGCTCGCCGGTGGCAAGCGTGTGGAGAACGTCGAGGACGTCCTCGGCGTCGGCCAGAAGATCCTGGTCGAGGTCACCAAGGTGGACGACCGCGGCAAGCTGTCGCTCGCGCCGGTCGTCGCCGAGGACGCGGACACCGCGTCGGGTGAGGGCCACCAGGCCCACGCCGAGGCGCCGGCCGAGGGCTGATCCCTCCCGCGTCCTGACGCACGAACGGCCGCCGTCCCTTCCGGGGCGGCGGCCGTTCGCCGTTGTGGGGCGGTGCCGGCGGCGGTGGCCGACCTGAGTCTCGCCGTGGGCGACATCTCTCGCGGCCGTGGCCGCGAGAGATGTCGCTGGGGCCGAGTCTCGGGGCGCCGCGCGCGGCACGGGCCGGCTCGGCCGGGCGCGACTACGCCGCGGGGGTCTCCTGCGTGCCGACGAGCTGGGCGCGGCCGAGCAGGTGCTCGCGGAGCACGAAGCCCACGATCGCGGGCGTCGCGTCGGCGGGGGCCTCGAGCACGGGGACGTCGAGCGCGCTCAGCGTGAAGACGTACCGGTGCGGTCCGTGCCCGGCGGGCGGAGCGGCGCCGAGGAAGGCATCGGTGCCGAACTCGTTGCGGCGGCGCAGTGCCGCTGCAGGCAGCAGCGAGTCGTCGGTCCCGGCACCCGCGGGCAGGGACGTCGTGGACGCCGGGATGTCGGTGAGGCTCCAGTGCCAGAAGCCCGAGCCGGTCGGGGCGTCGGGGTCGTACACGGTGAGCACGTAGCTCTGCGTGCCCTCGGGCGCGCCGGACCACTCCAGCGCGGGGGAGCGGTCCTCACCGCCGACGTCGGAACCGCGCGCGGAGGTCGGCAGGACCTCGCCGTCGCCGAAGTCGGGGCTGGACAGGGTGAACGAGGGGACCTCGGGGAGGTTCCAGTTGGGGTCGTTGGCCATGGACCCAGGCAACCACCCGTGCCCTGGTGGCGACCGTGAGGCGGACGGGAGGCGCGGTGCGAGCGGACACCGTGCCTCCCGTCCGGCAGGTGGTCGCCGGAGCGACCGACCGACGCGGCCCGGCTCAGGCCGGTCCGGTCGCGCTCCCCGGGTTGCCGCTCGCGACGATCGGCCCGTTGACGCCGTCGGGGAAGAACCCGCCCTTGTCGATCTGGTCCGGCGTGAGGAACACCACGTTGAGCACGCGTTCCGCGGTGCGACCGTAGGCGACCGAGTTCGCGTCGGTCGGCACGAGGTTCAGCGCACCGCTCGACGTCGTGATGCCCTGGTCGTCGTCGGTCGGACCGTCGAGCGAGTCGCGGGCGTCCGAGATCTTATTCGCCGCCACCTGCAGACCCTTGTCGTACAGCTTCGAGCGGATGATGCCGGCGTGGTACGCCTCGACGGCGAGGATCCCGGCGGCGGCGCTGAGGTACGTCTTGCTGGAGATGAGCGGTGCCGCCCCCTTGTACGCGGTGACGCCGACGTCCTCGAAGACGTAGGCGCCGAGCAGGAAGTTCTCCTCGCTCGCGAACGGGTCGAACGTGCCGGTCGGTCCCACGACGCCGGCTGCGCGCGCCGCAGCGGTGAAGCTGCTCGACAGGTCGATCTTCGGGCGGGACACCTTCGCACCGCCGAGGGCGCTCCGGAGGAACGCGACGTGCGCGCGC
Organism: Curtobacterium sp. SP.BCo; assembly: GCF_051903265.1. GTDB lineage: Bacteria > Actinomycetota > Actinomycetes > Actinomycetales > Microbacteriaceae > Curtobacterium. The sequence continues at coordinate 1,778,159 of NZ_CP194337.1, forward strand.
TCGTCGTTCGCGATCTCGGTCGCGATCCCGCGGACGGCAGCGGTCTTGAAGGGGACCTTCCTGCCGCCGATCACCGGCCCCTGGGGGTCGATGCCGGTGATCATGCTGTCCGCCAGGCCGGTGCCGAACACCGCACGGAGGTAGAACTCGGCCTCGAGGTACTCGAGGTTGAGCGCGAAGTTGAGGATCGCCGCGTCGCTCACGGCGGCGTCCTCCTCAGGTGACGCGGAAGCCTGGTCGGCGCCGAGCACGGAGGTGCTGAGGGCGGCGAGACCGGCTGAGGCGCCGGCGACACCGGCGGCTGCGAAGAACCGTCGTCGGTCGAGCGCGTTCTCCGCGCTGCGGTCGATGGCGTGGTGGATGAAACGGTTGTCGAACATCGTTGTCCTCGAGACGTGCTGGCAGCACGGAGCCCGTGTCGGCGCTGCAGGGAAACGGGCCGACCTGGGCACGACCGACGGGTTGGCCGATCGTGCGGTCACGGTACCCCCGAACGGGGGTGCCGACCAGTGGTGCGCGGAAACCGGTTGGTGAACGCCTGGTGTCAGGCCGAGAGGACGCGCTCGACGACGCGACCGAGGGCCGCCGTCGCCGCGATCGCGTCGCCGGCGTAGGCGCCCGACATGGCGCCGTCGCGCGCCAGCATGAGCTCGTCGGCGCCGTCGCCCGGCAGCGCGTGCCCGGCGTCCTGCAGCAGGTCGGCCAGCCGTTCCGTGTACCAGTCACGGTGTATGGCGACGACCTCGCGCACGGGGTCGCGCGGGTCGTGGTACTCGGCTGCGGCGTTCAGGAACGCGCAGCCTCGGAAGTCGGGGTCGTTGACCTCGTCGGCGAGGGCAGCCACCCATGCGCGGACGGCCTGGGCCGGGGAGCCGGCGTCGGTGACGAGCTGCTCCATCCGCTGCTGCACGCGTTCGTGCTGGGTGCGGATGTAGGCGAGGATCAGGTTGTCCTTCGACCCGTAGTGCTTGTAGAACGTCGCCTTCGTGACGCTCGCCTCGGAGATGAGGCGGTCGACGCCCACGCTGTGGATGCCCTCTTCGTAGAAGAGTCGCGAGGCGGTCTCGAGGATGCGGACCTTCGCGCCGCCGGAGCGGGGAGTCGGGGGGACGCTCGACCCGTCCGGCGACGCGAGGTTCGTGCTCGGGCCAAGGAGACGCTGGACGGCCGGTTGGGGGGAATCGACCGTCACAGCGTGGCTCCTTGGGCTCATCGGCTCCGCGGCTGAGCGGGGGGACTCGTGTGCCGCGCAGGACTGATGTCCCGAGCCACCGGATCGGAATATAGGGGGGCTTCCGATCCGGTAACGAAACTCTACCACAAGGAGGACAGACAGACGAGTCTTTCTATCCTCCTCCGATGTACCCCACTTCGAGTGACACGGTGTGCCGCTGTGGAAACTGGGCGACGGGCGTCCGCGGGTCAGTAGGCTCGTCTGCGATGAACCACCCAGTGCCGTTGCCGCTCGAGGCCCCGGACACGTCGTTCCTGACGTCCGGGGGCGCCTTCGTCCGCCGATCCGTCCTGCCCTCCGGCGTGCGGGTCCTGACCGAGGCCATGCCAGGAGCGAGTTCGACGAGCCTCGGCTTCTGGGTCGGGGTCGGCTCCCGCGACGAACGCGAGGGGCAGTACGGCTCGACGCACTTCCTCGAGCACCTCCTCTTCAAGGGGACCGCGAAGCGCTCGGCGCTCGACATCGCGATCTCCTTCGACTCCGTCGGCGGCGAGCACAACGCGGCGACCGCCAAGGAGTACACCTGCTACTACTCGCGTGTCCGTGACGCCGACGTGCCGATGGCCGTCGAGGTCATCGGGGACATGGTCACCGGCTCCGTGCTCGAGGCAGCGGCGTTCGACGTCGAACGCGGCGTCATCCTCGAGGAGCTCGCGATGGCCGCGGACGACCCGGCCGACGTCGCGGGCGAGGCGTTCTTCGCCGCGGCGTTCGACGGGCACGCCCTCGGTCGTCCGATCGGTGGCACGCCGGAGAGCATCCGCGCGGTCGGGCGGGACGAGGTCCTGGCGCACTACCGGGAGCACTACGCGCCGAACGGCATCGTCGTGACGGCTGCCGGCGCGGTCGACCACGACCGCTTCTGCGAGCTGGTCGAAGCCGTGTTCCAGAGTGCACCGAAGGCTTCGCCGCTGGCCCGACGGACCCCGCAGCCCGTCGCCGACCCGGCCGTGCCGAAGCTGTCGGTCGTGCACCGTCCGACGGAGCAGGTCAGCATGCTCCGCGGTTCGCAGGGCCTCGACCTCCGCGACGAACGCCGACCGGTGCTCAGCGTCCTGAACGCCGTGCTCGGCGGCGGCATGAGCTCCCGGCTCTTCCAGGAGGTCCGTGAGCGCCGCGGCCTCGCCTACGCGGTGAGTTCCTTCGCGCCCGCCTACCTCGACAACGGTGCGTTCGGCGTCTACGCCGGCTGCGCACCCGACAACGTCGCCGGGGTGATCGAGATCGTCGACGCCGAGTTCCGCCGCATGGTCGACGACGGCATCACGTCCGAGGAGCTCCGCCGTGCGAAGGGGCAGATCGAGGGGGCGCTCACGCTCTCGCTCGAGGACTCCGACGCCCGCATGACCCGGCTCGGGCGCTCCGAACTCGGCACCGGCGAGTTCACCGACCTCGCCACCGCGCTCGAGCGGGTGGACCGCGTCACCACCGCCGACGTCCTCGACCTGGCCCGCGACCTGCTGACCCGCCCCACGATCACCTCGGTGGTCGGCGCGGTGCAGCAGGACGAGCTCGCGACCGCGATCGGGATCGGCGGGTGAGCACGGACATGTCGCACTACCTCTACCTCGTCCGGCACGGCGAGCACCAGGACGCGGAGCACGGTCTGCGGGACGGCAGGCTCTCCGAGCGCGGCAAGCGCCAGGCGATGCTCGTTGCGGACCGGCTCGGTGGGGTGCCGTTCGACGGCGTCTACCACTCGCCTCTCGATGCCCCGAGCGAGACCGCCTCGTTCCTGGCCCAGCGGCTGCCGGCGATCGTGCCCGAACCGTCGACGCTCCTCTTCGACTGCATCCCGTCCGGGCCGACGCCGGACATGCCGCACGCGTACCAGGGGTGGTACGGCGGCATCACGGAAGAGGAGATCGTCGCCGGGCAGGCGCAGATGGGCGACGCGGTCGCGGAGTGGTTCACGCCGGCGCGCGAGGACCGGCACGACCTCCTCATCACGCACAACGCCGTGATCGGCTGGTTCGTGCGCGAGGCCTTCCAGGCGCCGGAGTGGCGGTGGATGGGTACGAACGTGGCCCACACCGCACTGACGATCATCCGGATCCGATCGGCCAAGCCGGCCGAGGTGGTCGCGCTCAACGACCTGGCGCACCTGCCGGTCGAGCTCCGGACCGGACTGCCGGTCGACCAGCCGGTCTAGCGGCCGGTCCCGCCGCCGATCGGCTTCCGGTACCAGGCGGTCGCGTTCGGGTTGTCGTTGAACGGCGGTACCCGCTCGTAGCCCCGACCGCGGTACATCGCGCCCGCGGCGACGAGCGAGTCGTTCGTGTCGAGGACGACCGACGACGCACCCAGGTCGGCCGCCGCGGCCTCGAGCGCGTCCATCACCGCCGTCGCGACGCCCCGCCCGCGACCGTCGGGCGTGACGAAGACGTGCTTCACCTCGAAGCGCACATCGGTGCGGTCACCGGCGGTGTCGTCGGCGATCCGCCGGAGGCCGCCGCAGCCGACTGCACGGTCGTCGTCGTACGCCACCGCGAAGACCCCGTTCGGCGGGGTGAACTCCGCCGCCGGCGTGCGCTTCCGCGCGTACACACCCTGCGCGCTCGGGAAGGTGGCCGCGCGCTCGTCGAGGTACGCGTCGAGCAGCTCGTCGACCTCGGCGATGTCTGCCGGCACGGTCCTGACCTCGAGCGTCATGCGTCGATCCTAGGATGGAGGGCATGGTCACTCCCGTCGCCGTCGTCGGCGCCACCGGTCGTCTCGGCGGCCTCGTGGCCGCCGTCGTCGAGGAACTCCCCGAGTTCGAGCTCGTCGCGAGCCTGTCGTCGAAGGACGGTGCGCACGAAGCCGGCCCGACGGTGTTCGGCGGCGCGTCGATCGTGGTCGACGTGACCGTCCCCGCGCTCAGCCCCGCGATCGTCGACACCGCCCTGGCGAGCGGCGCGAACGTGCTCGTCGGGACGTCCGGCTGGTCCGGCGACCGCCTGGCGAAGCTCCGCGCCGGGCTCGAAGCGCGTCCGGAGCAGGGGGTCTTCGTCGTCCCGAACTTCTCGATCGGCTCGGTGCTCGGCACCCACCTGGCGACGATCGCGGCGCCGTGGTTCCCCTCCGTCGAGATCGTCGAGACGCACCACGCCGGCAAGGTCGACTCCCCGTCCGGCACCGCCGTCCGGACCGCCGAGCTCATCGCCGAGGCCCGGCGCGAGGTCGGTCCGGTCGAGGCCCCGCACGTCGACCAGCGCGCACGCGGGCAGCAGGTCGCCAGCGTGCCGGTCCACTCCCTGCGGCTGCCGGGCGTGAAGGCCGTGCAGGACGTCCTGCTGAGCGGTCCCGGCGAGACGCTGACGATCCGGCACGACACCACCGACGACGTCGCCTACGTCGCCGGCATCCGCGCGGCGCTCTCCGCCGTCGGGTCGATGCGCGGCCTGACGGTCGGCCTCGGCAGCGTCCTCGGCATCGGCTGACCCGCCGTGCGTCTGACCCGGTCGCTCCGCTCGCCGTTCTGGGGCGCCGCCCTCATGACGGTGCTCCTGGCGCTCTACATCGTGCTCGTGGGACAGCGCGCGGTGGCGTTCATCGCGACCGGGCTCCCGATCGGCATCGGCATCGGTGTCGCCCTGTTCGTCGTCGCCGCGATCGGCGCGCTGCTGCTCGCGCTCGAGTTCCGGTTCGGCCTGCGGATCACCCGGCTCGGCGCGCGACTCGAACGCGAGGGCGGCGCGCCGGCGGACGTCGTCCCGGTGCGGCCCTCCGGTCGTCCGACGCGCGAGGCCGCCGACGAGCTGTTCCCCGCCTACAAGGCCGCCGTCGAGGCGGATCCCGCGGACTGGCGCGGCTGGTACCGCCTGGGCGTCGTCTACGACGCCGCCGGCGACCGCAAGCGGGCGCGTGCCGCGATGCGCGAAGCGCTCACCAGGGCGCGCGGCTGACGGACTGGAGGCGCGGTGCGGGCCCGCCCCGCGCCTCCAGTTCGACGCTCATCCCGTCAGAACGCGGCGTCGACCGCGTCCTCGGCGCGCGCGTACCGGAACGCGTAGCCGGACTCGAGCAGCTTCGTGGGGACCATCTGCTGGCTCGACAGGAGCATCTCGTCGGCCGCCTGCTGCAGGACGAGCCGCAGCGCGAACTCGGGGATCCGGAACAGGTACGGGCGGTGCAGGTCCTCGGCGACGCGCTTCGTGATGCGGTCCGCCACGGCGGCCTCGGGGCCGGCGAGGTTCACCGGGCCGCGCACCTCGGCCGCAGACGGGCTCGTCGCGAGGTGCACGATCGCGCCGACCTCGTCGTCGAGGGCGATCCACGGCCAGTGCTGCCCACCCGTGCCGAGACGTCCGCCGAGACCTGCCTTCGTCAACGGGACGAGGGGAGCGAGCGCGCCGCCGCCCGCTCCGACGACGATGCCGGTGCGCAGCGTGACGACCCGGACGCCCGCGGGGGCGGCGTTCGCGGCGGCCTCCCACGCGGTGCAGACCTCGGCGAGGAAGCCGGTGCCCGCTGCCGCGTCGTCCTGCAGCACGTCGGCCGGCCGGTCGCCGTACACGCCGGAGGCGGAGCCGGAGAGGAAGAGTGCCGGCGGGGTCGTGGCGTGCCGCATCGCCTCGACGAGGGTGTTCGTCGCGGAGACCCGCGAGCGCAGGATCTCCTGCTTGTAGGTCTCCGTCCACGGCAGCTTGCCGATGTTCGCGCCGGCGAGGTTGACCACCACGTCGGCGCCGTCGAGGATCGCCGGGTCGAGCTTCCGGCTGCCGGGGGACCAGCGGAACTCGCTCGCCGTGCGCGGTTCGCGCCGGACCAGGGTCGTCACGTGGTGTCCCGCCTCGCGCAGCGCGCGGACGAGCGGGGTCCCGATGAAGCCGGACGCACCGGCGACCAGGATCGAGAGCGGCTCTGTCGTCATGTGGTTCACGGTACTCAACCGCCCGTGGATGTCCTCGGCTCGTCGTAGGCTCTCCGTGTGACCGAGACCGTGCAGCCCGACGCCTCCGTTCCCACCCCCTACGAGGACCTGCTCCGCCGGGTCCTCACCGAGGGGGCACCGAAGGGCGACCGGACCGGCACCGGGACCCGCAGCGTCTTCGGCGCACAGCTCCGCTACGACCTGTCGAAGGGCTTCCCGCTCGTCACGACGAAGCGCGTGCACTTCAAGTCGGTGGCGTACGAGCTGCTCTGGTTCCTCCGCGGCGACGGCAACGCCACCTGGCTGCAGGAGCACGGCGTCCGGATCTGGAACGAGTGGGCGGGCGAGGACGGCGACCTCGGCCCGGTCTACGGCGTGCAGTGGCGCTCGTGGCCGACCCCGTCGGGGGAGCACATCGACCAGATCGCGCAGGTCATCGAGCAGATCCGGACGAACCCGGACTCGCGCCGCCTGATCGTCTCCGCGTGGAACGTGGCCGAGCTGCCGGACATGGCGCTCGCCCCGTGCCACGCCTTCTTCCAGTTCTACGTGGTCGACGGCAAGCTGTCGTGCCAGCTCTACCAGCGCAGCGCGGACATGTTCCTCGGCGTGCCGTTCAACATCGCCTCGTACGCGCTGCTCACGCACATGATCGCTGCGCAGACCGGGCTCGAGGTCGGCGACTTCGTCTGGACCGGCGGCGACTGCCACGTCTACGACAACCACGTCGAGCAGGTCGAGGAGCAGCTGTCCCGCACGGCGTACCCGCTCCCGACGCTCGAGCTCGCCCCGCGCGACTCGATCGACGACTACGAGTACGAGGACTTCACGGTCGTCGGGTACCACCACCACCCGGCCATCCGGGCTGCGGTCGCCGTCTGATGTCGTCCGCGTGGGCCGAACCCGTCCGGGGCGTCGGCATGGTCTGGGCGCGTTCGACGACCGGCGTGATCGGTGCCGACGGCGGGATGCCCTGGCACGTGCCGGAGGACCTCACGCACTTCCGGCAGGTCACCGACGGCGCGACCGTCGTCATGGGGCGTCGCACCTGGGCGTCGCTGCCGGAGCGTTTCCGTCCGCTCCCCGGTCGCCGGAACGTGGTGCTCACCCGGGACGCATCGTGGGCTGCGACCGACGAGGCGGCGGGCGCCGAGGTGGTGCACGACCTCGCGACCGCGCTCGACACCGACGAACCCGTGTGGATCACCGGCGGCGGACAGGTGTACGCGGCGGGGCTGCCCTTCGCCGACCGGGTGTCCGAGACGGTGATCGACGTGGACGTGCCGGGTGACACCGTCGCGCCGGCGCTCGCCGAGGCAGACGACTGGGACCTCGTCGACGAGGGCCCGTGGCGGGAGTCCCGCGTCGGCGGGACGCGGTACCGCTTCCTGGAGTGGCGGCGCCGCGCCTGACCGCACGGTGCTCGGGTGAGCGCACGATGCTCGGGTGATCGCACGGTGCTCGGAAGATCGCGCCCCGTTCCCGACACTGCGCCCCGCCACATCGGGGCGCGGTGTCCGAACGGGGGCGCGGTGCGCCGTGGACCCGGCCACCGGACGGGCAAGAGGCGTGTGACCGGGGCGATCCGTGCCTCCAGACCGGCCACCGTCCACCCGGACGGCGGCCCCGGCCCGCATCCCCGGTACGCTGGTTCCCGTGTCCCCGCGTGAGAATCCCTTCGGCCAGGTCCTCGTCGCCCTCGTGACCCCGTTCACCGCTGACGGCGAGGTCGACTGGCCCGGTGTCGAGCAGCACATCGACGACTGCATCACCGCCGGTGCCGACGGCATCGTCGTGACCGGGACGACCGGCGAGACGAGCACCCTGACCGACCCGGAGAAGCTCCGCCTGGTCGAGGTCGGCAAGTCGGTCGCCGCGGGACGCGCGAAGATCATCACCGGCGGCGGCTCCAACGAGACCGCGCACGCGATCCACCTCTACAAGCAGAGCGAGCGCGCCGGTGCCGACGGCGTCATGATCGTCACGCCGTACTACAACAAGCCGACCCAGTCGGGCGTGCTCACCCACTTCCGGATGATCGCCGACGCCACCGACCTGCCGGTGATCCTCTACGACATCCCCGGCCGCACGGGCATCCCGATCACGTACGAGACGATCGTGCGCGCGTCGCACCACCCGAACATCCTCGCGGTGAAGGACGCCAAGGGCGACTTCGCCGAGGTGTCCCGGGTGCTCAACAACACCGATCTCATGTACTTCTCCGGCGACGACACGAACGTGCTCCCGCACCTGTCGATCGGTGCCACGGGGCTCATCGGCGTCACCGCGAACATCACGAGCACGCCGTACCGCACCATCATCGACGCCGTGAACCGCGGCGACCTCGCCACGGCGACCGCCGAGCACAAGCGCGTCGAGCCGCTCGTCCGCGCCGTGATGACGCACGTGCCGGGCACCGTCGCGGCGAAGTACATCCTGCACGGGCTCGGCCGCATCGGCAGCCCGCGCGTCCGTCTGCCGCTCGTCGGCCCCGAGGACTCCGAGGCGTACGCCATCGAGACCTCGCTCGAGGCCGTCCGGGACATCCCGGGCGCCGACTTCTCCAACTTCCGCCCTGACCGCAACGCAGCGGCCGGCGGCGCTCTGCCGAAGGTGCCAGGCACCACACGTTAGGAAGACCGCGTCGCACGGGCAGTGCGTCGCACGACAGTCAGGACCGAATGCCCACCCAGATCTCCACACCGCAGCCGCTCGAACCCGGCACCCTCCGCGTCATCCCCATCGGGGGACTCGGCGAGATCGGTCGCAACATGACCGTGTACGAGTTCGACGGCAAGTTGCTCGTCGTCGACGCCGGCGTGCTCTTCCCGGAGGAGCACCAGCCCGGGGTCGACCTGATCCTGCCGGACTTCGCACCCATCCGGGACCGCCTCGACGACGTCCTCGGCGTTGTGCTCACGCACGGGCACGAGGACCACATCGGCGCCGTCCCGTACCTCCTGAAGCTCCGTGCCGACATCCCGCTGATCGGCTCCACGCTGACGCTGGCCCTCGTCGAGGCGAAGCTCAAGGAGCACCGGATCAAGCCGTACACGCTCGTCGTGGCCGAGGACCAGACCGAGCAGCTCGGCCCGTTCCACCTCGAGTTCGTCGCCGTGAACCACTCCATCCCGGACGCCCTCGCCGTCTCGATCACGACCCCCGCCGGTCGGGTCCTGCACACGGGCGACTTCAAGATGGACCAGCTGCCGCTCGACGACCGGATCACCGACCTGCGTGCCTTCGCCCGCCTCGGCGAGCAGGGCGTCGACCTGTTCCTGCCGGACTCGACCAACGCCGACGTGCCGGGCTTCACCGCCCCCGAGCGCGACATCGGCCCGGTGCTCGAGAACATCATCACGCGCGCCCGCAAGAAGGTCGTCGTCGCGAGCTTCTCCTCGCACGTGCACCGCGTGCAGCAGGTCCTCGACGCCGCCGCCGCCGCGAACCGCAAGGTCGCGTTCATGGGCCGCTCGATGATCCGCAACATGACGATCGCCGCCGAGCTCGGGTACCTGCGGGTGCCGGAGAACGTCCTCATCGACACGAAGAAGGCGAAGAACGTCCCCGACGACCAGATCGTCTACATGTCGACCGGGTCGCAGGGCGAGCCGATGGCCGTGCTCGCGCGCATGGCGAACCTCGAGCACCAGATCGAGATCGGCGACGGCGACACCGTCATCCTGGCGTCGAGCCTCATCCCGGGCAACGAGAACGCCGTGTACCGCGTGATCGACGGGCTGACGAAGCTCGGCGCGAAGGTCGTGCACAAGGGCAACGCGAAGGTGCACGTCTCGGGGCACGCCTCCGCCGGCGAGCTCCTCTACTGCTACAACATCCTCCGGCCGCGCAACGTGCTCCCGGTCCACGGCGAGCACCGCCACCTCTACGCGAGCGCCGACCTGGCGATCCAGACGGGTGTGCCGCCGCGCAACGTGATCCTCGGGCAGGACGGCATCGTCGTCGACCTGAAGGACGGCGTCGCGACGGTCGCCGGGCAGCTCGACATCGGCTACGTGTACGTCGACGGATCGACCGTGGGCGAGATCACCGACGCCGACCTCAAGGACCGCCGTGTCCTGGCGGAGGAGGGCTTCATCTCGATCTTCGCCGCCGTGGACTTCACCACCGGCCAGTGCGTCGTCGGGCCGGAGATCCAGTCGCGTGGCTTCGCCGAGGACGAGTCCGTCTTCGACGAGGTCCGTCCGCAGATCGCGAAGGCGCTCAGCGAGGCCGCCGCGAACGGCACGCGGGACAGCCACGCGTTCCAGCAGGTCGTGCGCCGCACGGTGGGCCGCTGGGTGAACACGAAGCACCGTCGCCGGCCGATGATCGTCCCGGTGGTCATCGAGGCGTAGCGCTCCGCGCCGAGCCGGACAGGAGGCCCGGTGCACGTTCCTGACGGACGTGCACCGGGCCTCCCGTCACGTTCGCACCCCGTGGCGGGCGTGACCCGTCGTCGCGGGTCCGGCGCTCGGAGCGTCACGGACGCGGCGGGCCTCCCTTGGTTTGTCCTGGGAGGGGATTAGGGTTCTGCCCATGGCCGGAGGCACCAAGTCGACCACGCGCTCGCGCGCGTCCTCGTCGTCCCGTGGAAGCGGGACGCGCGGTCCGTCGCGCACCCAGGCCACGACGAAGAAGCTGCCGCAGGCCGCACCGACACCGGTGTTCCGCGAGCAGAACCCGCTCGTGACCTTCTGGCTCGCCATGGCGCACGGCGTCGGGGCGATGTTCCGGCTGCTCGGACAGGAGACCCTCGAGAAGGACCAGCGTCGCGACGGCTTCCCGTTCCTGCTGTTCGTCCTGGCGATCGCGGGCGCGGTCGTCGAGTGGCTCAACCCGACGAACTCGGTGTCGATCGCGCTCGACGCGTACACGTTCGGCGGGCTGTTCGGCCGGTTGGCGTTCGCGCTCCCGGTGATCATGGTGGTGTTCGCCGGGTGGCTGTTCCGGCACCCCGCCTCGGTGCACGACAACACCCGCATCGGGATCGGCCTCGGGCTGCTGCTCGTGTCGATCGCGTCGTTGTGCCACGTGTTCGGCGGGCAGCCGAGCGCGACCGACGGCATGCCCGCCCTCGCCGCTGCCGGCGGGGTGATCGGGTGGGTCGTCATCGGGTGGCTCGTCACCATCGCGACCGCCTGGGTCGCGGTACCGGTGGCCGTCGTGCTGCTCGTCCTGTCGCTCTTCATCATCACGAAGACGCCGCCGAACAAGCTCGGTCGTCGTCTGCACGAGCTCTACGCCTACCTGTTCGGCGCACCGGCCCCCGCCGCCGAGCCCGAAGAGGCCGTGGCCGAGGCCACCGCGCCCCGTGCGAAGCCGACGAAGCGCGGCAAGAAGGGCGACACCGACTTCCAGCTCTTCGACGACCTCGGTTTCGACGCGGACGGTGCCGACCCCGCCGCCGAGGCCGAGGGCACCGTCCCGTGGTGGCGGCGCAACAAGTCCGGGCGGGAAGAGGACCCGGCGTACGACAGCCCCGTGATCACCGGCGCGACCTCGACCGTGCCCGACGTGCCGGCGACCGCGGCCGCACCGAACCCGAACGCGGGCGCGGCGGCGGGCCTGATCGACCACACGCCCGCCGAACCGGCGTCGATCAACCTCAACGACTCCGTCGAGCAGGACCTGCAGGACGCCGAGCAGGCCCTGCGCGACTTCGGCACGCCCGTTCCCGAGCGTCCGGCACCGGCCGAGGCGGCCCGACCCGATGCCGCCGTGTCCCCGGTGGTCTCGCCGACGCTGCCGTCGGACGACGCCCTGGCCGAGGACACGCCCGCCGATGGCCTCCCGCCGGTCGCCGCGGCCGACGAGGACCCGTCGGCTCCGTACCGTTTGCCCGCCGCCACCACGCTGAGCTCCGGCTCGCCGTCGGTCGCGCGCAGCCAGGCGAACGACGACATCGTCGCCGCGATCACCGGCGTGCTGACCGAGTTCAAGGTCGACGCGAAGGTCACCGGCTTCTCGCGCGGCCCGACGGTCACGCGCTACGAGATCGAGCTCGGCCCCGGCGTGAAGGTCGAGCGCGTCACGGCGCTCTCGAAGAACCTCTCCTACGCGGTCGCCTCGAACGAGGTCCGCATCCTGTCGCCGATCCCGGGCAAGAGCGCCATCGGTGTGGAGATCCCGAACACCGACCGCGAGACCGTGTCCCTCGGCGACGTGCTGCGCTCGAACGCCGCCCGCAAGTCGAAGCACCCGATGACGATCGGCGTCGGCAAGGACGTCGAGGGCGGGTTCGTCGTCGCCAACCTGGCGAAGATGCCGCACCTGCTCGTGGCCGGCTCCACCGGTTCCGGCAAGTCGGTGTTCATCAACTCGATGATCACCTCGCTCCTGATGCGTGCGAAGCCGTCCGAGGTCCGCATGGTCCTGGTCGACCCGAAGCGTGTGGAGCTCTCGATCTACGCCGGCGTCCCACACCTCATCACGCCCATCATCACGAACCCGAAGAAGGCAGCCGAGGCGCTGCAGTGGGTCGTGAAGGAGATGGACATGAGGTACGACGACCTCGCGTCGTTCGGCTTCCGGCACGTCGACGACTTCAACAAGGCGATCGAGAACAACGAGATCGTGCTGCCGGCCGGCAGCGAGCGGAAGCTCAAGCCGTACCCCTACCTGCTGGTCGTCGTCGACGAGCTCGCGGACCTCATGCTCGTCGCGCCGCGTGACGTCGAGGAGTCGATCGTCCGCATCACCCAGCTCGCCCGTGCCGCCGGCATCCACCTCGTGCTCGCGACGCAGCGGCCCTCGGTGGACGTCATCACCGGCCTGATCAAGGCGAACGTCCCCTCGCGGATCGCGTTCGCCGTCACGAGCGTCACCGACTCCCGCGTCATCCTCGACCAGCCGGGCGCCGACAAGCTCATCGGCCAGGGCGACGCACTCTTCCTGCCGATGGGGTCGTCGAAGTCGCTCCGTGTGCAGGGGGCCTGGGTGAACGAGAGCGAGGTCGCCGAGGTCGTCCAGCACGTCACGCGCCAGGCCCGCCCGGAGTACCGCCAGGACGTCCAGGCCGTGGTCGAGCGCAAGGAGATCGACGCGGACATCGGCGACGACCTCGAGCTGCTGCTCGCGGCCGTCGAGCAGGTCGTCTCCACGCAGTTCGGGTCCACCTCGATGCTGCAGCGCAAGCTCCGGGTGGGGTTCGCGAAGGCGGGTCGCCTGATGGACCTGATGGAGTCTCGCGACATCGTCGGACCGTCCGAGGGGTCGAAGGCCCGCGACGTGCTCGTCACCACCGACCAGCTGCCCGCCGTGCTGGCGAAGCTGCGGGGCGAGGAGCCCCCGGCTGCCCCGGGTGCCGTGGCTCCCGCTGCCGCCTCGGCAGGCCCTGCCCCGGTGGCGTCCGCGCCGGTGGCGTCCGCACCGCTGGCGTCCACTCCGGCGCCGGCGGACGAGGGCGACCGCTACGGGTCCGATCCGGTGGCGGACATGACCCGCGGGTACGATGAGGTCGATAACGAGCCCGATGAGGACGCGTGGGGACTGACGGGCAGGGAGTGAGTGCGATGACCGCCTCGAACGGTACGGACACCACGCACGGCGCTCGGTTCCCGTGGCGCGGACGACTGCTCCGCAAGGGCCCGGGGCCGGCGTCGACGGGCAACGTCGCGAACATCATCACGGTCGTGCGCATCCTGATGGCGCCGCTGTTCTTCGTGCTGCTCCTGACCGACCACGGCGTCGACGGACCGCTGCGGATCTGGGCCGCCGTCGTGTTCGTCGTGGCGATCGTCACCGACAGCGCCGACGGCATCATCGCCCGCCGGCAGAACCTCGTCACCGACTTCGGCAAGCTCGTCGACCCGATCGCCGACAAGGTCCTGATCGGTGGAGCCCTGGTCGCGTTGTCGATCCTGGGTGAGCTGCCCTGGTACGTGACGGTGCTCATCATGGTCCGCGAGATCGGCATCACGGTGTTCCGCTTCGCGGTGCTCTCGGACCGGGTCATCCCGGCGAGCCGCGGCGGCAAGATCAAGACCGTGCTGCAGGCCGTCGCCCTGACCGCTGCGCTCTTCCCGTGGTGGAACCTCGTGGGGGACTGGGCGCACTGGGTGAACGGCATCCTGATGACCGCCGCGTTCCTCGCGACCGTGCTCAGCGGCATCGACTACCTCTGGCAGGCCTGGAAGCACAACCGGACCGCCGCGTGACCGGTGGGGGCGACGCCGCAGCGCTGATCGCCGAGCTGACCGCACGCGGCGAGACCGTCGCGGTCGCGGAGTCCCTCACCGGGGGACTCGTCGTGGCGACCCTCGTGGGGGTGCCCGGCGCGAGTGCGGTCGTCCGCGGCGGCGTCGTGGCCTACGCGACCCCGGTCAAGCACACCGTCCTCGGGGTCTCGGACGCGTTGCTCGCCGCGCACGGAGCAGTCGACCCCCGCGTCGCGGAGCAGATGGCGACCGGCGTACGACGCGCGCTCGCGGTCGACGGCGAGCCGGCGACGTGGGGCATCAGCACGACCGGGGTCGCCGGCCCCGACCAGCAGGACGGCAAGGCGGTCGGCACGGTGTTCGTCGGCATCGCGTCGGCGGACGGTGCGACCGCGTACGAACTGCACCTCGATGGCGACCGCGAGGCAATCCGTCGGGGCACCGTCTCCGAACTCCTGGCACGGATGTCGTCCACGATCCGGGGCCGGGAATAGGTCCCGTTTCCACTGGGTTACATCTCACGCAATCTCCAGCGGTACAGCAGTTGGCATCGCTAGCATGCTGCAACCGGCAACGCTACTGTTGCGGGACCCGAACTCGGCCATCCGGACCGAGCGGGCGCGGAGACGACAGAGAGGAGGAGTTCTCATGGTTCTCGTTCGTCAGGAAATCGGCGACGTTCTGCGGGACTTCCGCTTGCAGAAGGGCCGGACCCTCCGTCAGGTCGCGTCCAAGGCCAGCGTGGCTCTCGGGTACCTCAGCGAGGTCGAGCGCGGGCAGAAGGAGGCCTCCTCGGAGATCCTCGCTTCCGTCGCGGATGCGCTGGACACGCCCATCTCGACCATCATGCGTGAAGTCGGCGACCGCCTCGCGGTGGTCGAGGGGCTCACCCCGGTGCCCGACACGCTCCCGGACGACCTCGTCGCCGAGTTCGACAACGACCTCGCGGTGCGCTGACCCGCACCGCCGCACGACGCCCCCGCCGGTTCGCCGGTGGGGGCGTTCGTGCGTCCAGCGTCGTGCGTCGCATCTAGGCTGGAACGATGCGCGTGAGTGAGTTCTGGCGAGCCGTCGACCAGGTGTTCGGGGATGCCTACGGTGCCGTCGTCAGCCGTGACGTCGTGCTCGAGGAGCTCGGTGGCCGCTCGGCTGCGGACGCCCTCGACGCCGGGATCGACGCGCGCCGGGTGTGGGAGGCGTTGTGCGATTCGCAGGACGTCCCGCTCGACAAGCGGCACGGCAAGGGCCTCGCCGAGCCCCGGGACTGATCCGAAACTCTGTTCGGCGTGTTGCTCGAACGCGTGTTCGATCGGTGGTAGCTTCCTCCACATCGGCGCTGTTCGGAGGATCCGTCCACAGATCGCGCGGCCGGCGGCAGTGATGTCGGTGGCCCGCCCTAGGTTCGGAGTCAACGGGAACAGCCCGAAGCCTTGTCGAAGAAGCACCGGCCCTGCACCACCGGCCGGAACGGACGCGACAGCCTACAGGCGGCCGACACCGAGCACGAAGGAGCAATCCCATGCCATCACCCCAGGACCGCGAGAAGGCCCTCGAGACCGCTCTCGCCCAGATCGACCGCCAGTTCGGCAAGGGCACGGTCATGCGCCTCGGCTCGGACGAGCGCGCCCCCGTCGCCACCATCCCGACCGGCTCCGTCGCACTCGACGTCGCGCTCGGCATCGGGGGACTGCCCCGCGGCCGCATCATCGAGATCTACGGCCCGGAGTCGTCGGGTAAGACCACCCTGACGCTGCACGCGATCGCCAACGCCCAGCGTGCCGGTGGCATCGCGGCGTTCATCGACGCGGAGCACGCACTCGACCCCGAATACGCGAAGAAGCTCGGCGTCGACATCGACGCCCTCCTCGTCTCGCAGCCGGACACCGGTGAGCAGGCGCTCGAGATCGCGGACATGCTGGTCCGCTCCGGCTCGATCGACCTCGTCGTCATCGACTCCGTCGCAGCGCTCGTGCCCCGCGCCGAGATCGAGGGCGAGATGGGTGACTCGCACGTCGGTCTCCAGGCCCGCCTCATGTCGCAGGCCCTCCGCAAGCTGGCCGGTGGGCTCAACCAGACCCAGACCACGATGATCTTCATCAACCAGCTGCGCGAGAAGATCGGTGTGTTCTTCGGCTCGCCGGAGACCACGGCCGGTGGTAAGGCGCTCAAGTTCTACGCGTCGGTCCGACTCGACATCCGTCGCATCGAGACGCTGAAGAGCGGCACCGACGCCGTCGGCAACCGCACCCGCGTCAAGGTCGTGAAGAACAAGATGGCGCCGCCCTTCAAGCAGGCCGAGTTCGACATCCTGTACGGCACGGGCATCTCGCGAGAGGGATCGCTGCTCGACTTCGGTGTCGACCACGGCATCGTGAAGAAGTCGGGTGCCTGGTACACCTACGACGGTGACCAGCTCGGGCAGGGCAAGGAGAACTCCCGGTCCTTCCTGATCCAGAACCCGGAGATCGCCGCCGAGATCGAGGGCAAGATCCTCGCGAAGCTCGGGGTCGGCGGGGCGTCCGTCGAAGCGGTCGAGGCACCGGTCGAGTCGATCGCGCCGAAGCTCGCGGAGCGCAAGGGCGCGTGACGACCGACCACGACGACGACGCGGACCTCGCACCGGTCACCGACCTGTTCGGTGCGCGGTCCCGTCGTCGCCCGAGGCCCACGCCGGACGCCGGTGTCGACACAGACACAGCCAGCGTCACCGACGATGCCGATGCCGATGCCGATGCCGATGCCGACGCCGACGCCGATTCGCCGGTACCGATCCACGGGGCACGGGCGCAGGCCGCCTGGCTGCAACCGGTGGTCGGCGACGGCACCGGACGCAGTGCACGGGCGGAGCAGGACGGCTACGACGACGAGCGCACGGCCGATGCCACCACCGCCTCGGTGTTCGCCATCGACGGCGGCGCGGAGCTCGACCCGGCCGACGTCCCGCGGCCGATCGACGAGCAGCGCGCCGACGCCGAACGGCTCAGCATGCGGGCGCTCGGACGCAAGGGCGTGAGCGAGTCGGAGCTCCGGACGATGCTGACGAAGAACGACCTCGACCCCGAGGTCGTCGAGCACGAGGTCGAGCGGCTGACCCGCGTGGGCCTGCTCGACGACGTCGCCCTGGCGACCGACCTCGTCGACCGGCTGCACGACCGGAAGGGCCTCGGCCGGCAGGGCGTGGTGGCGGAGCTCCGTCGGCGGGGGATCGACCAGACGGCGATCGACGCTGCCCTCGAGGCCGCCGCCGACGACGAGGACGACGAGTTCGTCCGCGCGATCGAGCTGGCGCAGAAGCGCGCCGGTCAGCTCCGCGGACTGGACCGCGCGACGGCCGAGCGTCGGCTCTCCGGCTTCCTGATGCGGAAGGGCTACAACGGCGGCGTGGTCCGCATCGCGGTGGAACGTGCCCTCGACGGTGGCGGCCGACCACCGGCGGGCCCGCGCGGCTCGGTCCGCTTCGAGTAGCGCTCCGACGGTTTTACACTGGGACCACCATGGCCACCGTCGAAGCGCGCCCCCGCACCTACGAAGTCCGCACCTACGGGTGCCAGATGAACGTGCACGACTCCGAACGTCTGAGCGGGTCGCTCCAGGCAGCCGGGTACGTCGCGGCCTCGGACGGCCAGGCGGACGTCGTCGTGATCAACACGTGCGCCGTGCGGGAGAACGCGGACAACCGTCTCTACGGCAACCTCGGGCAGCTCGCGGGCATCAAGCGCGAGCACCCGGGCATGCAGATCGCCGTCGGCGGGTGCCTGGCACAGAAGGACAAGAACGTCATCCTCGAGAAGGCGCCGTGGGTCGACGTCGTGTTCGGGACGCACAACATGGGCTCCCTGCCGACCCTCCTCGAGCGTGCGCGACACAACGACGAGGCGCAGATCGAGATCCTCGAGTCGCTCGACGTCTTCCCGTCCACGCTCCCGACGAAGCGGGACTCCACCCACAGCGGCTGGGTCTCGATCTCCGTCGGGTGCAACAACACCTGCACGTTCTGCATCGTCCCGTCGCTCCGCGGCAAGGAGAAGGACCGCCGTCCCGGTGACGTCCTCGCCGAGATCCAGGCACTGGTCGACGACGGTGCGATCGAGGTCACGCTCCTCGGGCAGAACGTGAACTCGTACGGTGTCGAGTTCGGCGACCGCCAGGCGTTCGGCAAGCTCCTGCGTGCGGCCGGGCAGATCGAGGGGCTCGAGCGGGTCCGGTTCACCAGCCCGCACCCGGCCGCCTTCACGGACGACGTGATCGACGCGATGGCCGAGACCGCCAACGTGATGCCGCAGCTGCACATGCCGCTGCAGTCCGGGTCCGACCGGGTCCTCAAGGCGATGCGCCGGAGCTACCGGAGCGAGCGGTTCCTCGGCATCCTCGACCGCGTCCGCGCGAAGATCCCGCACGCGGCGATCTCCACCGACATCATCGTCGGCTTCCCGGGCGAGACCGAGCAGGACTTCGCGGACACCCTGCGCGTCGTCGAGCAGGCACGCTTCGCATCGGCGTTCACCTTCCAGTACTCGATCCGCCCGGGCACGCCCGCGGCGACGATGGACGACCAGTTGCCGAAGGAGGTCGTGCAGGAACGCTACGAACGCCTCGTCGCACTCCAGGAGCACATCACGGCAGAGGAGAACGCGAAGCAGGTCGGTCGGCGCATCGAGGTGCTCGTCGCCGCCGGTGAGGGCAAGAAGGACGACACCACCCACCGACTCTCCGGCCGTGCCGAGGACTCCCGACTCGTGCACTTCGCCGTGCCGGAGGGCTCGGACGTCCCACGACCCGGTGACGTCGTCACCGTGGAGGTCACCCGCTCGGCACCGCACTTCCTGATCGCCGACAACGACGGGCCGCTGCGGATCCGCCGGACCAGGGCGGGCGACGCCTGGGACCGCGCCCAGGCGGAGAGCTGCGGGGTGCCGACCCCGACCGCGCCGGCCGACGGTCCGCGCGCCGTGTCGCTCGGTCTGCCGACCCTCCGTGTCGGCCGCTGACCCCGCAGCCGGCGACCTGATCGCCGTCGTCGGGGCGACCGGCACCGGCAAGTCCGACCTCGGCATCGCGATCGCCGAGCGACTCCGGGCGTCCGGGCGCGACGCCGAGGTCGTCAACGCCGATGCGATGCAGCTCTACCGCGGCATGGACGTCGGCACCGCGAAGCTCACCGAGGCCGAGCGCCGCGGCATCCCGCACCACCAGCTCGACGTCCTCGACGTCACCGACGAGGCGAGCGTCGCCGCGTACCAGCGTGACGCCCGCGCCGACGTCGCCGCGATCCAGGAACGGGGCGGGGTCGCGGTGCTCGTCGGCGGGAGCGGCCTGTACGTGTCCGCCGTGCTGTTCGACCTCGCGTTCCCCGGGACGGATCCCGAGCTCCGCGCCCGCCTCGAACGCGACCACGACGAGCTCGGACCGGGCATCCTGCTCGAGCGACTGCGGACCCTGGACGCGGCGGCCGCCGCGACGATCGACGCGCGCAACCCACGGCGGTTGATCCGGGCACTCGAGATCGCGAGCCGGTCCGAGGTCGTGACCCCGAGCCTCCCGTCCGCGCCCCGCGCCTGGCGACCCGCGCGGATCCTGCACCTGCACCGTGAACGACAGCAGCTCGTCGCCGGTCTGCACGAGCGCGCAGCGCGGATGTTCGCGGACGGTCTCGTCGACGAGGTGCGGGCGCTCCGCGAGCAGGGCCTCGAACAGGGTCGGACGGCGCGCGCGGCCATCGGGTACTCGCAGGCGCTGGACGTGCTCCGGGGCGACGCCACCGTCGAGCAGGCCGTCGAGGCCACCGGCGTCGCGACGCGCAAGTACGCCCGCCGGCAGGTGTCCTGGTTCCGCCGGTACGCCGACGCCGAGGTGCTCGACGTCACGGGAGCCGACCGGACCGAGCTCGCCGCCGTGGCCCGTAGGATCGTCCCGTGACCGAGCTGCACTTCACCAAGGGCCAGGGGACCGGCAACGACTTCGTCCTGTTCGCCGACCCCGACGCCACGGTCGACCTGACCCCCGACCGGATCCGTGCGATCGCGGACCGTCGGTTCGGCGTGGGCGGCGACGGGGTGATCCGTGCCGTGCGGTCGGAGTCGCTGCCCGAGGGGCGGACGCTCCTGGCGATCGACCCCGCAGCGACCTGGTTCATGGATTACCACAACGCCGACGGCTCGGTCGCCGAGATGTGCGGCAACGGCATCCGGGTGTTCGCCCGGTACCTCACCGAGTCCGGGCTCGTCGACCTGGAGCCTGGGGAGACCCTGACCGTCGGCAGTCGCAAGGGCCTCGTCGACGTGCAACGCACCACGAACGGGTTCTCCGCCGACCTCGGTCGCTGGGGCCTCGGGATCGAGGGCGGTGGCGCGGACGACGTCCTCGTCCGCGCGAAGAACCTCGACGGCGCCCGACCCGGCATCGGCATCGACGTCGGCAACCCGCACGTGGTCGTGGCCGTGGCGACCGAGGACGAACTGGCCGACCTGGACCTGACGTACGTCCCCGTGCTCGACCCGCTGCCGGCCGCCGGCGCGAACGTCGAGTTCGTCCTCCCCGGCGACCCGCTCGTCAAGGACGGCGTCGGCGAGATCACGATGCGCGTGCACGAGCGTGGCAGCGGCGAGACGCTGTCGTGCGGCACCGGTGCGGTCGCGGCCGCGCTGGCGACCCGCTACTGGGCGGGCAACGGCGCGCCGGACACGTGGCGGGTGCGCGTCCCCGGCGGTGTCGTGACGGTGCGGATGTTCGCGGCGGAGGACGGTGAGCACGTCGCGCTCTCCGGTCCGGCGGAGCTCGTCTTCTCGGGTGACCTGACGGTCTGAGTCGGTACGGGCCCTGGCCTGGAGGCGCGGCTCGCGTCACCGGCGTCGGTGCGGCGAGAGGTGCCTCCAGTCCGTCCGCCGTGGGTCGTGCTCGGCCGCGCGGCCGAAGCACGGTCCCGACGTCGGACCGTCCGGGTCGGCTGGCGCGACGTCGGAACCGTGATTCGACGGGCGGTGCTGCGCCCGCGCGGCGCGGGTGCCGTGCGCGGCGTGCGCCGCGGGCCTACTCCGCGGCGCGGTGCACTCGGAGTACGCGGAAGCCCTTGGCCGTCGACGCCCGCGAGACGTGGAAGCCCGCGTCGAGGGTGTCGTGCAACCAGCGCTGCAGCGAATCGCCGCCGAGGTCCTTCGCGACGACGAGCCACGCGTCGCCGCCGACCTCGAGCCGGGGGAGCCACGTCAGCAGGATCTGGTGCAGCTCGTCCTTGCCGACGCGGATCGGCGGGTTCGACCAGATGGTCCGGAACCGCAGGCCGGCGGGGACGTCGTCCGGCGTGGTCACGGTCACGTTGTCCGCTCCCGCGGCAGCGGCGTTCGCGCGGGCCAGCCCGAGGACGCGTTCGTTGACGTCGACGCCCCAGACCTCGGCCCCGGGGGACTCCAGCGCCATCGTGATCGCGATCGGCCCCCACCCGCAGCCGACGTCGAGCAGGGCGCCGTCCGGCGCGGGCGGCGGCACGGAGCCGAGCAGCACACGGGTGCCGCGATCGAGCCCGTCGGGGCTGAAGACCCCCGCCGCGGTGGTCAGCGTGAGCGGCCGGTCGGCGAGGGTGACGTGGATCTGGCGTTCGCGGCTGTCCGACGACGGGTTCGCGGAGAAGTAGTGGTCGTTCGCCATGGATGAACCGTACCGGGAACCCCGTGTGTCCCGGGCGCGGCGGAGGTACCCTGTGGAGAAGATGACGGACACGACGAACCACGACGCAGTGACCAACGACGACAGCGCAGCCGGTGTCGTCGAGCGGGTCCTGCGCAACGCCGAATCACGAGCCTCCTCCGCGGTGTTCGCACCGGCACAGGCCATCCAGACCAGATCCGTCGACGCCCAGGGATGGTCGGGCGACGGCGACCAGTACGACCGTGAGGACCGCGCGGCGCTGCGCCGGGTCGCGGGCCTCTCCACCGAGCTCGAGGACGTCACCGAGGTCGAGTACCGGCAGCTCCGGCTCGAGCAGGTCGTCCTGATCGGGGTGTACCCGCACGGTGACGCCGCCGACGCCGAGAACTCGCTCCGCGAACTCGCGGCACTCGCCGAGACCGCGGGTGCCGTGGTGCTCGACGGACTCCTGCAGCGCCGGCCGAACCCGGACCCGTCGACCTACCTCGGCAAGGGCAAGGCGGAGGAACTCGCGATGGTCGTCAAGGCCACCGGGGCGGACACCGTGATCGCCGACACCGAGCTCGCACCGTCCCAGCGCCGCGCCCTGGAGGACGTGGTCAAGGTCAAGGTGATCGACCGCACGGCCGTGATCCTCGACATCTTCAGCCAGCACGCCAAGAGCCGCGAGGGCAAGGCCCAGGTCGAACTCGCCCAGCTCGAGTACCTCCTCCCGCGTCTGCGTGGGTGGGGTGAGTCGATGTCCCGGCAGGCCGGTGGCCAGGTCTCGGGCGGTGCCGGCATGGGCTCCCGTGGTCCCGGTGAGACGAAGATCGAGCTCGATCGACGTCGCATCCACACCCGGATGTCGAAGCTCCGTCGGCAGATCGCCGGCTTCCGCCCCGCGCGTGAGGCCAAGCGGGCCGACCGACACCGCAACGACGTCCCGAGCGTCGCGATCGCGGGCTACACGAACGCGGGCAAGTCGTCGCTGCTGAACCGGCTGACGAGCGCGGGTGTGCTCGTGCAGAACCAGCTGTTCGCCACGCTGGACGCCACGGTGCGCCGGACCGAGAGCGCGAAGGGACGCGAGTTCACCTTCGTCGACACGGTCGGCTTCGTGCGGAACCTGCCGCACCAGCTCGTCGAGGCGTTCCGGTCGACGCTCGAGGAGGTCGGCGAGGCCGACGTCATCGTGCACGTCGTCGACGGCTCGCACCCGGACCCGGCGGCACAGCTGGCGACCGTGCGCGAGGTCATCGGTGACGTCGGTGCCCGCGAGATCCCGGAGATCGTCGCGTTCAACAAGGCGGACCTGATCGACGAGTCGCAGCGGCTCGTGCTGGTCGGCCTGGTGCCGGACGCCGTGTTCGTCTCCGCCCGCACCGGTGAGGGCATCCAGGACCTGCTCGAGGCGATCGAGTCCCGCCTGCCGGAACCCGACGTCTCCCTGACCGTGGTGATCCCCTACGACCGGGGCGACCTGGTGTCGTCCCTGCACGACGCCGGAGCGGTGGAGTCCGTCGACTACGTCGAGGACGGCACCCGCCTGGACGTGCGGGTGTTCCAGCGGCAGGTCTCCGAGCTCGACCCGTTCGTGGTCGCGCCCGTCGCCACCGCGTAGGGGCCTGGAGGCACGGCTCGGCTCCGTCCCGCCGCGCTCGGCCCGCAGTGTGCGAGCTCCCGCGCATCGTGCGAGCCCGTGTGCGTCGCACGGTGCGTGGAACCTCGCACACTGGGAACGCCCCCTCGCACGGTGCGAGGGGGCGTTCCGGCGTCGGTACCGATGTCGGCGTCGGCGCCGGTCCGGGTCAGAGGGAGCGGAGGACCGCCACGACCTTGCCGAGCACCGTCGCGGCGTCGCCGAGGATCGGCTCGAACGCGCTGTTGCGGGGGAGCAGCCACGTGTGGCCGTCACGCTGTCGGAAGACCTTGACGGTGGCCTCCTCGTCGAGCATCGCGGCGACGACGTCACCGTTCTCGGCGGTCTGCTGCGACCGGACGACGACCCAGTCGCCGTCGCAGATCGCGGCGTCGATCATCGACTCGCCGACGACCTTGAGCATGAAGAGGTCGCCCGTCCCGACGAGCTGACGGGGGAGCGGCACGATCTCGTCGACGTGCTGTTCGGCGGTGATCGGCACACCGGCGGCGATGCGGCCGACGAGTGGGACCAGGGTGGTGGCGTCGACGTCGGGGCCTTCGGCATCCGGGGTCGGTTCGTCGACCAGGACCTCGAGCGCACGCGGGCGGTTCGGGTCGCGCCGGATCCAGCCGCCGAGCTCGAGCTGCCCGAGCTGGTGCGAGACGCTGGACAGTGAGGAGAGCCCGGCGGCGTCGCCGATCTCACGCATGCTCGGCGGGTAGCCCCGGCTGGCGATCGACGCGCGGATCGCGTCGAGGATCGCCTGCTGCTTCGCCGTCAGCGGCTTCTGGACCCGCAGTTCGTCCGCCACGTCGTCTCGCCCTTCGTCGGTGCTGGGACGGTGCCCGCGGGAATGTCGGTGGTCCCCGTTTGACTTGTCCCAGTCGATCGAAACAGTATCCGACCGGTCCGCGCCGGACAAACACCTGTTCGAGCGTGTCGGCAGAAATCTCCCCAGAAATCCCCGCACAGGACTTGTGCGACCTCGCATTCGAAACTATGTTCGGTACACGACTTCGGTTCACCCGAACGGGAAGGCAAGAACGACATGAGCACCATCGCCATCGCTGACATCCAGCGCCCCACGGCGCCCGCCGTGCGTACGCGCCTGCGTCTCACGCGTCGCGGACGGATCGTCATCACGACGCTCGCCGCGATCCCGCTGCTCCTGGCCGTCGCGTTCGCCGTGCTGAACGGTGGGCAGGCGTCCGCGGGCAACACCCAGGCCAACGTCCACTTCGACACCGTCACCATCCAGCCGGGCGAGACGCTCTGGCAGCTGGCGGAGGAGACCGCACCGAACGCGGACCCGCGCGACTTCGTGCAGGACGTCATCAGCCTCAACGCGCTCGACGGCTCCGGGCTGCAGGCCGGCGAGCAGATCGCGATCCCCGCCAAGTACACCGGCACGAACTAGGCGTTCGCTTCGCACCGGGGGCTGCGCACCGTCCGGACGGCCGGTCTCCGCACCGGCGGCGCGGCCTACGATGGATCGGTGGCATTCACGCTCGAAGACCTCCCGATCCGCGACGACCTGCGCGGGCAGAGCCCGTACGGCGCCCCGCAGAAGCACGTGCGCGTGCAACTCAACGTCAACGAGAACACGCATCCGGTCCCGGCCGACGTGGCAGAGGACATCGTCGAGTCGATCCGGCACGCGCTGACCACCGTCAACCGCTACCCCGATCGGGAGTTCACCGAGTTGCGTCAGTCCCTCGCGGACTACCTCCAGCAGGGCCTCGGCACGGACCAGGTGCTCAATGCCGACCAGATCTGGGCGGCGAACGGTTCGAACGAGGTGCTGCAGCAGCTGCTCCAGGCGTTCGGCGGCCCGGGGCGGACCGTGCTCGGGTTCCCGCCCACCTACTCGATGCACTCGATCCTCGCGTCGGGCACCGGGACGACCTGGATCTCCGCGCAGCGCGACGACGAGTTCCGCATCTCGCCGGAGACGGTCGTCGCGGCGATCCGGGAGCACCAGCCGGACATCGTGTTCCTCTGCGGCCCGAACAACCCGACGGGCACGCCGCTGCCGATCGAGACCATCGAGGCCGCCTACGCCGCGACCGACGGCATCGTGATGGTCGACGAGGCCTACGCGGAGTTCATGCCGGCCGACCGACCGAGCGCCCTCACGCTGCTGCCCGGCCGGGAGCGCCTCGTCGTGTCCCGCACCATGAGCAAGGCCTTCGCGTTCGCCGGTGCCCGCGTCGGCTACATGGCCGCGCACCCCGCCGTGATCGACGCGATCCGCCTCGTCCGCCTGCCGTACCACCTCTCCGCACTCACCCAGGCGGCCGCGGTCGCGGCACTCCGGCACGCGCCGGAGATGCTCGCCATGGTGGACGACATCAAGCAGCAGCGCGACCGGATGGTCACGGAGCTCCGGGCGATGGGCTACCGCACCTACGAGACGTGGTCGAACTTCGTCCTGTTCGGCGGCGTCGCCGATCCGCACGCCGCGTTCGAGGCGTTGCTCGAGCAGGACGTGATCGTCCGCGACCTCGGCATCCCCGGCCACCTCCGGGTGAGCGCGGGCACCGAGGAGGAGACCACCGCGTTCCTCGACGCGATGCGCCGCGTCGCCGCCGACCAGCCGCCGGTTAGGGTTGCAGCATGACCGCGCGCACCGCCACGATCAGCCGGAGCACGAGCGAATCGAGCATCGAACTCGCGCTCGACCTCGACGGCACCGGGACGTCCGACATCTCGACGAGCGTGCCGTTCTTCGACCACATGCTGACCGCGTTCAGCAAGCACTCGCTGATCGACCTCCGGGTGCGCTCGACGGGCGACACCGACATCGACGTGCACCACACGGTGGAGGACACCGGGATCGTGCTCGGGCAGGCACTCAAGCAGGCCCTCGGCGACCGCTCGGGCATCGGCCGCTACGGCGACGCGCTGGTGCCCCTCGACGAGGCGCTGGCCCAGGCCGTGGTCGACGTGTCCGGCCGGCCGTTCCTCGTGCACTCCGGCGAGCCCGCGGGGTTCGAGTTCCACCGGATCGGCGGGCACTTCACCGGCTCGATGGTCCGCCACGTCCTCGAGGCGATCTCCTTCAACGCGGGCATCACCGTGCACGTCCGCGTGCTCGGCGGCCGCGACCCGCACCACATCGCCGAGGCGGAGTTCAAGGCGTTCGCCCGGGCGATGCGCAAGGCCGTCGAGCTCGACGCACGGGTCGACGGCATCCCCTCCACCAAGGGTGCGCTGTGACGGACGGCGCGCGGCCGAACGTCGTCGTCCTCGACTACGGCTCCGGCAACGTGCACTCGGCGGCGAAGGCCCTCGAACGAGCCGGGGCCGACGTCACGCTGACCGCGGACAAGCAGGCGGCGCTCCGGGCAGACGGGCTGCTCGTGCCCGGTGTCGGTGCGTTCGCCGCGGTGATCGACCAGCTCGAGAGCGTCCGCGGCGGCGAGATCGTCGACCACCGGCTCGCGGGCGGTCGTCCGGTGCTCGGCATCTGCGTCGGGATGCAGGTCCTGTTCTCGCGGGGCATCGAGCGCGGCGCCGACGTCGACGGGCTCGGGCAGTGGCCGGGCACGGTCGAGGAGATCCAGGCCGAGGTCCTCCCGCACATGGGGTGGAACACGGTCGAGGCGCCGGAGGACTCGGTGCTGTTCGACGGCCTCCACGACGAGCGCTTCTACTTCGTGCACTCGTACGGGGTCACCGACTTCCCGCTCGAGGCCTACGGGCCGTTCCGAGCACCCCGCCTGACGTGGGCCGAGCACGGGCAGCGGTTCGTCGCCGCGGTCGAGAACGGCCCGCTCACCGCCACGCAGTTCCACCCGGAGAAGTCGGGGGAGCCGGGCATCCGGCTGCTCCGGAACTGGGTGCAGTCGCTCTGACGGCACCGCGCCACCGCGGACCGCGCGGGGCGGACCGGCACCGCGCCTCCCGGCAGTCACCACCGCAACGAAGACAGGACCATGACCGACCTCATCGCCACCCCGCCCCTCGTCCTGCTGCCCGCCGTGGACGTCGTCGACGGCCAGGCAGTCCGGCTCACCCAGGGTGAGGCCGGCAGCGAGACCTCGTACGGCGACCCGGTGTCGGCGGCCCGCACCTGGCGCGAGCAGGGCGCCGAGTGGATCCACCTCGTCGACCTCGACGCGGCGTTCGGACGCGGCGACAACCGGAAGGTGATCGCACGGGCCATCAAGGAGGTCGAGGGCGTCGACGTCGAGCTCTCCGGCGGCATCCGTGACGACGCATCACTCGAGGCGGCGTTGGCGACGGGTGCCGCGCGCGTGAACCTCGGCACGGCCGCGCTGGAGAACCCCGAGTGGGCGGCCCGCGTGATCCGGACGTACGGGGAGCAGATCGCGGTGGGCCTCGACGTCCGTGGCACGACCCTCGCCAGCCGGGGCTGGACGGAGGACGCCGGTGACCTCTGGGAGGTCCTGGACCGGCTCGAGGAAGCGGGCTGCGCGCGCTACGTCGTGACCGACGTGACGAAGGACGGCACGCTCCAGGGCCCGAACGTCGACCTGCTCCGCGAGGTCTGCGACCGCACCGACCAGCCGGTCGTGGCGTCCGGCGGCATCTCGACGCTCGACGACCTCCGGGCGCTGCGCGACCTGGTGCCGCACGGGCTGGAGGGCGCGATCATCGGCAAGGCGCTCTACTCGGGGGCGTTCACGCTCCCAGCCGCCCTCGACATCGCCTCGGAGTAGCCGCGTGGCGGGGATCTCGAACGGCCGCGGCACCGGTCCGGACGCCGGGTCGGATCAGGCGCACCCGGACGGCGCACACCCGGACGGCGCACACCCGGACGACGCGCACACCCCCGGCGGCGCCGCGGACTCGGCGGGCTTCGCGTGGGCCGGCCGGACGTTCGATCAGCACGACACGACCTTCGACGACGACGACGGCCTGGCAGACCCGGCGGTCGTCGCGGCGATCGCAGCGCTCCCGGACGGCGGCTCGCAACGCGACGTGGCCGACGCCCTCCGCACTGCCCGGCTGCTCATCCCGCTCGTGGCCGAGGCAGGCGACGTCGGGCACACCGACGCCGGGAAGCTCGTCGACAAGACCCAGGAGCTCGCGATCGTCACGGTCGCCGGACCCGACGGGCGCAGCGTGATGCCGGCGTTCACGTCGGTCGAGGCGATGCGGGCGTGGGACGCCGACGCCCGCCCGGTGCCGGTCGAGTCCCGCCGAGTCGCGATGGCCGCGGCGAGCGAGGAGACCCAGCTCGTCGTCCTCGACCCGACCGCACCGACCGAGTTCGTGCTCCGTCGCCCGGCGGTCTGGGCGATCGGACAGGACATCCCGTGGACCCCGTGCTTCGAGGACCCGGAGGTCGCGCAGGCGTTCGCGGACTCCGTGGTCGGCGAGCCCGCGCTGGCACGTGTCGAGCTGGCGCCGGGCGACCCGCTCGGCCGGTTCGCCGGGGCGGAGCTGACGGTGGGGCTGGCGCTGCACCCCGGGCTGGACCATGCGCAGGTGCAGGAGCTGGTGGGGCGGCTGCAGCAGCGTTGGACGGCGGACGCCGTGATCGCGGAACGCGTGGACAGCATGCGGGTGGCGCTGCGCCCGGCGTGATCCGCGCCTCCCGTCCGGCGGGCGGCCCTCGGACGCGACCTGCTCCGCCGCACGGCGGTGCGGCCCGGAACCTCGCGACGCCGCCGGTACGATGGCGGGGTGAGCACGAACCCGACGACCAGCCCCGGAACCGGTGAGACCACCTACGGTCCGACCGGACGGCCCGTCCGGCAGTTCGCGGTGCCCGAGGAGCTCGACGGCCACGGTCCCGCTCGCATCATCGCCCTGTGCAACCAGAAGGGCGGCGTCGGCAAGACCACGACGTCGATCAACCTCGGTGCCGCGCTCGCGGAGTACGGCCGCAAGGTGCTCGCCGTCGACTTCGACCCGCAGGGTGCGCTGTCCGCGGGCCTCGGGGTGCGGACCCACGACATCCCCACCGTCTACGACCTGCTGATGGGGTCGATCAAGGACCCGAACCAGGTCATCCAGCCGACGAACACGCCGTACCTCGACGTCATCCCGGCGAACATCGACCTGTCCGCGGCCGAGGTGCACCTCGTCAACGAGGTCGCGCGCGAGCAGATCCTCGCGAGCGTGCTGCGGAAGGTCGCGAACGACTACGACGTGATCCTCGTCGACTGCCAGCCGTCCCTCGGGCTGCTCACCGTGAACGCGCTCACCGCGGCGCACGGCGTGCTCATCCCGCTCGAGTGCGAGTTCTTCGCCCTGCGCGGCGTGGCCCTGCTCATCGAGACGATCGACAAGGTCCGGGACCGCCTGAACCCGGCGCTGCAGCTCGACGGGATCCTCGCGACGATGTACGACTCGCGGACCCTGCACTCCCGCGAGGTCATGGAGCGCGTCGTCGACACCTTCGACGACCGCGTGCTCGACACCGTGATCGGCCGCACCGTGAAGTTCCCGGACGCCACCGTCTCCGCGCGACCGATCACGCAGACCGCTCCGGACCACGCCGCAGCCCACGCGTACCGGCAGCTCGCCAGGGAGCTCGTCGAGCGTGGCGCCGTCGCCTGAGACCGACCCCGACGGCTCCGTCACCACGCCCGCACCCGGCTTCCGGGTGCGGCTGCGGAACTTCGACGGGCCGTTCGACCTGCTCCTGTCGCTCATCACGAAGCACGAGCTCGACATCACCGAGGTGTCGCTCGGCGCGGTGACGGGGGAGTTCATCGAGTACGTGCGGCAGGCGGAGACCGAGGACGAACTCGACGAGGCCAGCGAGTTCCTCGTCGTCGCCGCGACCCTGCTCGACCTGAAGATCGCCGGGCTGCTGCCGCAGGGCGAGCTCGTCGACGCCGAGGACGTCGCCCTCCTCGAAGCCCGCGACCTGCTGTTCGCCCGACTGCTGCAGTACCGCGCGTTCAAGCAGGCCGCCGACTGGTTCGGGTCGCGGTGGCAGACCGAGTCGCGCCGGCACGTGCGGAGCGTCCGGCTCGAGGAGCGATTCCGCGCCCGCACGCCGGAACTCGTCTGGACCCTGTCGGTGCAGGACTTCGCCGCGCTGGCCACCCTGGCGTTCGCGCCGCGGGAGATCCCGACCGTCGGGCTCGACCACCTGCACGCCCCACTCGTCAGCATCCGGGAGCAAGCCGCGATCGTCGTGTCGATCCTCCGGACCCGGGCCGACGAGGACGTCTCGTTCCGCGAACTGGTCGCCGGCGTCTCGGAGGCGGGTATCGTGGTGGCTCGCTTCCTCGCGATCCTGGAGCTGTACCGGAACGCGTCCATCTCGTTCGAACAGTTCGAACCGCTCGGGGAGCTGACGCTGCGGTGGACCGCCGAGGACTGGTCCGACGAGAGCCTCGCCAACCTGGGAGCCGACTATGACGGATGACGTGCACGACGCGTCGAGCGCCGAACCCGGTGGCGCGGACGAGATCGCCGACGCCCGTGCCGTCGAGCAGGAGCTGCGCGCGGCGCAGACGGTGCCGGCGCGCCCGGACATCCCCGTCGACCGGCAGCTCGAGGCCATCCTGATGATCGCCGACGAGCCGCAGTCGCTCGTGTCGCTCGGTGCCGCCGTGGGTGCTCCCGTCCCCGTCGTCCGGCAGGCGATCGAGCGCCTCGTCGCGGACTTCGACGGCGTCGACGGCACGATCCGCCGCGGCTTCGAGCTCCGTGAGGTCGGCGGCGGCTGGCGCTTCTACGTCCGTGCCGACCTCGACGACGTCGTCGAGCAGTTCGTCGAGGCCGAGCGCCCCTCCCGGCTGTCCCAGGCGGCGCTCGAGACCCTCGCGGTCGTCGCGTACAAGCAGCCGATCACCCGCTCGCAGATCGCCGCGATCCGCGCCGTGAACGTCGACGGGGTCGTGCGGACCCTCGTCGCCCGAGGACTCATCGAGGAGTCGTTCACGGACGCCGAGACCGGCGCCATCAACTACGTCACGTCCGACCTGCTCCTGCAGCAGCTCGGCATCAACTCGCTCGACGAGCTGCCGCTCATCTCGCCCCTCCTGGACGACGGTGCCGACGGCTTCGGGCAGAACGAAGGGATCCCCGATGGCCGCGTATGAGGAAGAACGACGAGGCGGCCCACGAGGCGGCGCAGGTCGCCAGGACGGCGGTCGCCGGGACGGCGCAGGCCGTCGGGACGGCGGTGACCGTCCTGGAGGCTCGTTCCGCGACCGTGACGCCGGCTCCGGTCGGTCGGGTGGCCGGTCCGACGGCGCCGGGCGCGACGAGCGTGGCGGGTACCGGGGTCATGACGAGCGTCCGGCGTCCGGTGGGTACCGGGGTCGTGAGGACCGTCCGGCGTCCGGTGGGTACCGGGGTCGTGAGGACCGTCCGGCGTCCGGTGGGTACCGGGGTCGTGAGGACCGTCCGGCGTCCGGTGGGTACCGGGGTCGCGACGAGCGTCCGGCGTCCGGCGGGTACCGCGGTCGTGACGAGCGTCCGGCGTCCGGTGGGTACCGGGGTCGCGACGACCGCCCGGCGTCCGGTGGCGGGTACCGCGGTCGCGACGACCGCGCCGGGTCCGGCCAGCGTCGGGACGACCGCGGCGGCGACCGTGGCCGGTTCGTCGGCCGTGACGACGACCGCCGTGGCGGCGACCGCGGCGGGTACGTCCGCCGCGAGGACGACCGTGGTGGGTACCGCGGCCGTGACGACCGTCCGGCGTCCAGCGGCCACCGCGGCCGTGACGACCGCGCTGGTTCCGGCCGGCGTGACGACGACCGTGGTGGGTACCGCGGGCGCGACGACCGTCCTGCGGCCGGTGGGTACCGCGGGCGTGACGAGCGTCCGGCGTCCGGCGGGTACCGCGGTCGCGACGACCGTTCCAACGCGCCGCGCCGCGACGACGACCGTCGTGACGATCGCCGGCGCGACCCCGCCCGCGAGGACCGCCGCGCCCCCGACGGCCGCCCGAGCACGGTGTGGCACAACGGCCGCCGCTACGTCGGCGGCACCACGACGGCGCGCAACGGCGACCGTCCCCGGAACGCCGGCCCGCGCGGCACCGACCGCCGCACCACCCCGCGGCCCGAGGGCGCGCGCGACCAGCAGGGGCAGCCGCTCGAGGGCACGCCCGAGCGCCCGATCATCCCGGACTGGGACGCTGCGGACGGGACGGCGTCCGCCGGAGCCGCACCGGGCCTCCAGGCAGAAGGTGAGCGCCTGCAGAAGGTGATCGCCGCTGCGGGCGTGGCGTCCCGCCGGGTCGCGGAGAACCTGATCGTCGAGGGCCGCGTGACGGTCAACGGCGAGGTCGTCGACGCGCTCGGCCGTCGTGTCGACGCCGAGACGGACCAGATCGCCGTCGACGGCGTGCCGGTGCAGATCGACACCTCGCGACGGTACGTGCTGCTGAACAAGCCGACCGGCATGGTGTCGAGCCTGCAGGACGAGCGCGGTCGCCGCGACCTGTCCGAGTACGTGGACCGGTACGAGGAGCGCCTCTTCAACGTCGGGCGACTCGACACCGAGACGTCGGGCCTCCTCGTGCTGACCAACGACGGCGACCTCGCGCACGTGCTCGCGCACCCGTCGTTCGGGGTGACGAAGACGTACATCGCGAAGGTCCGCGGCAACGTCAACCCCGGCACGGTGCAGCGGCTGCTCGACGGGGTGGAGCTCGAGGACGGACGGATCGCCGCCGACAAGGTGCGGCTGCTCGAGTCCTCGCGCGGCGAGTCGCTCGTCGAGATCACGCTGCACTCCGGTCGGAACCGCATCGTCCGCCGCATGCTGGACGCGGTCGACCACCCGGTGCTCGAACTCGTCCGGCGCTCGTTCGGGCCGCTGCACCTCGGTGCGCTGCCGATCGGCAAGACCCGGGAGCTCTCGAGCGTCGAGCTCGGCAAGCTCCTCCGCATCGCCCGTGAGGCGAAGGGTCCGGCACAGGGCGACGACGACGCGGAGTCCTCGGACTGACGCATCGGTAGGCTTGCCCGGTGACCGACGCCCGCACCCCGCACGACGCCCCGGAGATCGACCGGCGTCTGCGTGGACCCGTGCGGATCGTCGGTGCCGGGCTGCTCGGTGCGTCGATCGGCCTGGCGCTGCGCGAGAAGGGCGTCGACGTCGTCCTCGACGACGTCTCACCCGCCGCGCTGGCGCTCGCCGTGGACTACGGCGCCGGTCGTCACCCCGCGGTGGGCGACGCCCCGGAGCTGATCGTGGTGGCCGTCCCGCCGGACGTCGTCGCGACCGTCGTCGAGCGCGAGCTCGCGGCGTACCCGGACGCCGTCGTGACGGACGTCGCGAGCGTGAAGTCCGGCCCGCTGGCGAGCCTCCGGGCTGCCGGGGCGGACGTCGCTCGGTACATCGGGTCGCACCCGATGGCCGGACGGGAGCGCAGCGGTCCCACCGCCGCGCGTGCCGACCTGTTCCTCGGGCAGCCGTGGGTGATCGCCGGCCACGACGACATCTCCTACCAGCGTGCCGCCGTGGTCGAGGACCTGGCGCTCGACGTCGGCGCCACGGTCGTCCCGATGGACCCGGAGTCGCACGACCTCGCCGTCGCGTACGTCTCGCACACGCCGCAGCTCGTGTCGACGCTCATGGCCGCCCGGCTCCGGGACGCGCCCGCGGGCGCACTCGGCCTCGCCGGCGGGGGCGTCCGCGACGTCACACGCATCGCTGCGAGCGACCCGGGCCTGTGGGTGCAGATCATCGGCGCGAACGCGGCGCGCATCCGGCCGGTGCTCGCGGACCTCCGCGACGACCTCGACCGCGTCCTCGTCGCGCTCGACGACCCGACCGGCTCCGGGGCACCGCGGGCCATCGCCGAGACCATCGCCGCGGGCAACCGCGGTGTCGAACGGCTGCCGGGCAAGCACGGCACCACCAAGCGCTTCGCCCAGGTGGTCGTCCTCGTCGACGACACCCCCGGGCAGATCGCCGCGCTCCTCACGTTCATCGGGGAGATCGGCATCAACCTCGAGGACATGCGCCTCGAGCACTCACCGGGCGCGCAGATCGGCATCGTCGAGGTGTCGGTCGTGCCCGAGCAGGAACAGCGACTCGTCGAGGAACTCGAGGGGCGCGGATGGAGGATCGCAGCAGCATGGGCCTGAACGAAACGCACGCAGCCGCCGAGTCCGGGGTGACCGGCGGTCCGGACGGCCCCGACACCGGGCTGCCCACACCCGAGGCCCAGCCCGGCCCGCTCGGCGGCGGTGACATCGCCGGTGGACCCGACGGTCAGGGCGGGGGCGAACCGGGCTCCACGAGCGCACCGATCCCGGCCGGGCTGCCGAACGGCGCGTTCGTCGCGAAGTTCGTGATCGCCGTCGACGGACCGGCGGGCAGCGGCAAGTCGAGCGTGTCCCGGGCCGCGGCCCGCGCGCTCGGGTTCGGCTACCAGGACACCGGTGCCGCCTACCGCGCGCTGGCGTGGCACGCGCTCCAGGGGCAGGTCGACCTCGACGACGCCGCAGCGGTCCTGGCGAGCTGGGACACCTTCGACTACGCGATCGGCACCGACCCCGACGCCTACTTCGTCCGGGTCAACGGCACCGACGTCACCGACGCGATCCGCACGCCTGAGGTCACCGGCGCGGTGGCCCACATCGCGAAGTTGCCCGAGGTCCGCCAGCGGCTCGTGCAGCTGTTCCGGAACGTGATGCGGAAGGCCGAGGGCCGGGGCATCATCACCGAGGGTCGGGACATCACGACGGTCGTCGCACCTGACGCCGACGTGCGCATCCTGCTGACCGCCGACGAGTCCGTTAGAATGGCCCGGCGCTCGGCTGAGGTCACGACCCAGTCGGCCGCCGAGACCTCCGCCGCACTCGCTCGTCGCGACGCGGCGGACGCGAAGGTCGTCGACTTCATGAACGCCGCCGACGGCGTCACGACGCTCGACTCCACCGACCTCGACTTCGACCAGACCGTGCAAGCGGTCGTCGACCTGGCCCGCGCGGCCGGGCACTGACCACCAGGGCCCCGCGCGGCCACGCACTGACAACACGCGACCGAAGGGTCGCCGGCAAGGACACCCACATGGCGCAGCTGGACAACCCCGAACGAGACGACTTCCCCGAGTACGACGACGCGCTCGGCGAGCGTCTCGCCGGCCTCGACGAGGCCGAGGCCGAGCAGCGGGCGACCGCGCTCCGCGCCGGGCTCGAGGACTACGAGCTCGACGAGGAGGACGTCGCCCTGCTCGAGGCCGGGCAGCTCGGCGAGGACGGCATCACCTACCTGCCGGCGTACCCGGTGCTCGCGATCGTCGGTCGTCCGAACGTCGGCAAGTCGGCGCTCGTCAACCGCATCCTCGGTCGGCGCGAGGCCGTCGTGCAGGACGTCCCCGGCGTCACTCGCGACCGCGTCTCGTACAAGGCGGAGTGGAACGACAAGCGGTTCACCCTCGTCGACACCGGCGGGTGGGAGCCCGACGCCCAGGGCATCAACGCCTCCGTCGCCGCACAGGCCGAGGTCGCGATCGACCTCGCCGACGCCGTGCTCTTCGTCGTCGACGTCACGGTCGGCATCACCGCCACCGACGAGCACGTCGTCAAGATGCTCCGCGGCACCGACCGTCCGGTCATCGTGGTCGCGAACAAGTCCGACGACGACCGCCGTGACCTCGACGCCTACGAGCTGTGGAACCTCGGGCTGGGGGAGCCGCACCCGGTGTCGGCCCTGCACGGCCGCGGCGTCGCGGACCTGCTCGACCTCATCATCGCGACGTTGCCCGACACCTCGGCGGTCGCCAAGCAGGAGGTCGGCGGGCCCCGGCGCGTCGCGATCCTCGGCCGTCCGAACGTCGGCAAGAGCTCGCTGCTCAACAAGGCGGCGGGCGAAGAGCGCGTCGTCGTGAACGAACTGTCCGGCACCACGCGCGACCCCGTCGACGAGCAGGTCGAGCTCGGCGGCAAGGTCTGGCGCTTCGTCGACACCGCGGGCATCCGGAAGCGCGTGCACCTGCAGCAGGGCGCCGACTTCTACGCCTCGCTGCGCACCACCGCGGCGCTCGAGAAGGCCGAGGTCGCCGTGGTCGTCCTCGACGTCACCGAGCCGATCTCCGTGCAGGACCTCCGCATCATCGACCTGGTGCTCGAGTCCGGTCGTGCCCTCGTGCTCGCCTACAACAAGTGGGACCTCCTCGACGACGACCGTCGCCGCTACCTCGAGCGCGAGATCGAGCAGGACCTCGCCCACGTGGCGTGGGCTCCGCGCGTGAACATGTCGGCCCGCACCGGACGGCACCTCGAGAAGCTCGTGCCGGCCCTCGAGACCGCGCTCGAGTCGTGGGACACCCGCATCCCGACCGGCAAGGTCAACGCCTTCATCGCCGAGCTCGTGCAGGAGCACCCGCACCCCGTCCGCGGCGGCAAGCAGCCCCGCATCCTGTTCGGGACGCAGGCGTCGAGCCAGCCGCCGACGTTCGTGCTCTTCACCACGGGGTTCCTCGACCCGCAGTACCGACGGTTCATCACCCGTCGTCTCCGCGAGGTCTGGGGCTTCGCGGGCACGCCGATCAACGTCAACATGCGGGTGCGCGAGCGCCGCAAGCGCTAGGACCGACATGGCGGGCGCGAGGAGACGGTGGCTGGTCGCGCTCCTTGCGCTGCTCGCCGTCGTCCTGCTCGGGGCCGCCTGGTACACGACGCAGGCCGAACGCGGTCTCGACGCCCGCGAGACCGCGGTCTCCTCGGCGCCCGAGCCCACGCAGGGCGGCGGTGGGGTCGCACCGGCGCCGTCGAACGTGCTCGGGGCCCCGATCGCGGTACCGGAGACCGACCCGGACGACGGTCTCGACGGCTCGCCCATCGCTCCCTGGTGGCGTCGGGTGCCGCCCGTCGCCGGTGAACTCGTCCCGCTCAACGGCTCGGCGTCCGGGCACGTCCGGATCACGACGAACGGCGACCACCTCCTGATCACGATCGCGGACCTGCGGGTGGCGTCCGGCCACCCGGTCTCGTCCGTCCGAGTGCTCCTGTCCGAGGGCGACGTCGTCGGCAGGCCCGTGGCGTACTGGTCGGCGCACGAGGAGGACGACAAGGACCTCGGGGTGGTACCGGCGGACGTCGGCACGATCACCTTCGACCTCCAGTCGCCCCGGGGCCTGCCGGAGGAGGTCCGCTCCCTCGTCGTGATCGACGCGGACGCGGACGACGTGCTCGGCGGTGCCGCCCTGCTCCCCACCGACTGACCCGCCGCCGGTCGACGGTCCGCCGCGCTGGCTGGCTCGCGCTGGCTGGCTCGCGCTGGGCGGCCGGGTGCAGTGCGCCCCGGATCGGACACCGCGCCCCGGTGCACCCGGGCGCAGTGTCCGTTGCGGGGCGCGATGGCTCGCGGAGCGGGCGCAGTGTTCGTTGCGGGGCGCGATGGCTCGCGGAGCGGGCGCAGTGTCCGTTGCGGGGCGCGATGGCTCGCGGAGCGGGGCGCGATGCCTGCCGGAGCCGGCGCGGTGCCCGCCTGGCGCAGGCCGCGCTGCGGATGCGGCACCATGGAGACGTGACGCAGCAGAACGCCGGGATCGGTGCCCTCGCCGACAGCCTGTGGTGCCGTCTGCACCTCGACCGCGTGGCCGGCGGGCGCCAGGCGGGCTACGTGATCCGCGAGGACATGCTCGACCACCCCGAGACGGTCCGCTCGTTCCGGTGGATCCGGTGGCTGCTCGTCGCGGAGACGATCGTCGGACTCACCGCGATCGTGGTCGCCGTGCTGCTCACCAACGCCGGGCAGACCGTGCAGTGGGCCGTGTGGTTCCGAGCGACGGTCGTGCTGCTCATCACCTTGACGCTCTACGTGTTCGCGTGGCGGGCACAGCTCGGTTACTACTGGGCGTACCAGCGGCTGCGGTTGTTCAGCCGGATCTTCCCGATCGTGACGCTGGTGATCGCAGCGATCCCCGGGCTCTACCCGTTCTGGATGGTGATCGAGCAGATCGTCTTCTCGCTGCTGATGATCGGCATCGGGGACGTGCTCACGACGGATCACATGCGGGCGACGTTCCCGAAGCCCGCGAAGCAGTAGGCGCGGGCGCCGCGAGGCTCCCGAGCAGCGCCAACGCCCGGGCCGAGGGCGACCCCGGCTCAGCGTGGTGCACCACGAGCAGTTGCCCGTCCGTCCCGCCGACGGCGAGCTTCTCGCGGCGGAGTTCGAGGTCACCGACCTCCGGGTGCCACATCCGCACCGAGCCACCCGCCAGCGGTCGGACGTCGTGCCGTGCCCAGAGCCGACGGAAGTCCTCGCTGCCCAGGGAGAGCTCGCCGACCAGGGTGGTGATCGCCGGGTCCTGGACGTCGGTGCCGATCGACGACCGGAACGAGGCGACCATACCGCCCATCTGCGCCTCCCAGTCCGGGTACCGTTCCTGCTCCGCACGGTCGAGGAACATCGTGCGGAGCCGGTTCTCGCCGGCACGCATCCCCGGTGAGAGTGCGGTCGCGAGGGTGTTCGCGGCGAGGACGTCGAACGCGCGGTTCTCGACGAAGGCCGGCAAGCCGATGACGTCGATCAGCTGCAGGGTCCCGGTCGGTACCCGTTCGAGCCGGAGCCGCGGAGCCGTCCGTCGCCGGTCGCCCGTCGTGTCGGCGAGGCCGCGCAGGTACGCCGCCGCCGTCGCGTCCAGCCCGAACACCCGCGCGACGGCGTCGAGGACCTGCGCGGACGGGTTGCGGTCCCGTCCCTGCTCGAGCCGGAGGTAGTAGTCGGCGCTGATGCCGGCGAGGGTCGCGACCTCCTCACGCCGCAGACCCGGTGTCCGACGGACCCCGGTCACGCGAAGGCCTGCGTCCTCGGGCCGGACGAGCTCGCGCCGTGCCCGCAGGTACTCGCCCAACGTGTTGTCGCTCACACCCCGATGCTACGGACCGGGGCGGCCCCGATCCTGGTCCCCGTGGTCCCAGGGTCAGCGGGGACCTGCCCTGACGCCGCCGATGAGCGCATGGTGGTGGACATGACCGACACGAACCTCCCCGGCGGCACCTACCGCCTCGCCGACGACCTCACCCTCACCCGCGTCGGGTACGGCGCCATGCAGCTCGCGGGTCCCGGTGTGTTCGGGCCCCCCACCGACCGCGACGAGGCGATCCGCGTCCTGCGCACGGTCGTCGAACTCGGCATCACCCACATCGACACCTCGGACTTCTACGGCCCGCACGTCACGAACCAGGTCATCCGCGAAGCGCTGCACCCGTACGCCGAGGGCCTCCACATCGTGACGAAGGTCGGCGCCCGCCGGGATGCCCAGGGCGGATGGCCGCACGCCCGGGAGCCGCACGAACTCGTCGAGCAGGTGCACGACAACCTCCGGAACCTCGGCCTCGAGCAGCTCGACGTCGTGAACCTCCGCATGGGTGGCTTCGACGCGCCGGAGCCGGGCGGCATCGCGCCGCAGTTCGAGGCGCTCGCCGAACTGCAGCAGCAGGGCCTGATCAAGCACCTCGGCCTGTCCACCGTCGACGCGGAGCAGCTCGCGGAGGCGCAGGCGATCGCTCCGGTCGTGTGCGTGCAGAACTTCTACAACGTCGCCCGCCGTGCGGACGACGCCATGGTCGACGTCACCGCTGCGCAGGGGATCGCCTACGTGCCGTACTTCCCGCTCGGCGGGTTCTCGCCGCTGCAGTCCGGTGCGCTGGACGCCGTCGCCGAACGCCTCGGGGTCTCGCGGCTGACCGTCGCGCTCTCGTGGCTGCTGCAGCGCTCGCCGAACATGCTCCTCATCCCGGGGACCTCGTCGGTCGCGCACCTGCGCGACAACGTGGCCTCGGCCGGCTTCACCCTGCCCGAGGACGCACTGGCGGAACTCGACGCGATCGGCGCCGCCTGACCAGCGGCACCGCC
Source organism: Curtobacterium sp. SP.BCo (assembly GCF_051903265.1). Lineage (GTDB taxonomy): Bacteria > Actinomycetota > Actinomycetes > Actinomycetales > Microbacteriaceae > Curtobacterium. Next base: position 1,818,430 of record NZ_CP194337.1, read on the forward strand.
TGACCAGCGGCGCGGCCCGACCCGTGCCGCCCGACGGTCGGCCGGGGTCAAGCGACGGTGGCGAGGGCGAACGGCAACACGACGGACGCACCGACCCGTCGGAGCTCCCGCCCCGCCACCGTCATCGTCCACCGGCTGTCCACCAGGTCGTCCACGAGCAGCACCGGCCCTTCGTGCGCCTGCAGCGCCGCCGCCAGCGCGGGATCGACCACGAAGGTGTCCCACACGCCGGACAACCGGTAGGCACTGTTCGTCGCGCCGTCCCCGCGGGGCGTCCCGCCGTCCCGACCGAGCGTGCCGAGGAACGTGAGACGCCCGATCGAGGAGAGTGCCTGCGCCAGCGACCCGACGAGTTCCGGCCGTGACCGTGACGACATCGCCACGACGCCGGTCGGCCGGGTCTCCCACGGCCAGTCCTTGAGCGCTCGGACGCACCCGTCGACGAGCTCGCGGGAGATCGGCGCGTCCGGCGTCGAGGGGGCGAACAGCGCGCGGAGCGGACCGCCCCAGCCGAGGTCGGTCAGGCGGGCGACCGCGCGCCCGGGCTGCACGAGCTCGTCCGGCGCGATCTTGCCCCGCACGGCGACCCCGAGTGCGGACATGCCCGACGGCCACTGCGCACGCGGGGCGATCTCGACGCCGACCTTGTCGAGCGCAGCGGCGGCGCCGGACGCGTCGGAGTCCGAGACCGCGGTCGGGAACCACGTCCCGGCGCAGTTGTCGCACCGGCCGCAGGGTTCCGCCGAGGGGTCGTCGAGGTCCTGCTGCAGGAGCTGCATGCGGCACTGCGCGGTCGACTCGTAGTCGAGCATCGACGCGGCCTCAGCGGCGCGGGCGGCGGCGACGCGCTCGTACCGGGGCGCGTCGTACTGCCACGGCTGCCCGGTGGCGACCCAGCCGCCGGCGACCCGGCGCACCGCACCGTCGACGTCGAGCACCTTGAGGAGGAGTTCGAGGGTGGAGCGCTTGATGTCGACGAGCCCCTCGAGCGCCACGGTCGACATCGCCGTGTCGGTCGACAGGGCGTCGAGCACGGCGGCAGCGCGCGCCTCGGTCGGCATCGACGCGCTGGCGAAGTACTGCCAGATCTCGCGGTCCTCACGCCCCGGGAGCAGGAGCACGTCGGCGTTGTCCGTCGCGCGGCCGGCGCGACCGATCTGCTGGTAGTAGGCGACGGGGGAGGACGGTGCCCCGACGTGCACGACGAACCCGAGGTCCGGCTTGTCGAACCCCATGCCGAGGGCGCTCGTCGCGATCAGGGCCTTGAGCTCGTTGCCCTTGAGCTGCTGTTCGAGCTGTTCGCGTTCCTCGGTGTCGGTGCGACCGGTGTAGGCACGCACGGCGTAGCCGTTCTCGCGCAGGAGCCGGGCGATGTCCTCGGCCGCCGACACCGTGAGCGTGTAGATGATGCCGCTGCCCGGCAGGTCGCCGAGGTGGGCGAGCAACCAGCCGAGCCGCTGCCGGGCGTCGGGCAGGGTCAGCACACCGAGACGGAGCGACGCACGCGCCAGCGAGCCCCGGATGGTGAACACCGGGTCGGCCGGGCCGGCGGTCAGCTGCTCGGCGACGTCCTCGACCACGCGCTCGTTCGCCGTCGCGGTGGTGGCCAGCACGGGCACGCCGTGCGGCAGGGAGCGGATGAGCTCGGCGAGCCGCCGGTAGTCCGGGCGGAAGTCGTGGCCCCAGTCGGAGATGCAGTGCGCTTCGTCGACGACGAGCATCCCCATCCGGGCGATCAACGTCGGCAGCTGCTCGTCGCGGAACTTCGGGTTGTTCAACCGCTCGGGGGAGACGAGCAGCACGTCGACCTCGTCACGGACGAGCGCGGCCTGCGTCTCACCCCACTCGTGCGCGTTCGCCGAGTTGATCGACACCGCTCGGACACCGGCCCGCGCGGCGGCGGCGACCTGGTCACGCATCAGGGCGAGCAGCGGGGACACCAGGACGGTCGGACCGCCGCCCCGTCGTCGCAGCAGCAGCGTCGCGAGGAAGTACACGGCGGACTTGCCCCACCCGGTGCGCTGCACGACGAGCGCACGCTGCCGGTGCTCCACGAGCGCGGAGATCGCCTCGAGCTGCCCGGGGTGGAACACAGCGTCGGGCCGCCCCGTGAGCGCAGCGAGCGCCTGCTGTGCCTCGGCGGCGATGTCCGCAGAGGGCGAGACGGCGGTCGGAGCGGCAGCGGGGGTGTCCATGCCCCCATGCTGTCAGCACCGACCGACGAAACGCAGGTCGCGCCTCCATGCTGTGGACGACGCGCCGTGACCCGCTACTGGTACGTGATGAGCGACGGTGTCGGCGAGACGTCCGCCATCGTCTGTTGCGGCGTCAGCATCGGCTGGTCCTCGTCGTAGAAGTTCTTCCACCCCCAGTGCACCCCGGCGGGAGCATCCACGTGCAGCGCCTTCCACGTCGCCTGCTTGTCCGGCTGCGACCCCTGCCCGTCGACGTGGATGAGCATGTCGAGCTCCGGGTGCGACTGCAGCGTCGAGCGGTCCTGGAGCATCGACAGGCGGAACTGGTGCAGCACGAACGCCTTCGGCGGCAGCCCCTTCGACTGCACGAGGTCCGCCAGCCACGACGACACCTCGTTCACCTCCGACGCCGACACGCTGCCGATCTGCCGCAGCGGCACCTGGTCCGCCGTCAGCCGCCACTCCGGGTCGAGCGCCAGCCAGACGCCCGGCTTCGCGAGCAGCGACTCGTACCGCTTCGCCTGGGACAGGAAGTCCGAGCGCCCCGGCTGCAGGTCGAGGATCACCGGCATCCCGGCGTCGTGCGCGGCGTCGACGTACGGCTCGAGCGTCGACACGGGCAACTCGGTGGAGTAGTCGCCGTCCGCCCCGGCGTCCCCGGCCGCGACGGTCGCGATGACCTCCATCGCCGGCGTGATCGGTACGTCACCGAGGCCCTCGTACTCGGCGGCGACGGACCGCGCCCGCTGCACCGTCGCGGCCGGGCTCTGCTCCCCGAGGACACCGAGCGCCGGCGCTCCGGGCGCCCCGTACAGCGCCACGTACCGGTGCCCGTCGAACGGTCGCTGGCCGCCGTTCGGCAGCTGCCACCCGTTCTCCGCCGCCCGGATGGCCCACCCCGGGTCGCCGAGATCGCCGAACGCGGCCCCGACGAGCACCGTCGGGTGGTCCTTCCGGTCGTGCAGTGCGGTCACGACACCGGGTGCGGCCGACGGGTCGGTCACCCCGTCCGGCATCGTCACCACGCGCGCACCCGCCGCCTTCGCGGTCCCCACCACGGCGGCGTCCGCGCTCGCGTCCGCCACGACGACGGTCGCCTGCCTGGAGGCACTGCCCGCCTCCGGCGTCTCGCCCGCGTCCGGCGCCTCCCGCTGCTGGACGTCCGTGTCGAGCGCGACCTTCCCCGCCGCCTGGTACCAGTCGGCGCGAAGGCGGTGCAGCTCGCGTGCGACGTCCGCGGTGTGCTCGCCGGCCAGCAGCACCGGCACGTGCGCGTCCGCCGCGGCGCTCGCCGCGGACCGGATCGCCGCGGCGTCGCCCTCGGGCGCGACGACGGCTCCCGGTGCGGTCGCGAAGAGCGCGCGACTCGCCCGGATCGACCGCTCGGCGGCGTCCGACTGGGCAGCGACCGTCACGGTGTCCGCCGAGGCCGTCGCGAGCGTCGGTCGCGCCGGGGCCGACTGTCCCGCCGTGCACCCGGCGGCGCCGAGCAGCAGCCCGGTGGCCGCGAGTGCGAGGAGGACACGGGAGGTGGGGCCGGAACGCATCGGGCCACCCTACGAGCCGTCCGGGGAGGTCCCTGGGAATCCGACGGGTGTCGTCTCGTAGAAGGGAGGCATGCCCGACGACGACCGCCCGCTCATCGGCGAGGTGCAGCCGCCCGACGTGCACTGCGTCACGCTCAACGTCCGTCGTCGGGTCCCACGACCCGCCGGACACCCCGACGCGTGGGAGCGCCGCCGCGACGCCGTGGTCGCGCTCGTCGCCTCCGAAGCACCCACCGTGCTCGCCGTCCAGGAGGCACTGCCCGACCAGGCAGCGGACCTCACGGCCGCCCTCGGGTCGCGATGGGAACCCGTCCTGGTGGGACGAGGCCGTCGCGGCGGTGGGGAACAGGTGGGCCTGTTCCTCGACCGGACCCGGCTCGACGTCGTCGAGCGACGGTCCTGGGCGCTGTCGCGCCGACCGCACCGCCCCGGCTCGATGTCGTGGGGCACCGCCTTCCCGCGGCACATCGTCGGCGCCGTCGTCCGTGACCGAGCCACCGACGTCACGTTCACGGCACTCGCCACGCACCTCGACGTCGTCTCACCGTGGGCGCGGGTGCGCTCCGCCGAGCTCATCGGGCGGATCGTCAGGGAACGCGGGCTGCCCGCCGTGGTGATGGCGGACTGGAACTGCGCGGCGGGCACCGCCCCCTGGCGAGCGCTGGCGGAGGCGGGGATCGTCGACAGCTGGAGCCGCGCCTCCCGGCCGGTCACCGAGCCCGTCGGGACGTACCCGCACTACGCGCGTCCGCGCGTCGGCGGCCGGCGCATCGACGGCGTCCTCGTGACCCGGGAGGCCACCGTCGGACGCGTCGCCGTGTCCGACCGGCAGCCGGGCGGCGTCTGGCCGTCCGACCACGCCGCCGTGCACGCCGTCGTGCGGTGGACACCGTGATCGCCACGTTCGGGCCGACGTTCCTGCGGCCGACCCTCCTCGTCGCCGACGTCGTTCGTGCGCTCGTGGTCGTGAGCCTCGTCGTCGCCTCGATCGGGTGGGGCGGGACGGCCTTCCCGGTGATGGCGCTGTGCCTGCTCGGCGTCGTCGTGCCGCGGATGCTCGGGCTCCGGCCGGCGTTCGACGTGCTCGTGTGCGTGCTCGTCCTGGTCGCCGGGTGGTCGAGCGTGCTCGAGTGGTACACCTCGGTGTTCCTCTGGGACAAGTTCTTCCACGTCGTGCTGACCGGGCTGCTCGCCGCGGTCCTGTACGTCATCGGGTCGGACCTCCGCGCCGTGCCCGCACCCACCGACGAACGCCGGGGCGTCGTCGCGGTGCTCGCACTCTGCGCCGGGCTCGCGATCGGGGCGGCCTGGGAGATGGGGGAGTGGCTCGGGCACAACTTCGTCGACTCGGCCATCTTCGTCGGGTACGACGACACGATCGGCGACCTGGCGGCGGACGGCCTCGGCGGGCTGCTCGTCGGGTTCGGGCTGCCCTGGCTCGCGGCACGTCGGACCGTGGTGCGACCGAGGGCGTGACCGGCCGGCGCGGGGCGCCCGTCGCGACTCGCCGTGGCACGGGCGGGGTCTGGCGTCCGCTATGCTGGACCGGTCGCTCGCGCTCCGGTCGGATGCGGGCGAGGATCCTCCGGGGTCCTGGGTCCCTCGGGACTCGCGGGCTGTGGCGCAGCTTGGTAGCGCACTTGACTGGGGGTCAAGGGGTCGCAGGTTCAAATCCTGTCAGCCCGACCGAACCGAACGACAGCCCGCCGACGATGTCGGCGGGCTGTCGTCGTCCCGACGGCGATCACGGTGCGGTCCGTCCGGGTGCCACCCGCGAGGCCGGCTGTCTCGCCTTTCGGAGGGTCCTGCTGCTTCCCCGAACAGCCTCGCGCGCCGCTTGCGCCGATCTGGGAGGATCGATCGCATGAAGCGGGGACATGCTGTGTGGGGTTGGGTCACGAGCGGACTCGGAGCCGTGCTGGTTCTGTTGATGGCGGGACAAGTGCTCTCCGAGAGCCTGTGGCTCGGTCAGCAGTCGCACACCACAGGCAACTACTCCTACATGCCCCTCTACTTCGGAGCGCTCGTGGGGGTCGTGCTCATCGTCGGAGGGGTCACGGCCGCGATCACCGCGCGTCGCTCGTCGATCTAGGAAGCAGCGTCCTCCGGCTGCCGTCGTGTCCCGAGGAACGCGAAGTGCTGTGCGATGGGCGCGCTCCTGACCGGGAATACAACTCATCCGTGGCGGTCGTGACCTCATCCAGGTTCCGGAATCGTTTGTGGCGAGATCAGTTCGAGGAACCCGCCACGCTCACCCTCGAGGTAGGTGATTCGGGTGCCGGTTCGGGCACCGCTGGTCATCCGGTGGGGCGCCCCGACCGGCCGCCACCCGTGTCTCGCGCAGAGATCGAGCACACGGTCGAGGTCCGAGACCGTCAGCGCGATGTGCGCCGTGCCGATGGTCGCGGGTGATCCATCTGCGTGCGCCGCCCGAGGTGGGTCGTACTGCAGCAGCTCGACTCGATGGTCCCCGAGCGTGACCGTTGCTGCACGGATCGTCGCGCCGTCGACACCGGTGGTCGCGACCGTGGTGGGGGCATCGAGCGTGAAGGTGCGTTCGAGCGTGAAGCCGAGACCGGAACACCACAGCGCCAACGCGTCATCGAGATCGGTCACGGTGAGTCCGGAATGGGCGACCTCTGAGACGAGCGGTGATGTCATCCCATCAGTATCGGGCGCAGCTCGACGGCCGTCCGAGAACCGAGGCTCGACGATGCGCCGAGTCCGGGTCGCAGACAGGTCACCCTGAGCGCGGTGATCGGTGACAGTACATCTTGCACACCTGAAATCTGTACGGCCGAGTGTGACTGTTGTCAGTGACCCCGGTCCTCCTCGTCAGGACAGCGACGTGTCGCCGAAGACGACGATGTACTGGGCACTGTGCGACGCTGTGTGAACAGCGCGACAAAGACGTGGCACGCGGAGAACGCGGTCGGTGACTCGACGGTGTCGCTCTCGGCCGACAAGAACCTGGCGTGCAACCCCGGTTGATCAGGACGACGACGTCCCAAGGTGAGGAGAAGGTCATGGCAGCACCTCAAGTCGCGATCGAGGAACGCGACGCGCGTCAGTGGTACCGATCTGCGACACAGGCGCTCGTCGGTGTCGCTGGAGGCCTGGTCGCCTACTACGTCGTCGTGGTGATCGCGACTGCACCGCTGGGCGGAGCGTTCACGACGCATCCGCTGATCCTGGTCGGGTTGGTCGTCGCTGCTGCTGGTGCGGTCACGGCCGGATCTCGCTGGCCGATCGTCGGGGTGGCCGCTGGTGCGGTGATGCTGCTGGTGACGGTGTTCGCAGTCACGCAGCGCATCAGTTGGACGACGGGAACCACGCAGTGGCTGAGCCCGTTCGACGCGATCGGCTACGGGGCGGTCAGCGGCTACCCGGCGATGACCGGTGCTGTCCTCATCGCCGGGGCGGTGATCGCGCGGCGCGCTGGACGAGGCACCCGCCCGTGAGGTCGATGGTTCCCATCTCGCCGGTGACGGGCCGGAGCGATCCACGCTGCGCTGGCCCCCGGTGACGGGAACCCGGTCTCCCGGGCTCCCGTCGTTCCGCGGTCGGCCGATCAGACGCGACCGAGCAGCTCCTCGTTGAGGATGGTGCCGCCGAGCATCCAGCCGCCGTCGGCGACCTCGTCGAGGATCACGAGCGTCGTGGGACGTGCTCGTTCCCCGTAGACGTCGACGATGGCGTCGGTGACGGCGTCCTGGAGCTTCTTCTTCGACTCGGCGGTCAGGGTGTCAGCGGGGACCTTGATGTTGGCGAAGGGCATGGTGTTCCTCTCGGTGGGTGTGTCCCGGACGTTCCGGGGGTCAGAGTGCGGCGTTCGGGGACAGCAGGTCCTCGATGCCGACGCGGTGGTAGAACTCGGCGCGGATCCGGTCCGCGACCGTCGAGACGACCTCGCTGCCGTCGCGCGAGGGGTCGACGTGGACGCGGTACGGACGACCACCGTCGGGGAGGCCGACGACGCGCACGATCGCGTCGGCGACGTCCTGGACGTCGGCGTCCGCCGGCACGATCTCGGCGAGGCGGCCCGTCAGTTGCTGTCGGAGCGTCCCGTACTCCTCGTCGTGCGCGGCGACGCGATCGGCGTCTGCGGGGATCGTGGCGTTGGTGAAGTGGTTCGTCCCCGAGGTGAAGGCACCCGGGACCACGATGGTCGTGTCGATGCCGAAGCGCACGAGTTCTGCGGCGTAGCTCTCGGCGAGCGCGTCCATGCCGGCCTTCGCCGCGAAGTACGGTGCCAGGAACGGCGGGTGCCCGCCGCGGGTGGACGAGCTGCCCACCCAGACGACCAGCCCGGAGCGGCGCTCACGCATGTGGGGGAGGACGGCGCGGGCGACGCGCTGGGCACCGACCACGTTGACGTCGTACAGCGCCGCGAACTGCTCCGGCGTGAACGCCTCGGCCGGACCGTACGCCATGTGTCCGGCGTTCTGGACGAGCACGTCGATCCGCCCGTGGGTACGGACCACCGTCTCGACGGCGTCCTCGACGGACTGCTGCGACTGGACGTCGAGCTCGACGGCGCCGAGCTGCAGGCCATCGCGCACGGCGAGGTCCTCGAGTGCTGCACGAGCGGACGCGTTCCGACCGGCGACGGCGCGCATCCCCGCGACGACGACGTTGCCCGCCCGGGCGAGCGACTCCGCCGCCAGGCGACCGAAGCCGCTGGACGCGCCGGTGACGAGGACGACCTGCGGGGCGGGCATCAGACCATCCCACCGTTGGCGCGGATGGTCTGGCCGTTGACCCAGTGCCCGGCGGGGCTGGCGAGGAACGCCACGACACCGGCGATGTCCTCCGGCGTGCCGAGGCGCTCGAGGGGCGGGACCTTCGCGAGCGTGTCGATCTGCTCCTGGGTCTTCCCGTCGAGGAACAGCTCGGTCGCCGTCGGCCCCGGAGCGACCACGTTCGCCGTGACGTCGCGACCGCGCAGCTCCTTCGCCAGGATCATCGTCATGCCCTCGACCGCGCTCTTGCTCGCGACGTAGGCGCCGTAGGTCGGGAACTGCGTCCCGACCACCGATGTCGACATGCCGACGAACGCCCCGCCGGCCCGGAGGCGACGTGCTGCCTGCTGTGCGACGACGAAGGTCCCGCGGATGTTCGTCCGGTGCAGGGCGTCGAGGACGTCGAGGTCCTGGTCGGCGATCGTCGAGAGTGCGAGTCGTCCGGCGGAGTGCACGACGACGTCGACGCCACCGTGGTCGTCCTCGACCTGGTCGAACATCGCGGCGACGGCGTGCTCGTCGGCCACGTCGGCGCGCGCAGCGACGGCGTGACCGCCGGCTCCGCGGATCTCCTCGACGGTGGCGTCGGCGGCGGCCGTTCCGCTGGCGTGGTTCACGACGACCGTGAAGCCGGCGGCCGCCAGCCGCACCGAGACGGCACGGCCGATGCCGCGGGATCCGCCCGTCACGACGGCGACTCGTTCAGATGTGGTGCTCATCATGGTCCTTTCACTGATACGGCCGAGTCATTTCGGCGTTACGACAGAACGTAACACGACTACGAGCAGCGATACAACCTGCGCTACGATCGGTGCATGGCCCGATCTGACGAAGCAATCCGGAGCGCGCTGCTCCGTGCCGCCGAGGAGCAGCTCGTCGCGTCTGCCGACGGGGACATCGCCACCCGCGCCGTGTGCGAGGCGGTCGGGGTGACCCAACCCGTGCTCTACCGCGTCTTCGGTGACAAGCGCGGGCTCCTCGACGCCCTCGCCGACGCCGGGCTGGAGCGGTACGCGCAGCGCAAGGCCGAACTCGAGGTGTCCGACGACCCCTCGGCCGATCTCCGTCGTGGTTGGGGCGACCACCTCGCCTTCGCCCGTGAGCACGCCGCGCTCTACCGACTGATGTTCGCTCCCCGGCCGTGGGCGAACAGCTCGGCCCGGGACGGCGTGACCGCGCTGCTCGAGCGGACGCTGACCCGCTGCGCCGCCGCCGGCATGCTCCGCGTCGACGTGCCCGTTGCAGCGAGCATGCTGCTCGCCGCGAACGTCGGGATCGCGCTCGACCGGATGAGCACGCCCGTGCGGCACGACGCCGACGCCGACGCCGACGCCGACGCCGACGCCGATGCCGTCGCCGACGCGCTCCGTGACGCGGTCTTCGGAGCGGTCCTCGTCGAGTCGCCCGGTCCGGGCCACGACGACGACGCAGCGCCCCGTCGACAGCTCCGCGCACAGCTCGACGCCGGCGGGTCGAACGCACTGCTCCCGGAGGAGTCCGCGCTCATGCGGGTGTGGCTCGACCGACTCGACCATGCGGCCGACCACGGCGACGACCCCGAGGACCCAGCATGATCTCCACGTTCCTCGTCGAACACGCCGCTCTGGTCCCCGTCGCCTTCTGGATGGCCGTGATCGTCGCAGTCGGCCTCGCCTGGATCCTGCACCGTCTCCGGCTCCGCGCCGTGCTGCTCGGCCTGTCGGCGGTGTCGCTCGTCGCGGTGCTCGTGCTCACGCTCCTGCCCGACGGTGCTCGGCCGGGCGGCGTCACGTGCACCGTGCAGTTCTCCGTCCCGTTCCAGGGCCTCGACACGCTCGCCAACGTCGCGATGCTGCTGCCGCTGGTGCTCTTCCTCGGGACGGCGACGAACCGGCCGTTCGCCGTCCTCGGCGGTGCCGTGGTCCTCTCCGCCGCCATCGAGGTCGTGCAGGCCGTCGTGCCGGCGCTCGGTCGTCGTTGCGACACGAACGACTGGTTCATGAACAGCGTCGGAGCGGTCCTGGGTGCCGTGGTGGCGCTGGTGATCTGCACGATCGACCGACGCCGTGGCGTCGTCGCCGTCTCCGGCTGAGTCGGACTGGAGGCGCGGTGCCAGCTGGCACCGCGCCTCCAGTCCGTCGATCCGGTGCGGTCCTCAGACCGCGCGCTGCGGCGCCCAGCCGAGCTCCGGCCCGAGCCGCTCGGCCATGTCCGTGATGATCTGGGCGTAGTCCGCCGGCTCGAACGAGAAGGGCAGCGCGAAGGCGACCTCGGTCACGGCCTGGTAGCCGGAGTCGGCCCGCAGCCGGTCGGCGATCTCGGCGGAGGTGCCGACGAGGTCGGCCGCGAAGAGCATCCCCGCGGGACCCATCGGCACGCCGACCCGGCCGGAGCGCGCCTCGACGTAGGCGCGGTAGCGCGCCTCCTGCTCGGGCGTCGCGGTGTCCGTCGGGATGACCACGAGACCCTGCGACACGCGGGCGGTTCCCGGGTCGGCGTGGGCGTCGAGGTAGGCGTCGATCTGGGCGCGCTGGTTCGTGGCGAAGTCGGTGCCGTGCTCGCTGCGCGTGACGCTCGAGGTGAGCAGGTGGAACCCGTTCTCGGCGGCCCACACCGCGGACCTCGTGCTGCCGGTCCCGTACCAGATGCGGTCCACCAGGCCGGCGCTGTGCGGCTGGACCGACTGCGCGAACTCCTCGATGCCCCGACGCTCGACGGCGGCGGTGACCGGGTCACCGCGCACGAGGTCGCGGAACCGCAGGAGCCGGTCGTTGCCGAGGTCCTCCTGCTCCGCGGTGTCGGGGTAGATCGCGCCCTGGTAGAGGTCGAAGTGCATCGGGGTGCCGACCGAGAACCCGGGGTTCAGGCGGCCCCCGAGGAGCACGTCGACGGTGCCGAGGTCCTCGGCGAGCCGGAAGGGGTTCTCGGCGCCGAGCGGCGTGACCGCGGTCCCGAGGTCGATCCGCGAGGTCCGCTGCGATGCCGCGGCCATCACCGCCACGGGGGAGGAGATGCCGTGCTGCAGGTGGCGGTGCCGGAGCCAGGCACTGTCGAAGCCGAGTGCTTCGGCGCGCTCGATCACCCGCAGCGTCTCCTCGTGTCCCTGCGCCGGTCGGGCGGGGTCGAACGACCCGATGGTCAGGAAGCCGAGCCGGTGCAGGGGAGTTCCGTCGAGGGGCATGTCCCGATCGTGCCAGACGACGCAGACGGTCCGTCCTCGTAATCCGGACTGCCAGGCGAACACGCAACTTCTGCCCCTAGTGTCGCCGCAAGCGCAAACCGCGTGAACTCCCTCGCATTGGTTGAAGGACCGATCCGTCAACGGAAGGTCGGTCCTCATGACCACCACTCCGCTCGCGCCGGGTTACACCCGCACTCGCCCCGGAACGGGGAGCCGCAACGGCACCTCGACCTACTCCGCGCTCCTCGCGCAGGTGAAGGAGAACGGCCTCCTGCGCCGTCGCACCGGGTTCTACTGGACGCTGTTCGCCAGCCTGGCCGTCGGCCTCGCGCTCACCTGGGTCGCGTTCGCGTTCCTCGGTGACTCCTGGTTCCAGCTCATCGTCGCCGGAGCCCTCGGCGTCATCTTCACGCAGTTCGCGTTCCTCTCGCACGAGGCCGCGCACCGCCAGGTCTTCGCCTCGCAGCGGTGGAACGACCACGCCGGCCGCTGGCTCGGCACGTTCATGGTCGGCCTCAGCTACTCGTGGTGGATGAACAAGCACACCCGCCACCACGGCAACCCGAACACCGTCGGCAAGGACCCGGACATCGCGCCGGACGGCATCCGGTTCCTGCCGGAGGACGCCGCCGCCGTGCGCGGTCCGCTCATGACGACGTTCATGCGCTTCCAGGGCTGGCTGTTCTTCCCGCTGCTGACGCTCGAGGGCCTCAACCTGCACCGGTACGCGGTCATGTCGATCGTCACCGGCAACGGCACGAAGGCCGACGTGAAGCACCGCTGGCTCGAGGCCGCCCTGCTCGTCGCCCGGTTCAGCATCTACCTGACGGTCGTGTTCTGGTTCCTGCCGTTCGGCATGGCCTGCGCGTTCCTCGGTGTGCAGCTCGCCGTCTTCGGCGTGATGATGGGCGCCTCGTTCGCCCCGAACCACAAGGGCATGCCGACCATCGCGCACGACGCCAAGGTCGACTTCTTCTCGCGCCAGGTCCGCACCTCCCGCAACATCCGCGGCGGCTGGTGGGTCTCGTTCCTGATGGGCGGCCTGAACTACCAGGTGGAGCACCACCTGTTCCCGTCGATGCCCCGTCCGGCGCTGAAGCAGGCCCGCCTGCTCGTCCGAGACCACTGCGACACGCTCGACGTGCCCTACACCGAGACCACGCTGCTGCGCTCCTACGGCATCGTCGTCCGGTACCTCAACCGGGTCGGTCTCACCGCCCGGGACCCGTTCGCGTGCCCCATGGTCACGCAGCTGCGCATCCACTGAGCCGGGGAGACGACATGCCCACCGGCACCGTGAAGTGGTTCGACAGCACCAAGGGCTTCGGCTTCATCACCCCGGACGACGGGTCGCAGGACCTGTTCGCCCACTTCTCCAGCATCGTCGTGACGACCGGGCTCCGGTCCCTCGAGGGCTCGGAGCACGTGCGCTACGAGGTCGGCCCCGGCAAGAAGGGTCCGCAGGCGGACAAGATCTCGGTCATCCGCGGCTGACGCACGCGGTCGGGTGACGGACGTCACCAGGGACGGACGGGAGGCACGATGCCAGCTGGCACCGTGCCTCCCGTCCGTCCGTCGTCCAGTCGGACGTTCCTTCCCGTCCCGCTCCCGACGCCGACGCTGCGGGGCTGCGGCCACTTCGTGAGCACGAATGGTCGTGTTGCGCCCGTCGACCCGACGTTTCCTGCTCAGCATCGGGGTCGCCGAGCGCCGCCCGCTCGGTCAGTTGATGATCTCGCCCCGCTCGTCGGCGCGCAGCACCGTCAGACGGTCGCGCCAGGCCTGCAGCGCCTCAGGCGTCAGTCGGGGCCAGTCGGTGACCTCGCGCACCACACGGAGTGGCTCCGCGCTGCGGAACGAGCGGGTCGGGTTCCCGGGGAACTTCTTGTCGGTGACGTTCGGGTCGTCCTCGAACGCACCGGTCGGTTCGACCTCGTAGACCCGCGGGCGAGCGTCACCCGCGGTGAGCTCGGCGGCGAGCTCGGCAGCGAGGCCGGCGCCGTCGCGCAACGCCGTGAAGTACACGTGGTTCATGACGACCTCGGGCCGGTAGTTCGAGCGGAACCCGGCGGTGAGCAGGTCGCCGACCCGCAGGTCCGCCGTGGTCCCGTGGAAGAAGGACCCGTCGTCGAGTGCGCCGTTCACGGCGACAGGCTAGCGCTGCCGAGGCCAGTGCGCTGCCGTAGGCTCCGCGCATGACCTGGCAGATCGACCTCCTCGAGCGGATCCGCGAGCAGGTCCCGAACGGCAGCACCGTCGTGCCGTACGGTTCCGTCACCGAGCCCGACCTCCTGGACGGCTGGAGCGACCTCGACGTCGAGCTGCAGCTGACGGAGGACGTCGCGGCGCAGGACCTGCTCGGCGGCACGCCCTGGGCGTGGCAGGACCACCAGCAGGTCGGCGCGCAGCACCTCCGGCTCGTCCTCGCCGACGGACGGCGGGTCGACCTCGCGGTGCGCGGCCGGCGCATCGGACTCCCGACGCCGCCGTCGGACAACGGCGTGCGGTTCGACGCGGCGCTCGCCGCGGCGCGCTTCGGTCGTGGGAACGACCTGATCGGGATGCACCTCGTGCTCGGCATCGTCCGTGCGGCCCTGGTGGACGTGATGGTCGCGGTCGACCGGGACGAGGGAACCGTCCACCACCGGTCCGGGTCCTCCCGCGATGCCCGTGCTGCCGCCGCGCAGGAGCTCCTGACCGGATCGCTCGGCCCGGAGCTCGCGCTCCGGGCCGCCGAGTTCGCCGAGCGGTGCCGTGCCGAGGTCGATCCCGACCACCGTGGTGACTGGACCGGGCTGCGGGCTCTGCTCGCGAGCGGTCCGGACGTCCGTTGCACGGCGCACGGCATCTTCCCCTGAGGGTGGACGCGGTCGCCGGACGCGCTGGCGGCATCGCCCTCACGGTCGCGCGCCGACGCGACGTCTGACGCGACCAGGAAGCGGACTGGAGGCGCGGTGCCAGCTGGTACCGCGCCTCCAGTCCGTAGGCTCGGCTCCGTGTCCCGTCCCCACGTCCTCGTCCCGGCGCTGGCCGGCGTGCTGCTGCTGGCCGGCTGCGCGGCGCCGCCGCCGGTCGACGAGCAGGCGCTCGCCGACTGGCAGAGCGCGCAGGACGCGGCGACCGAAGCCGACCCGGACGTCCTCGGCGTGCTGACGGCCGACATCGGACCGGGTGAGCAGGACCCGTCCGACGTCGGGCCCGGGGTGAGCCTGCAGTTCCCGGCGTCGCACGACGTCGACCACCTCGAGTTCTCCTGCTACGGCAACGGGCACATGCAGGGGATCGTGCGCATCCAGGCCGGCGCCACGTCGGGAAGCCTGCGGCTCGAACCCGTCGACTGCCGCGACAGCCCGCACACCGTCCGGCTGACCGAACTCGCCACGACCGGGGTGGACTCGGTCGGGTTCACCGCGTTCGACAGCGACCGGTCGAGTGCGTGGCGGCTCGTGATCGTCGGTACCGCGTCCCCCGACGGCTGACCGGCGTCGCGGTCAGTCGATCACGGGGTCGTGTCCTGCCGGATGGCGTACCTGTGCATCGTCACACCGTTGTCGAAGCGTCGCTGCTCGAGCAGGTCCAGCTGCAGCGGCCGCCGCAGCGTGTCGAAGAGCGGACGGCCCGCGCCGAGGACCGCCGGGTGGGTGAAGAGCAGCAACTCGTCGAGGAGCTCGGCGGCGAGGAGCTGCGTGGCGACGTCCGCGCCGCCGACGCCGATGTCGCCCTCCGACGAGCGACGCAGCTCGGCGAGCCGGGCGATCGCGTCCTCGGAGTAGATCGTCGTGTTGTGGTCGGCCGCCGTCCGGGAACGGGAGACCAGGATCTTCGGCTGCTCGGTCCAGATCTCGCCGTACTCGCGGAGGTAGTCGGGCAGTGCAGCGTCGGACCGGGCGTCCGGCCAGAACGGGTCCATCATGTCGTGGATCACGCGGCCCTCGACGCCCATCGTCATCGCCTTCGCCCGCTCGTTGAAGAAGCGGTGCAGCTGCTCGTCGATGCGGATCCAGTCGGGAGCCTCGCCGGTGTCGTGCTCGTCGGGGTGGCCCTCGATGAAGCCGTCGATCGACACGTTCATCCAGTACACGAACCGTGCGGGCATCGCGGACTCCTTCGTCGGCGGGTGGTGGGGCCGAGGCTACGCCGGTTCGGGTTCGGGTTCGGGTTCGGGTCCGGGTTCGGGTTCGGGTCCGGGCTCGGCTTCCGGTCAGGGCCTGGGTTCGGCTTCGGGTTCGGGTTCGGTGAGCGCGGCGGCGTAGGCACGGACCGACCGGTTGTAGCGGGGGAGTGTCGGCTCGACGGCCTCGATCGCGACGCGGAGCGCCTCGTCCGACCGTCCGGCGCTGTGCAGGGCGAGTGCGAGGAACACCCGCGGAGCGACCCCGGTGGCGGGGTGGACCGGGGCGTCCCGGAGCATCGCGATCGCCTCGTCGGTGCGGTCGAGGTTCCGGAGCGTCGACGCGTGCTGCACCACGATCCGTGCGGCACGGTCGGGGTCGACCTCCGCGAGGCCGGCGGCGGTCGCGGCCGTGTAGTGGACGTCTGCCTCGGCCTCGTGGCCGCCGGAGTCGAGCGCACCGCCGAGTTCGAACGCGCCGAGTGCGGGGTGCGGGGCGTCCGCCGCGAGTGCACGCATGCGGTCGATCCGGGCCTCGTCGTCGATGGTGTCGTCGGCCCAGAGCGCTGCGACCCGGGCCTCCCAGTCGGTGTCGGTCATCGGATCAGCGTACGGGCGGGTGCGGGTGCGGATCGGGTGCGCGGTCGGGTGGCGACCGAGTGGTGGTGTCGCCGTCGCCGTGCGCGTTCCTTCCCATGACGGCCGCAGTGGGAAGCGGAACCGCGCATAGCAGGTCGAACGTTCCGGTCAGGTATGCCCGAATCCGCCTCCTTCGCGCGGTTCGGCCGTCCATGCACGGTTCGGCCCGCGGTGCGGCGATCGCCGGGGTGCGGCGGGTGCCGTTCAGTCCCTGATGGTCGCGCGGAAGGACCGCACGAGCGGGATGCCCGGACGCACGAGTGCCGGCTCGCTCCACGCCAGGGCCGACCCGATCGCCGGGTACTCGGCGGCGCGCACGAACCACGGGTCGCGGTGGTCGAGGGCCTCCAGGCGGATCGTCGCCGGGCCGCCGTCGAACACGGCCGACCACTCGACCCACGGCGCGACCGAGCCGTGCACGTCGTCCTCCCCGTCGTGCGCTGCCGTGCGCACCGAGACGTCCGTGCAGGGCGGGAACCGCCAGAAGAACCCGCCGTAGCCGGCACCCATCCGGCCGTTGCTGCCCGGACCCCCGAGTCGGACGATCCCGTCGCCGGGCGTCCGGAACGACGACGACCAGGTGAGTTCCCACCCGCCGTCGACCGCGCGCCAGGCGAGGGACCGGTCCTCGTGCAGGACGACCGAACGATCCGGACCGCGCCAGACGATCTCCTGCGCGAGCGTCGGACCGTGCAGCTCGGCGTGCGGGACGGTGACGTCGCCGTGGTCCTGCCGCCAGACGTACCCCTCGCCGCGCACGTAGGTGCGACCGCCCCAGCAGTTCACGCCGTCGACGTCCGGGATCGCGAACCCGACGCCGCAGTGCCAGTCGTGGTCCGCCGGGTGGTGCGCGCTCACGACGGTGCCGCCGCTGGTCCGCACCGGGTGCACGTACGGTCGCGGCGAGGACGTCGGGATCGTGCCCGCACCGTCGAGGACCTCGGCGACCCGCACGCCGTCGACGACGAGCTCGTGGAGCACCTCGTCGCGTGCGGTGTGGGCCCACGGGGCGCCGACCTCGGAGAAGAGCGCGCGCTCCTCGGCGGCCCGGTCGACGACTGCCTCGACATCGCGCACCAGTGGTCGTCGTCCGGGTCCGTCGCCCGTCCACGTCACCCACGGGTGGTCGATCTGCACCGGTTCGACGGCGCGGACGGCCTCGAGCACCTCGACGAAGGCCCCGGTCGACTCGAGCGGCACGAGCAGGGCGTCACCGCGGGACCGGTGCGCGAGGAGGTTCTCGAGCAGGTCGGTCCTGCCCAGCCGACGGGTGGCGCCGTCGAGCGTGACGACGTCCTCGGTGTAGCCCAGGACCGCCGCGCCGTCGGTGCCCCGCACCCGGACGGTCGGTGGCACCTCGGACGGTCCGCACAGGGTGAGTGCCGCGGTCGCCTCGAGTCCGGACGCCGTCGTGACCCGCACGGTCGAGGTGTCGTCGCCCTCGATCGCGTTCGCCCGGAACAGCTCGACCTCGACGCGGGCGACGTCCTCGGCGCGTCGGCAGCCGACCAGTGCGAGCGCGGTCGCGACGGCGTGGGCGAGCGGGTTGGCGACGACACCGTCCAGGACCTCCACGGCACCGACCCGGCGCCGCCCCGCCCAGCCGGAGCGGTCCCAGTACGCCTGGTCTCGTGTCCACGTCCCGACGGCTGCGGCGGACCGGACCCGTCCCACGAGCGAGCCGTCGCGGAACGCCGCGATGGCGTCGGACCCGAGGCTCTGGAAGCCGACCTGGACGACGCGGCCGGTGCGACGGGACGCCGCGAGCAGGGTGGTCAGTGCCGCGCGGGTGGTGACCGGCGGCTTCTCGAGGAGCACGTCGGCCCCGGCCTCGAGCGCCGCGAGCGCGAGCGGGAGGTGTGCGGCGATCGGTGCCGCGACGACGACGGCGTCGACGGGGCCGAGCAGCGTCGCGGCCGCGACGTCGGGGACGACCGGTACCCCGCCGTCGGTGGCGGAGCCGATCGCCGGGTCCACGACCGCGGTGAGTGTGCACGCGCCGGCAGCGACCAGCCGGTCGATGTTCGCGCGGTGGTGCCGGCCGAAGCCGCGCGCCCCGACGAGCACCACGCCGGGGCGGCGCGTGGTCGCGGCGTCAGTGCTCACTCCTCGACGCTACCGCGGTCGACTGCGATCACCGCCGTCGAACGAGCACCACGCTGTCGACGACCTCGTGCGGCTCGCCCTCGGGTGTCGTCGTCGTGCGCGGCCGCAGCTCGGCGGCGCGGACGTCGCAGTCGTCGCCGAGACCCAGTGCG
Organism: Curtobacterium sp. SP.BCo; assembly: GCF_051903265.1. Classification (GTDB taxonomy): domain Bacteria; phylum Actinomycetota; class Actinomycetes; order Actinomycetales; family Microbacteriaceae; genus Curtobacterium. The sequence goes on from NZ_CP194337.1 coordinate 1,837,082, forward strand.
GCGAGGTCTTCCTCCGGCGTCGGGAAGCGGTAGGACCGGAGCTCCTCGGGCAGGTCGGCGTGCGGCGGGGCCGCGTGCGCCGTCACGAGCAGGTGCCCGCCCTCGGCGACGAAGCCGGCCGCCCGTCGCAGGATCGCGTCGCGGGGGATCGGAACCGGCCACGAGTGCAGGAACGACGTCGTGACGAGGTCGAACCGGGCTGCCGTCGTCCAGGTGGCGAGGTCCGCCGCGACGAAGGCGGTCTGCTCGGAAACGCCGGCGGCGACCGCAGCTCGTGACGCGCGTTCGACGGCGGTCACCGAGAGGTCGACGCCGGTGGCCGCCCATCCCTGCTCCGCCAGCCAGACGACGTCACCGCCCTCGCCGCAGCCCAGGTCGAGCGCGCGTCCCGCCGACAGCGACGGCGCGACGTCGGCGAGCACGGCGTTCACCCGACCGGACCAGATGCCGTCGCGCTCGGCGTAGCGGTCCTCCCACCAGTCGCGGAGCGACGCGGACGCGGACGGGGTGCGGTCGTGTGCGTGCATCCCGCAAGTGGACCGCACGGAGGGGTGTCGGTCCAAGCGGTGTTGCCGACCCGGCAACGACGCGAGCGGCGAGGCGGGCGTCCGTCGCGCCTCCAGGCCGCGCCTCCGGGGCCGTGTGTCACGGACCCGCGACGGGTCCCGCGTTCTCCAGGCGCGCGCTCGCCGTCGCCATGTGCGCGTCCATCGCCTGCTGCACCGCCGCGACGTCCCCGGTGCGGAGCGCCTCGTGGATGGCCCGGTGCTCGTCGTACGCGGCCTCGGTCGCCTGGCGGGTCTGCACACGACGCTCCACCCAGACGCTGAGCATCGAGCGGAGGCTCTGCAGCAGGTCGGCGAGCACGGCGTTGTCGGCGGAACGCGCGAGCAGCACGTGGAACCGGACGTCGGCGTCGATGAACGCGTCGGGGTCGTCGAGCGCGTCGTGCTGCCGGTCGAGGTAGGTCTGGAGCTCGTCGAGTTGTTCCGGGGTCGCACGTTGGGCGGCGAGGATCGCGGCGGTCCGTTCGAGCGACGACCGGATCTCGAGCAACTCCCGCGTCCGATCGGACGCGAGCATGAGCCCCCACGACAGCGTCGTCGGCAGCAGGTCGGACGTCCCGCCCTGCAGGTACGTGCCCGAGCCGGGGCGAATCTGCACGATGCCGAGGATCTCGAGCGCGGCCAGGGCTTCGCGGACTGCGGACCGCCCGACCCCGAGTCGCTCGGCGAGGACCCGCTCGGCGGGCAGTCGCGAGCCGGGCGCGAGGTCGCCGGCGGTCAGCAGTGAGACGAGTTGTCGAGCGACCTCGGAGGCGGGGGATCCCGTGGGTACCGACTCGAGTTCGAGGCGGATGTTGAGGGGGTCGTCCGGGCTGAACGCGGGCATGCAGCGAGCGTACCGTCCGGTCAACCGGTTCCGCCGGACGCACGGCCGCGGCCACGCGCCGGGACGGCAGCCGCCGTTGCCGACTATTTGGTCAACCGGTTGACAACTTGGCCATGGCCGCGCACACTGGATCCGGCGCACCGATGCGCCCGCTCCGGCACGAGGCGCAGCAGCACGGCCGGAGTCGCACAATCCCCACCGAGCAGGAGTCATCGTGGACATCCCCGCCACGCGAGGCATCCCCACCTCGGTCGTCGAGAAGACGGCCATCCGCAAGATCGCGATCCGCATCGTGCCGTTCGTGGCACTGATGTTCTTCATCAACTTCCTCGACCGCACGGCGATCTCCTTCGCGGCGCCGAACGGCATGGAGGCCGACCTCGGACTCACCGCAGCCCAGTTCGGGTTCGCGTCGGGCGTGTTCTTCATCGGCTACCTCGTGCTCGAGGTCCCGTCGAACCTGGCGCTCCACAAGTTCGGCGCCCGCGTCTGGCTCGCTCGCATCATGATCACGTGGGGCATCGTCTCGCTGCTCTTCACGTGGGTGCAGAACTACCCGCAGCTCGTCGGCCTGCGTTTCCTGCTCGGTGTCGCCGAGGCCGGGTTCTTCCCGGGCGCGATCCTGTTCCTGTCCACCTGGGTGCCGGCACGCCACCGCGGCAAGATGCTCGCGCTGTTCTACCTGGCGCAGCCGCTCACCAGCGTCATCGGGTCGCCGCTCGCCGGCTGGCTGATGACCCACGAGGGGCTGCTCGGCGGCCTGGCCGGCTGGCGCTTCATGTTCCTGTGCGTCTCGATCCCGGCGATCGTCGTCGGCGTCCTGTGCCTCTTCGTGCTCAAGGACAAGCCGTCGCAGGCGAAGTGGCTCGACGAGGACGAGAAGACCTGGCTCGAGGGTGCGCTCGCCGCGGAGAACCGGCAGAAGGAGGGGACCGGCCACGGCAAGGGTGGCCTCCGGGCGGCGTTCGGCTCCGGTCGGGTGTGGATGCTCGCCGCGGTGTACTTCGGCTTCATCTACGGTCTCTACGCCCTGAGCTTCTTCCTGCCGACGATCGTCGACGGGTTCCAGGAGCAGTTCGGCACCACGTTCGACCTGTTCCAGAAGGGCCTGATCACGGCGATCCCGTACGTGCCCGCCGCGGTCGTCCTCTACTTCTGGTCGCGGGACGCCTTCCGCCGCGGCGTGCGGGTCTGGCACATCGCCGTCCCGGCCCTCGTCGGCGGGCTGAGCGTCCCGGTCGCGCTCTACATGAACAGCCCGGCGGCGACCGTCGCGGTGATCGCGATCACGGCCTGCTCGATCTTCGCCGCCCTGCCGAACTTCTGGACGGTGCCGACGCAGTTCCTCACCGGTGCCGCCGCGGCCGCGGGCGTCGCCCTGATCAACACGATCGGCAACCTCGGTGGCTTCGCTGCTCCGTACATCACCGGCGCGGTCAGCGAGTGGACCGGCGGGTACCAGGTGCCGATGTTCATCGTCGGGTTCTTCATGGTGCTGTCGAGCGTCCTGATGTTCGTGCTCGGCCGGAGCACGAAGCGGAACGACGCAGCGGCCGCGGCCGCAGCCGACGCCGGAGCTGCTCCTCGGACAACCCAGGAGGCCGGCGCATGACCCGCCTGTTCAACGACCCCGCGGACTTCGCGGACGAGATGGTCGACGGCTTCGTCGCCGCGAACCGCGCCCGGGTCCGGAAGGTGCACGGCGGCGTCGCCCGCTCCACGACCAGCCCCGACGGCACCGTCGCGCTCGTCGTGGGCGGCGGCTCCGGCCACTACCCGGCATTCGGCGGACTCGTCGGCCACGGCCTGGCAGCTGGCGCGGCGATGGGCAACCTGTTCGCCAGCCCGAGCGCCCAGCAGGTCACCGCGGTCGCGAAGGCGTCCGAGCACGGCGGAGGGGTACTGCTGAGCTACGGCAACTACGCCGGCGACGTGCTCAACTTCGACGCCGCGGCGCGGGCACTGGCGGACAGCGGGATCGACGTCCGCACGGTGCGGGTGACCGACGACGTCGCCTCCGCCCCGAGCGCCGAGGCCCACAAGCGCCGCGGCATCGCCGGTGACCTCTGCGTCTTCAAGGTCGCCGGTGCCGCCGCCGAACGCGGTGACGACCTCGACGCCGTCACCGCGATCGCCACCCGCGCCAACGACCGCACCCGGAGTTTCGGCGTCGCCTTCTCCGGCTGCTCACTCCCGGGCGCCGACGAGCCGCTCTTCACCGTCCCCGAGGGGCGCATGGCCATCGGCATGGGCATCCACGGGGAGCGCGGCATCGCCGAGGCCGACGTCCCCACCGCTGACGGCCTGGCGGACCTGCTCGTCGACACGCTGCTGACCGAGCTGCCGGAGGCCGTGGGGGCGCACGCCGGCCAGCGCGTCGTCCCGATCCTCAACGGCCTCGGCTCCGTGAAGTACGAGGAGCTCTTCGTCGTCTTCGGCGCCGTGCAGCGGAAGCTCGCCGACGCGGGCACCGTCGTCGTCGAGCCCGAGGTCGGCGAACTCGTCACGAGCTTCGACATGGCCGGCGTCTCGCTGACCCTGTTCTGGCTCGACGAAGAACTCGAACAGCTCTGGGCCGCTCCCGCCGACAGCCCCGCGTACCGCAAGGGCGGTGCCGTCCCGCAGCACCAGGTCGCGCCCGAGGTCCTCGCCGCCGACGAGCAGGCGCCGGTCACCCCGGGCACCGTCGAGTCCCAGGAGTCGGCGCGCACCGTTGCCGACGCCGTCTCGGCGATCCGCCGCACCATCGACGCCCACGCCGACGAACTGGGGCGCATCGACGCCGTCGCCGGTGACGGCGACCACGGCATCGGCATGCAACGCGGGTCCACCGCCGCGGACGCCGCAGCGCAGGACGCCGCCGCGCGCGGCGCCGGCGCGGGCAGCGTCCTCGCCATCGCCGGTGACGCGTGGTCCGACAAGGCCGGCGGCACCTCCGGCGCGATCTGGGGAGCCGCCCTGGAGGCACTGGGCCGCGTCCTCGGCGACGACGACCGTCCGTCGGCCGCCACCGTCCAGAGCGCGGTGCACGCCGCCACCGAGGCGGTCCTCGCGTTCGGCGCCGTCCCCGGCGACAAGACCATGGTCGACGCGCTCGTGCCGTTCGACGAGGTACTCACCGCCCGCGTCGCGGCCGGCGACGAGCTCGTGGATGCCTGGTCCGCGGCGTCCGCGGCCGCGCAGATCGCGGCGGACGCCACGGCGGACCTGCTACCGCGGATGGGGCGGGCCCGCACCCACGGCGAGGACGCCGTCGGCACCCCGGACGCCGGTGCGGTCTCGTTCGCGCTCATCACCGACGCGGTCCTGTCGATCATCGCCGTCCGCGCCTGACCCCCACACGAAAGGCACACCCGCATGAGTGAGCAGCAGTTCCGCATCGTCGTCGGCTCGGACGACGCCGGCTTCGACCACAAGGAGGTCATCAAGGCCGACCTCGCGAAGGACCCCCGCGTGGCGTCCGTCGTCGACGTGGGCGTGGACGCCGATGGCCACACCGCGTACCCGCACGTCGCCGTGGACGCCGCGCGCCTGGTCGCGAACGGCGAGGCCGACCGGGCGATCCTGATCTGCGGCACCGGGCTCGGCGTCGCGATCGCGGCGAACAAGGTCCCCGGCATCCGTGCCGTGACGGCCCACGACTCGTTCTCGGTGGAGCGCTCGATCCTGTCGAACGACGCCCAGGTGCTCTGCATGGGCCAGCGGGTCGTCGGCATCGAGGTCGCCCGCCGAATGGCGAAGGAGTGGCTCGGCTACACGTTCGACCCCGCGAGCGCCAGCGCCGAGAAGGTCAACGCCATCTGTGCTTACGACGGCTCGGCACCGGTCGGGACCGACGCCTGATGTCCGGGACCGCGGCAGCCGCCCCGATCACGATCGGGGTGTCGCTCAAGATGTACTTCGGCCACGCACGGACCCTGTCGTGGGCGGACGCCGTGGCCGACATCGCCCGCGAGCACCCGGCGGTGCAGTCCGGCACGGTGGAGCTGTTCGTCGTCCCGACGTTCCCGTCGCTGGTGCCGGTCCGCTCCGTGCTCGCGGGCACCCCGGTGCTCCTCGGCGCGCAGGACCTGGCGTGGGCCGACGAGGGCGCGTTCACCGGCGAGGTGTCCGGCCGGGAACTCCGCGAGATCGGGGTCGACCTCGTCGAGATCGCACACGCCGAACGGCGCTCCCTGTTCCACGAGTCGGACGACGACGTCGCCGGCAAGGTCCACGCCGCCTTCCGGAACGAACTCCGGCCGCTCATCTGCGTCGGCGAGACGGAGCGCGGGACCGGCGACGCGGCGACGGCCAGCGGGGAGACGACGGCCGGCGACGCGACGGCGACCCACGCGACGGCTGCCGTCGACGAGGTCACCGCGCAACTCGACCGCTTCCTGGCGACGGCGACCGCGGACGGCCTCACCGGACCGATCACCGTCGCGTACGAACCGGTCTGGGCCATCGGTGCCCCGGCACCGGCGCCCGACGACCACATCGTCGCGGTGCTCACCGGCGTCGAGCGGTACCTCGCGACGCGGACGGACCTGCAGGGCAGCACGGTGGTCTACGGCGGCAGCGCCGGTCCGGGCCTGCTCACCCGGGGCGCTGGCCGCATAGGCGGGCTGTTCCTCGGCCGGTTCGCGCACGATCCCGCCGCGATCCGCACGATCCTCGACGAAGCCCAGGCGCTGGCGGTGGCCGCATGACCTCCCTGCTCGGCCTCTCCACGTACGCCTACACCTGGCGGATGTCCGACCGCGTCCCGGAACCGATGTCCCTCGACGACGTGCTCCGCGACGCAGCCGCGCACGACGGCGTCGACCTCGTCCAGATCTGCGACCACCTGCCGCTCGACACCGCGTCGGACGAGCGGCTCGCGGCGATCCGTGCGCTGGCCGACGACCTGGGCCTCGCGCTCGAGGTCGGCACCCGGGGCACGGACCCGGCGCACCTCCACCGGTACCTGCACGTCGCGCAGCGGCTCGGCGCGACGCTCGTCCGGTCGATGTGGAGCGCCGGCGACGACCTGCCCGGTGCCCGCGCGACCGAGCAGCGACTCCGTGAGGCCCTCCCCGCCTACGAGGCCGCCGGTGTGACACTCGCCCTGGAGACCTACGAGGTGGTGGCGACCGCCGACCTCGTCGCCGTCGTCCGGGCCATCGGCTCGGACCACCTCGCGATCTGCCTGGACCCGGCGAACACCGTCGCACGCCTCGAGCACCCGGACGAGGTCGTCGCGGCCGCGGCGCCGTACACACGCAACTGGCACGTCAAGGACTCCGGGTTCACCCGGTCGCCGGGCTGGGTCGGCTTCCAGTACACCGGCGTCCGCACCGGCACCGGGATCCTCGACTACGACGCCGTCCGCGCCGCGGTCGACCCGCACACCCGCGGCGTCAACCGGGTCATCGAGTTCTGGCTGCCCTGGCAGGACGCCTCCGCCGGCGCCGAGCCGCACGAGGGCGAGACGCCCGCACAGACCACCACCCGCATCGAGGCGGCGTGGACCGAGCACACCATCGACTACATCAGGAGCAAGGAATCATGATCGACACCGCCATCACCACCCACACCGTCGCTGCCGGGTCCGGTACCGCCGACGTCACCGTCGCCGTGATCGGTGCCGGCGGCAAGATGGGGACCCGCGTCTCGAACAACTTCGCGAAGAGCGAGTACACGACGCTCTACAGCGAGGCCTCGCCCGCCGGCCAGGAGCGCATCGAGGCCCTCGGGCGGACGCTGACCGACAGCCTCGACGCCGCCGCGGCCGCCGACGTGGTCGTGCTCGCCGTGCCCGACGTCCTGCTCGGCAGCATCTCGGAGCAGCTCGTCCCCGCCATGAAGGCCGGCGCGACGATCCTGACGCTCGACCCGGCCGCCGCGTACGCCGGGCTGCTCGCGAAGCGCGAGGACATCCACTACGCCGTGGCGCACCCGTGCCACCCGTCGGTGTTCCTCGAGCGCACATCGAAGGAGGAGTGGGACGACACCTTCGGTGGCATCGCCGCCCCGCAGGAGGTCATCGCGGCGTTCGACGCGTCCGAGTCGCTCGGTGACGAGGGCGACACGGCCAAGGCCGTCGCCGAGGGGGTCATCACGACCATGTACGCGCCCGTCATCCGGGTGCACTGGGTCACCGTGAAGCAGCTCGCCGTGCTCGAGCCGACCCTGGTCGAGACCATCGCGTGCATGATCGGCGACTTCCTCAACGACGCGCTCGAGGAGACCGTCACCGGCGTCGGCGTGCCCCGCGAGGCCGCCCGCGCCATGCTGTACGGCCACACCTGGATCGCGCTGACGAACGGTCTCCGTGGCTCGAACCCGTTCTCGGACGCCTGCCACATCGCGATGGGCTACGGCCGCGAGAAGCTCATCAAGGAGGACTGGAAGCAGGTCTTCGACGACAGCGAGCTCGACTCCGTCATCGCGAAGATGCTCAAGATCGACGCCGTGCGCCGCTGATCAGGACTCCCCGGACCGGAACGCCCCGCCGACCCCCTTCCGGCGGGGCGTTCCCCCGTGGCCCCCATACCTCCGCCAGATGATCGTCGCGACGCCGGGCACGGTGAGGGCCGCCACCGACGCGGCGAACCACGCGGCAGCTGCCTCCGAGTGCTGCCGCGGGTCCGTCGCGTCCGGCACGGACTGCGGCCCGTACCCGCCCACCGCGGTCGCGTCCGTCACCAGCCGTGCCGACGTCGCCACCGCGTTGCACCGCGGCCGGCCTGGAGGCGCGGGGCGGGCCGGCCCCGTGCCTCCAGGCCGGTGGATGGTGAGCAGCAACCGTCGGGTGGCGCGACCGCACCCGACGATTGCTGCTCACCAAGCGCCGCGCCGCGCCGCGCCGCGCCGCACCCGCGGCCGCGCCCGCGCTACCGCCCGCGCGCGGCGAGCAGCGCGCCCAGCGCCGCGGCACCGCGCTCGGCGTCCGCGACCGTCACCGCCCGCGCACCGCCCCCGCGCAGCCGGGCGACGATGCCCGGCCCCGAGCGCGCCACGTAGGCGACCCCGCGACCGGAGATCCGGTAGCCCCAGCCGCCCCACTGCCCCGGCGACACGTCCTCCCACCCGCAGGACTCGATGCGCTCGAGCGGCACGCGCATGAGCGGGATCCGCGTCCAGGTCGAGGTGAGCCGCATCCCGCGCCGGTCGACGGTGACCTCGACCCGGGCGAGGGCGATCACCGTCAGCCCGGCGAGCAGCATCAGCACGCCCGTGACCACCGCGACGCCGGTGTCCTCCCGGGCCGTCTGCCAGGTCGCCCAGGCCCCGGCCGCCACGACGAGGACCCCGAGCACGGCGAACCAGCGACTCCCGGCCACGGCCCGCCAGGCGATCCGGGCGTCCGGTGCCACCGCGAGCGGATCGACCTCGTGCGCGGGCACCGGGGGAGCGGTGCGGAGCAGGGCGAGCGCCGGCGGGAGGGCTGCCGCGACCGCCACGGCGAGGAACACCACGGTCCACCACCACGGCATGCTCGCCCGTCCTGCCGCGGCGAGGAGCGCGAGCACGACCCACACGCTCGCGGACACCCCGGCGAGCAGGTCGAGCACGAGCGTCACCATCGCGGCGGTCCGGCGGTCCCGGAACCGCAGTGCGCTGCCGGCGACGACGACCGCGGCCAGCACCACTGCCGCCGTGATGCCGAAGAACGGCCAGGGTGAGCCCCAACCGTCCGCCGTGCCGTCCGCGCCGAAGTGCGTCGGGATCCGTGCCGGCAGCGTCGGACCGACCACGGCGGCCACGACGCCGAGCGCCACCGCCAGCGCGACTGGCGGTGCGACCACCGCCGTCCGTGCTCCGAACCCCATCGTCCGTGTCGTCATCGTGCCCCCTTGATCATCGCGTACAGGTCGTCGAGCGGGACCCCGAGGGTCTCCGCCTGCTCACGGAGCTCCGCCACGAGCGTGCGCAACCGGTCGAACGACGCGTTGCCGGACCGGAGCACGGTCGCCCCCCGGCCGCGACGCAGCTCGATGAGCCCGTCGTCCTGCAGCTGGGCGTAGGCGCGGAGCACCGTGTGCATGTTGACGTCGACGGCGGCGGCGAGGTCCCGGGCGGACGGCAGGCGTTCCCCGGTCCGGAGCTCACCGCGGGCGATGGCGTACCGGACCTGGGCGGCGACCTGCTCGGCGAGTGATGCCCTCGCTGCGGGGTCGACGGTGATCAACATGTTTGCATTGTATGTGAACAATGTGCCTGACGTCCGGATCGCGCGGCCTGAGTGCCCCCTCCGTGCCGGTGTCCAGGACCCGCGTAGCGTCGTGTCCAACGACGATCTCTCTCTGCGCCGTTCGTGGCGCTCCCTGACACCCTCCGAGACCCCGAGGCCAGTCCTGGAACCGGCCGCAGTGCGGTCGTGCGGAAGCCGGGGTCGCGGACAGGGAGCGCGACATGACCACGTACGAGTCCAACGACGACGTCCAGCCGGTGCGGGTGACGACCTACCGACACCTCCGGAAGGCGACCCGCCGCGGATGGGTCCTGCCCGTCGAGGCCGAACCGTCCCTCGCCGACCTCGTGAGCAGCAACCGTCCTGGTGCCGGCTGGTCCGGCAACGGCCGACCGGGTGCACGAGCCGGAGCCCGCACGGAGCAGGCGTGAGCACCGCGACGGCCGACGGCCCGCTCGACGACGTCCCGACCGAGGAGCTCCGCCAGACCTCGGTCCGCGAGACCGTCCGCAGCGGCACCGACCCGGACGAGGCGATCGCCTTCTACCGTGACGTCTACGCAAGCCCCGACCTCGCGTTCGTCCTGGACGGGCGCGGATTCGGCTTCCGCTACCGGGCCACCGGCGACGGCCGGGTGAGCCTGCGCACCTCGTCCGTCTCCGTGCGTCGCGTCGGTGTGCTCGCGCCGCAGCGGCAGTACCTCCTGGCGTGGTCGGTGGAGGGCAACGTCACGATCGACGAGGACCTCGACGAGGCGGTGTCGCTGCAGCCGGGCGTCCCCGTGATGCTGCCCGCCGGACGTCCCTTCCACGTCACGGCCGCCCCCGGGACGGTCCACCTCGTGCACTTCGACGCCGACTTCCTCGAGGCCGTCGCCGTCGTCGGCTCCGACGCCGCTCCGATGCCGCTCGCGTTCCCGGTGACCGTGAGCACCGAGCGACTCGCCCCGCTGCAGGCCGTCCTGCGCGAGATCGCCCGCCCGATGCTCGACGTGAGCGTCGTGCACGGCGACCGTGCGGTGCTCGACCTGCGGCTCGCCGAGGCGGCACTCGAGGCGTTCCGGCCGGTCCCCGAAGCGCGGGGGGCGAGCGTGCCGGTGGGGACGCTGGCCCGCGCGAAGGCCTTCATGTACGCCCACTTCGACCGTTCGCTCGCCGCGACGGACATCGCGGTCGCGGCGGAGGTGAGCGTCCGTACCCTGCAGGAGGCCTTCCAGCGCCAGGAGGGCAGCACCCCGATGGGGTACCTCCGCGACCTCCGGCTCGAGAAGGCGCGGCTCGGCCTCCAGCTCGCCGACGCACGGGAGACCTCGGTGGCCGCGGTGGCCCAGTCCTGCGGGTTCCGGCACATGGGCCGGTTCTCCGGGGCGTACTTCAGCACGTACGGCGAGTACCCCGGTGACACCCTCCGCGGCCGCCGCCGGCTGATCGCCGTCGCCGACCGTCCGGAGCGGCGGGTCCCGACAGGCGGCTGACGGTCCACCGGCCGCTTCCGGTCGGTCCTGTGCCGACCATCAGGCGGGCCGGGAGGCGCGGGGCGCGTCCCGTGGTCCCGCCCAGCCCGTCCATCGGTCGCGCGGATACCCTCGGGTGATGCAGCCCGAGACGTGCCCGACGGCGACCGCCGCCGGTGCCGAGGTCGCCGTCCGCGGGGTCGGCACCCCGGTCCTCGTCGTGCACGGCACCCCCGGGGGCATCGACGTCGCCGCGATCATGGCGCGGTTCCTGCCGTCGTCGGAGTTCCGCGTCGTGACGATCTCCCGACCCGGCTACCTCGGGACGCCGGTCCGCTCCGGCGCCGCGACGCTCGACGACGAGGCCGACCTCTACGCCGCGGTGCTCGACGACCTCGGCATCGACCGGGCCGCGGTGCTCGCCTGGTCCGGTGGCGGGCCCGCCGCTTACCGGTTCGCCGTCCGACACCCCGGTCGGGTGCGCTCGCTCGTCGTGGCCGCCGGCCTGACGGGGCGTTGGGCCCCACCCGAGGTCTCGACACCCGAGCGACTCGTCGGGGGCACGCGGTTCGGCGCCGTGCTCGCCCGGCTCGCCGCGCAGTTGCTCCCTCGGCTCGTCGTGCGCACGGCCGTCGGCGGTGTGAGCTCGCTGCGGGGCCGTGCGCTCCGAGAGCACGTCGACGGCGTCCTGGGCGACCCGGACCGTCGGTCGTTCGTGCTCGACCTCGCGGGCACGGGCAACACCTCCGGCCCGCACCGGGACGGGTGGGACGCCGACGTCCGGAACCTCGGTGCCATCGACGACCTCGGGCTCGCCGACGTCCGGGTGCCGACCCTGCTCGTGCACGGCGACGCGGACACCGACGTGCTCCCGTCGCACAGCGCCCGGGCGGCCGCCGAGGTCCCCGGTGCCGAACTCGTCACGCTCCCCGGCGGCACGCACTTCGCGCTCTGGGACCACCCCGGCGCCCCGGCCGTGCAGGCCCGCGTCCGGGAGCACCTGCAGCGCGGCTGACCGACGCCGTCAGCGGGCCGCCAGGGCGCCGAGCAGGGCGTCGATCGCCCGGTCCAGCTCCGGCAGCGTCAGCCCGCCGTAGCCGAGCACGACGCCGGCCGGGGCGCTGCCGGGTGTGACCTCGTACTCGTCGAGCGCACTCACGAGGACGCCGGACCGCGCCGTCCGGGCCACGACGGCCCGTGCGGTCGCCGGACCCGACCACGTCACGACCGCGTGCAGACCGCCGTTCAGCGCTCGTGCCTCCAGGCCGGGGACCCCGGCGAGTCGTGTCGCGATCGCTTCGCGCCGGTGCGTGTAGTCGCGGCGGACCCGACCGAGGTGCCGACGGAG